>VBEQ01000060.1 GCA_005881235.1 Chloroflexota bacterium | reverse complement strand
GGACACGCCGATCGTCCTCATGACCGAAGACGAGGGGCCGCTCTTCAGGAAAACGTCGAAGACCGTCGGCATGGTGAGCGCCTACGAGGTCCTCGAGGAGATCGGCAAGACGACCACCGACACGGCTTCCAACAAGGTCTTCGTCGGCCGCCGCGACCTCGGCCTCAATATTCCCGTCTCGCCCTGTCAGCGCGCCTGCCCGATCCACCAGGACATCGCGGCCTATGTCGACTACGTCTCGCAGGGTCGCTACCTCGACTCCTGGCTCGTCATCCATGAAACCAACCCGTTTCCCTCCATGCTGGGACGGCTGTGCAACCATCCGTGTGAGACCGACTGCAAGCGCGGCTGGGTCCAGGGACCCGAGAACGCGGTCTCGATCAAATCGCTGAAGCGCTTCGCCACCGATTACGCGTGGGCCCGTCGGGTGCGCATCGATTGGCAGCGGGCGCCGGAGAATGGCAGGCGGGTCGCCGTGGTGGGCTCCGGGCCGGCGGGCATGACCGCGGTGCAGGATCTCCGTCTCATGGGTTATGGGGTCGACCTTTACGAGCGGGAAGCCAAGCTCGGCGGCCTGCTTTCGGCCAGCATCCCGCATTTCCGTTTCGACCACGACCAGCTGCTCTGGGAAATTCAGATGATCGTCGACATGGGCGTCGGCGTCCGGGTTAATCAGAACGTGGGGAAGGACATCAAGCTCGAGCAGCTTCTCAATGATTACGACGCCGTCTTCCTCTCGGTTGGCATGATGACCGGACGCATCCTGCCCGTCCCTGGCTCCGATCTACCGGAGGTCATCTCCGCGATGGAATTCTTGCGAGTCCGGTCCTACGACATCGTCCCGGACAATTTCCCGCGTGGCGGCGACGTCGTTGTCATTGGTGGCGGCGCCGTCGCCACGGATGCCGCCCAGACGTCGATCAAGAGCGGCGCCCGCAAGGTGTGGATGGTGTCGATCGAGCCCGCCGACCGTTTGCCCGCCTTCGGCAACGAGCTGGTGGAAGCGCGCGAGATCGGGTTGACGCTGCACACCGGTGTCATCGTGAACGCGATCAAGGCGGACTCCAGCGGCCACGTCAATGGCGTGGAGTTCATCCGCGTCGACGAGAACAAGCTGGAATTCGATCCGGAGAGCGGCAAGCTGCTGATCAATACGGTGCAGAAATTGCCCGGCACCGAGCACGTGCTTCCCTGCCGGTACGCGATCTTCGCCTCCGGGCAGATCATGGACTTCCCGCAGGACCAGGGCGTGCCGCTGACGCCGCGCAAGCTGATGGAGGCCGATACCGGCGCGCACACCAAAACAGCAAAGCTGTTCGCCGGCGGCGACTGTGTCCAGGGACCGTCGTTCATCGTCGATGCCATCGCCTGGGGCCACCGGGCGGCGCGCTCGATCAACGAGTTCCTGGGGGCTTCGGTCCCGCGCGACGCCAAGCCCCTCACGGTCATCGAGTCGACCGACGACCACCGCGAGGCGGACTACTACCTGCGCGAGGAGCCTCCCATCCTTCCGGCTGAGAAGCGGATGGACATGACGCCGGTGGAACTGCCGTGGAACGACGAGCAGGCGATCACGGCGGCGCTGCGCTGCTTCCAGTGCGACACAGTGCACCACGTCGATGAATCGACCTGCATCCTCTGTGGCGCGTGTGACGACGTCTGCCCCGAGAAGGCGCTGGATGTCGTCGTCGCCGGCGAAAACCGCGATACATCGAGTGGCGGCTTCGTCGAGATCTGCAACACCGTGCTCGGGGAAGAATTCGGCGGCAAGTCCGGCAAGATCCTCGTCAACTACGACCGCTGCACGAACTGCCGGATCTGCGAAGACCATTGTCCCGTCAACTGCATCACCTTCCAGCGGGTTCGCTTCCGCGATGACGCGATGCAGATGATCCCCCTGACCCCGGTCGCATCGAGCGGCAAGGTTGGGGCGAAGGCTGGGGTCTGAGATGGCGCGAGCCACGGTCACAGAAAACGTCGGGACGGCGGCGGTTACGGGGCGGCGCGGACCCGCGCTCTGGACGCTGGTCCGCGGTGATCTGGCTCGCTTGCCCGGCGGCGTCGCCGATCTTTCGCTGCACTTGTATTTCGCCGCGATGGGTCTCTATGTCGGCGGCATGTTCTTTTACTTCGCCTTCTTCGCCTACCGGACGGAAGCGCTCCGATGGGTCGCGATCGCATTGGTCGCCCCGGGCGCCGCGATCCACCTGGCCGCCATCATCTTCCGCGGCTTTGCCGACGGGCACTACCCGCTGGCCAACATGTATGAGTACAGCTCGATGCTGGCCCTGGTCGCCGTCACCGTCTTCCTGCTGATGACGATTCGCTGGCCGGTGGCGTCGCTGGGCGGCGGCGTCGCACTCTTCGTCATCGTCGCCTTGATGGGCATCGGCTACGGCCTTTACCAGTCACCCGAACCGCTTGTGCCCGCGCTACAGAGCTACTGGCTGAAGATTCACGTCACCAGCATGATGGCGTCCTCCGGCATCCTGGTGTCGAGCTTCGTCTTCGCGGCGCTCTACCTCGTCAAAGACCGCAGCGCGAGCGCGAAGTCGTGGTTGAACGGCTCGGCGATCGCCGCTCGCCTGCCGTCACTCGAGACGCTCGACCGGCTGACCTTCCGCGCCATCCTGCTCGGCTTCCCCATCTGGACCTTCGGCACCATGGCGGGCGCCATCTGGGGAGAGCACGCGTGGGGCCGGTGGTGGGGATGGGATCCGAAAGAGACCTGGGCCGCTATCACGTGGATCGTCTATGCGATCTACCTCCACTCGCACAGTCTTCGCGCCTGGCGGGGGCGGCGCACCGCCCTGATCGCGACGGCGGGCTTCCTCTCCATCATGGTGACGCTCTACGCCGTCAACCTCTGGATCGTCGGACTTCACAGTTACGCGAAAGGCGCCGGTTAACCCGCGGTCTCGCTAACCCGGACCTGACCGGGCTGACATGAGATTTCGGCCTCCTCCACCGAGTCATGTCTCCGGACTGCTCAGCCCGAGCTGGCAAACCAGCCTGTATGTCATCTGTGTCGCGCAGGCGACCGCGATGCTCGCTTTCGGTTTCGTCCTCCCGTTTCTCCCGCTCTACCTGAAGGAAATCGGGGTGAGCCCCGAGAGCGCGGTCGTCTTCTGGTCCGGCGCGCTGGTCACCAGCACCGGGGTCTCGCTCGCGATCTTCAGCCCGATCTGGGGCGCGCTCGCCGACCGGCATGGCCGCAAGCTCATGGTGCTACGCGCGATGCTGATCGGCGGACTGATCATCGCGCTCATGGGGCTGGTGCAAAACGTCGAGGAGTTCCTCGTGCTGCGCATTCTCCAGGGCATGTTCACCGGGACGATCGCCGCGGCCACCGCGTTGGTGGCGGGCATCGTCCCGCGCGAGCGCCTCGCCTGGAGCATGGGACTGCTGCAGACGAGCGTCTACGTGGGGATCTCAGCCGGCCCGGTGCTGGGTGGTCTGATCGCCCAGGCGGTCGGGATCCGCGGAACGTTCTTCGTCGCCGGCGCGATGCTCGCCATCGCCGGGGTCTTCGTCTGGCAATTCGTCCACGAGCATTTCGCGCCGCCGTCGATCGTGAAGCGACCCGGCTTCGTAGAAACGGTGGGCATCGGTCTACGCTCACCGATCCTGATGCCTTTGATGGTGACGCTCTTGCTGGTGCAATTGAGCTCGGCCATCGTCTTTCCGATCCTGCCGCTGTTCGTGGAGCGCCTCTCGTCCGCGACCGACCCGATCAAGCTCTACGCCGGCCTGGCGTTCGGAGCGACCGCCGTGTTCAGCGCGCTGGCTGCCCTCTTCTACAGCCGCCTCGTCGATCGCTCCGGGTACCGGCGGATCCTCATCTTCGCCTGTTTCGGCGCGGCGCTGTTCTTCCTCCCGCAGGCCTTTGTTCGGAACATCGGGCAGTTCCTGCTGCTGCGCGCCGGGCTCGGAATTTTCTTCGGCGTGCTGATTCCGGCCACCAACGCCATCGTCGGTCTCTCGACTCCGCCCGAACTGCGCGGTTCCGCCTACGGTTTGACGAGCAGCGCGACCGCGGTCGGTAACGCGGTGGGGCCGCTGCTCGGGTCCACGCTGGCGGCCAGCCTCGGCTTTCCCGCCGTGTTCATCGCCACCGCCGGGGTGCTGACCCTGCTCGGGTTTTGGGTGATCGGGCTCGTCCGTGAACCAGTCAGCAGCCCTACTTAGCGGGTTTCTGAGCGGCGATTGCGCTGAGCTCCGCGCGCGCGGCCGCGGTGAGGTCGGCGCCGGTGTTGGCGTGTCCGTTGACCCCCCAGCCGCCCTCTGGTGACTCGGTGAGCAACACCCAGGTGCGAGCACTGAGCGTAGGGTCACCACCCGCGGCAGCGACGATGTCGGTCAGTTCCTTGACGACGCCGAGCTGCTTGTTGCGATCGAGGACGCCGACCGGCGTCAGGACCTGAACGCGAACGTAGTTGGTGTCGCCCACGACGTTGGACAGCGAATCGGCCGGAAGCTCGTGGATGAAGGCGGCAGTATTGTTGCGGAAGAGTGCGAGGTTGGGTACTTGCTCCCACTTCATCACGGCAGCGGCGAGGTCCTTCGCGAGCGCATGCTTGTCGCCAAAGGTTCCCTCAGCGGCATAAACGTCAATCATTGGCATGGGGTTGTCTCCTTAACCGGTTATGATGGCCGTCATAGCGGCCTACATCATGCACTATGATGACCGTCATAGTCAAGAGGGCGCGTGTGTCGACCGATAGCCGGGCGAGCATGGTGCGCAGCGCCGCCTCGCTCATCCGTTCCCGAGGCGTGAGCGCGACGTCGTTCTCGGATGTCCTCGCCGACAGTGGGGCCCCGCGTGGTTCGATCTATCACCACTTTCCCGATGGAAAGGCGCAACTCGCGGAAGACGCCATCCAGTGGACATCCGAGCGCCTCCTCACGCATCTTCGCGCCGGCGCCCCAACCAGCCCATCCGCTGTCCTCGAACGCTTCATTGCCATGTGGCGCCAGGTGGTGGTGGCCTCCGCTGGCTCCGCCGGCTGCGTGGTGGCCGGCGTCGCGATCGACACGGTCCCCGGTGAGAAGGACCTGATGGAGGTCGTGCGCGCGACGTTTCGGTCATGGGTTGCGGTCCTCGCGGAACAGCTCGAGGCTGCCGGCGTCCCCTCGCGTCGCGCGACCCCCATCGCGCTCGCCGCGCTGGCCGCCATGGAAGGCGCGCTGATCATCTGTCGGGCCGAGGGCAACGTCAAGCCTCTAAACGCCGTTGCCGAAGAATTGATCCGACTCCTGCCATTGGAAAGGCCGACCCGGCGGAAAAGGCCGGTACACTCAAGCTGATGCCACTACTCGAGCAATCCCTCGTGGACAGCGTGATCAAGCGGGCGCTGCGATCGGGCGCGGATTTCGTCGAGCTCTTCGTCGAGCGCAAGCGCAACCAGTCGATCAGCGTCGAGGAGAGCAAGGTGCAGCGGGTCAATTCCGGCAATGACCTTGGCGCCGGCTTGCGCATCATCCATCAGGGGACGGTTAGCTATGTCTATACCGAGGATCTTTCGGAAGACGGCCTGCTGAAGACCGCGGACCTGGCCGCGCAGATCGGGCGCCGCGGTGGCGGACGATTTGCATTCGCTGAGCTCAGCGGGGCACCGCGGCCGCCGCAGCGGATCGATGTGCCGCCAGACTCCGTCGGAGCGGAGGCAAAGATCGAGCTGCTGCTGGAAGCGGACCAGGCGGCTCGCGCCGTGAGCGGCGCGGTCAAGCAGGTCGCGGTCGGTTATGGGCAGAGCGCCCAGGAGGTGCTCGTCGCCACCTCCGAAGGGATTCATCACGCCGACTCCCGCACCCGCGTCCGGCTGATGGTTCACGCCGTCGCCGAGCGCAACGGCGAGATTCAGACGGCGATGGAGGCACCGGGCATGCAGCGTGGCTTCGAATTCTTCGACGACACCTCGGCCGCCGAGTATGCCCGAGCCGCGGCCGAACGCGCTGTGGCCCTTCTCGATGCAGCGCCCTCGCCCGCCGGCCAGATGGCGGTCATCATCGGCAACGAGTTTGGCGGTGTGCTCTTCCACGAAGCCTGCGGGCACGGGCTCGAGGCGGACTTTGTCGGCAAGGGATCGACCGTCTTCACCGGCAAGATCGGTCAGGCGGTCGCGAGCCCCATCGTCACCGCCATCGACGACGGCACTTTGCCCAGCCGCTGGGGAACGCTGGCCGTCGACGACGAGGGTGTGCCGACCCGCCGCAACGTCCTGATCCAGGACGGTGTTCTCGTCAGTTACATGTACGACCGGCTGCGCGCCGGTCAGCAAAACCACCCGGTCACGGGGAATGGTCGCCGCCAGTCCTACCAGCACCTGCCCATCCCGCGAATGACGAACACCTTCATCGCCGCCGGCGCGCACACGGTGGAGGACATCATCGCCGCGACCCCGCGCGGGCTCTACGCCAAGAAGCTCGGTGCCGGACAGGTCGACGTCACCACCGGCGACTTCGTCTTCGCCGTGACCGAGGGCTACCTGATCGAGGGTGGCCGTATCGGCCGGCCGGTACGTGGTGCCACCATCGTCGGCAACGGACCGCGCGCCCTGCACAAGATCGACATGGTCGCCAATGACCTGAAGCTCGCCCCCGGCACCTGCGGCAAAGAAGGGCAAGGCGTCCCGGTCTCGGTCGGCCAGCCAACCATCCGCATCTCGGAGCTCACCGTTGGCGGCACCGGGGTGGTCCCGGCCGGCGCCATGCGCCAGTGAACCCGATCGGGGAGAGCCTGCTGGCGCGCTGCAAGGCACAAGGGGCGGAGGACGCCGAGCTGTACATCTCTCGAGGCACCGAGTTCACGGTCCGGGTTTACAAAGGCGAGATCGAGTCGCTGGTGTCGGCGGAAAGTCGCGGGATCGGTCTTCGCACCTTTCGGGAGCATCGCGTTGGTTTTTCCTATACCTCCGACTTCGAGCCGGCGGCGCTCGACAGCCTGGTCGATGAGGCGTTGCTCAATGGCCGCTACAACCATGCCGACGACGCCAACGTGCTGCCCGAGCCGCGCCCATTCGAGGTGTTGACCGGGCTGGCGTCGCCCGCGGTCGCGGGGGTCGACCCGCAGCGGAAGATCGACTTCGCGCTCGAGATGGAGCGGCGCGCCACCTCGCTCGACGCGCGCGTCCGCCGCGTGAGCGATGCGATGTACAGCGACGGCAGCGGCCAGGTCGCGATCTACAACAGCCGTGGGCTCGAGGCATCGTTCGATCGGACCGTCGCCTACGGTGTGCTCGAAACGATCGCTGAACAGGATTCCGAGATGCAGTCGGGGTTTGCGTTCACCCATGGCCGCGACATGGACGAGCTGGACCTCGCCGGCGTGGTGAAGGAAGCGGTGGAAAATGCGGCCGGACTCCTGGGGGCGCGACCGGTGCCAACGGCGAGTGTTCCGGTGGTGCTCCATCCCCACGCGGCGGCGATGATCCTCGGCGTGCTGGGGAGCTCCTTCAGCGCCGACGCCGTGATCAAGCGGCGATCGCTGCTCGCCGGTAAGGTCGGCGAGTCGGTGGCGGCGGAAATTGTCACCATCACCGACGATCCGCGTCTCCCCGAAGGCCTGGCCAGCCGGCCCTTCGACGGCGAGGGTGTGCCGGCCGAACGCAACGAGCTCATCGGCGCGGGCGTTCTCAAGGGCTATCTCCACAACACCTACACGGCGAGGCGAACCAACAGCCGGTCGACCGGGAGCGCGGTCCGTTCCTACAAGAGCGTGCCTGAGGTCGGCGTCTCCAACCTGGTACTCAAGCCAGGTAGCCTGTCGAGGGAGGCGCTGCTGGCGCGCGTCAGCAACGGATTGCACGTTTCACAACTTTCCGGCCTCAACACCGTCAACCCGGTTTCGGGTGAGTTTTCGCTGGGCCTCACGGGCCACTGGATCGAGAACGGCCGTCTGACCAGGCCCGTCAAGGAGCTGACCGTCGCGGGCAACGTCATCGCCCTGCTGAAGAAGGTGGTGGCCGTGGCCGACGACCTCCGTTTCATGTTCGCCGGCGGCTTCTGCGGCAGCCCGACGGTCCTGATCGAGGAGCTACCTGTCGGCGGTCTCTAGTCGCCGCCCGCGAAACCCGGTCCTCACGCTGCTGCTCCTGTGGCTGGTTGGTGTCAACCTGCGCACGGTCATCCTCGGCGTTCCGCCCACCCTGCCCGCCCTGCACCGCTCGCTCTCGCTCTCCTACAGTGCCGCCGGACTCCTGACCTCGTTGCCGGTGCTGTTGATGGCGGCCGGCGCGATCCCGGGTGCCTACCTGGTCAGCCGCGTCGGCGCGCGGCGGGCGGTTGCCGTTGGCCTCGCCCTCGTTGCGCTCGGTGCCGGCCTGCGGGGCGCCTATCCCAACGCGGCCGTGGTCTTCGCGTTCACCGTCGTGTTCGCGCTCGGCATCGCGGTGGCGCAACCGGCGATGCCGAGCCTGGCGCAGGCCTGGTTTCCCAAGCGCATCGGACGGGCGATCGCGATCTACTCCAATGGCTTGCTGGTTGGCGAGGTGATCGCCGCCAGCATCACGCTGCCCCTGCTGCTGGTGCCCTTTGGCTGGCAGGTCGCCCTCGCCGTGTGGGCTGTGCCGGCCGCCATCGTCCTGGCGCTCTGGTTGATCGTCACGCCGGCGTCCGAGGCCGCCGTGGCGACCGCGGGCCTGTGGCTTCCGGACTGGCGCAGTGGGCAAATGCTTCGCGTCGGCTTGCTGATGGGCGGCGCCAGCCTCGTCTACTTCGGAATGAACAGCTGGGTCCCCGATACCCTCGATGCGCGCCACGCCCACGCCTTGATTCCGCTGACCCTGGGTGTGCTGAACGCGATGCAGCTCCCCGTCAGCTTCTGGTTGGCATTACGCGGCGACGCGATGCTGGGACGCCGATGGCCGTATGTCCTTGCCGGCGTTGGCTCGCTGGTGGGCGTCGGCGGTTATGCGCTGGCGCCGGCCGGCAGTGCGCCGCTCTGGGCCGGGCTGGCGGGCGCCGCCGCCAGCCTCGCCTTCATCCTGAACCTGGGACTGCCGGCGCTGTTCGCGCCATCCGAGGTCGCCCGGACCAGCGGGTTCATGTTCACGGTCGGCTATGGTGCGGCCTTCTTCGGTCCCGCCCTCGGTGGTGTTGTCTGGGATTGGACGGGTCACTTTCGCTTTGCGCTCCTGCCGATGCTGGTCGGGGCGCTCGCGATGCTGCTTTTGGGCGCGACCGTACCGAAAAGTTGGGTCAGGCCGGCAGCGCGTCCGGTGGCGTCCGCAACAGACTCGTGATCGCCAGCAAGCCGTGCAGCACGTCGTTGCGGTCGATCGCGTCGCGCTCCGCACGCAGCGCGCGGGCCATCGCGATCACCTGCGCACTGAAGGTCACGTAACTCGTCAGGATGCTGCCGCGGACGGTGTGCAGCTTTTCCTGTGTCACCTCCGCCTCCACGGTGCCGAGCAGCCGGCCGGCCCGGCGCAGCATCGGGTAGGCATTGTCGCGAGTCAGCTTGATGCGGCGCAGCCGGTGGAAATAGGCGACGTCCGGCTCGGCGGGCAGGGTCGTCTCCGCGAACGTTTCGGCGCCGGCCAGGAGCCGCCGCATGGCGCGGTAGGCCGTGTCCAGGCGGGCATTGCCGGTGCGTTCCTGCGTGTAGCCGTAGTGCCAGAGGATGACCGCATCGGCGAAGGAGAAGAACACGTTGCGATAGAGCGAGTCTCCCGTCAG
>VBEQ01000059.1 GCA_005881235.1 Chloroflexota bacterium | reverse complement strand
TCACCCGCGACCGGCTCGACGAGCTGTTCCGATGGTCCGGCCTGTGGGACGCCCGCGGCCAGCTCGTCGGCGAGTACTCGCTGGGGATGAAGCGAAAGCTCAACCTCGTCGAGGCGCTGGTGCACCGCCCATCCATCCTGCTGCTGGACGAGCCCACGCTTGCCCTCGATTACCGCGCCGAGCTCGACTTGATCGAGCGGCTCCAGCTCCTCAGCCTGACCGGCACGGCCGTGGTCCTGGCGACCAACGACGTGCACCTCGCCGAGCGATTGTGTGACTACGTGATCTTCCTGCATGACGGCCGGCTGATTCGCGAGGGCCAGGTCCCCGAACTGCTGACCGAGGTCGCCGGATCCAAGGAAGTCCAGCTTCAGATGAGCTCTCCGATCAGCCTGGAGAGCCTTCGCGCGTTGGCCGCCGTCGAGGCGGCGAACGTCGAGGGCGATACGGTCCACATCATCCTGGCGCGTGGCGCCAATCCGGCGCAGGTGCTGGCGGTGCTCAACGGCACCGCGGACCTGGTGAGCAACATGCGGGTTCGCCGGCCCAACCTGGGCGACGTCTTCCTGAAACTGACCGGCGTGGCGTTGCCGGCGGTTCATCGATGACACGCGCGCCTTTCCACGCCGGGGCGCGCTGATGACACGCGCGCCTTTCCACGCCGGGGCGCGCTGATGACACGCGCGCCTTTCCACGCCGGGGCGCGCTGATGACACGCGCGACTTTCCACACTAGGGCGCGCTGATGATGCTGGCCGGGACGATCTGGCAGCGAGAGCTGGTGGAGTTTGCCCAGCGGCGCAGGGCGCTGGTGATCAAGCTCGCCTTTCCGCTTGTTTTTGGCATCCCCCTGGTGGTCGCCGCGCCGCCGGTGTACGCCGCCGTGACCCTGACGATGCTG
The DNA here is from genome assembly GCA_005881235.1 of Chloroflexota bacterium. Lineage (GTDB taxonomy): Bacteria > Chloroflexota > Dormibacteria > CF-121 > CF-121 > CF-13. The sequence goes on along the minus strand of VBEQ01000059.1, from coordinate 2,864 downwards.
ATCGCGATCATCGGCGCGCTGGGGGCGGGGGCGGTCTTGACCCGCGAGCGTCAGAGCGGTCTGACCCTTCGCTATCGGACGCTGCCCGTCACCCCGGGGCGGCTGTTGATCGAGCGCCTCTCGACCAGCGCGGTCATCGACTTGCTGCAGGTCACCCCGGTGCTGGCACTGATCGCGCTTCGCCACCCCTCGCAAGTCACCTGGTGGCCGGCGCTCCTGCTGAGCACTCTCGCGGTGCTCCTGATCGGCAACTTGATGGGCGCTGTCGCCAGCACGCTCTCAGACTCGCCGGGCGAGGTGATGCTCTATGTCTTCATCGTCCTGCTGCCGCTGCTGTTCCTCTCCGGGGTCTTCACCTCGTTGACCGAGCCGGAGCTGCTCGCCGTCTCGCGCCTCCTCCCGTTCAGCTACTTGCACGAGTCACTCGTCGGCGCGCTCGGCGGCCAGCCCAACCTGCTGGTCTGGGAAACGCTGCTCGGTGGTTTCGGCTTCCTCGTCGGCGCCGCCGGACTGACCGGCCGCCTCGGTCGGCGCGTACTCGAGTCGGACTGAGCGTCACGATGACGATCGCGACTGTCCTGGCCGGCTCCTATCTCATCACTCAGCCGAGTATTCAGTTGCCGTTCATCACCAATCGCTGGGCCGTCGGCATCTTCTTCCTCATCCACATCATTTTTGGCTCCTTTACGATGGGCGCCCTCGTGCTGGGACCGACCTATGAGTGGATCGGCCTCCGCCGAGAGGACCCCCGGTATGAACGGCTTGCCCGCTCCTTGGGCAACGTGAACCTGAAGATCTTCAGCCTGGGTGCCACCCTCGGCGGGTTCGCCGTCATCGTCCTGACGGCGCTCTACCCAACATTCTTCGTAACCCTGATCACGGTCTTCTTCTGGCCGGCGGTGGTCGCGTTCAGCATCTGGTTCCTGACGCTCGGCGGCATCCTCCTCTACAACCTCCGCTGGGACCGCTTCCGGCTGCGCAAGGGGACCCATATCCTGATCGGCTACGCCACGGCCGCCACGGAGCACATCTTTCTCTTCATCATCGTGGCCCTCGATAGTTATCTCCTCACGCCGCGGGCCGGCCAGGGCCTAAGCGCCTTCTTCAATCCCTCCTACTGGCCCGAGCTCGGCCATCGCTTCGTCGGCAACCTATCGTGGGCTTCGTTCTTCATCGCCGCGGTGGCTGCCGTATACGCGGCCGCCAGCCGCCTGCCCGCCAACCGCCTGTATTTCCACTGGGCGGCGCGCACCAGCCTGGTGGTGGGATTCATCACCCTGGCGGTCCAGGTCGGGCTGGGTGCGGTCTTCGTGGAAAGCATCAAGCAGGCCTCCCCCGGCGCGTTTCGTTACTCGCTGGAGGGGCCCTTCGCCTGGCTCTGGTTGGTGCAGGCGACCTTCATCGCGATCCTCCTGGTCGGCAGCAACCTCTACTTCTGGCAGTCCCGATCGACGGCGGCCGGCCCCATCCTGACGGCGCTGGTGGCCGTGGCATCGCTGATCACGATGACGCCGGCCGCGCTCTATCCGAAAGGCATGTTCTGGTTGCGCTACGTGGCGCTCGGCGCTGCAGTGTTGCTGAGCCTCCTCCACTGGCTCCTCTCGCGGCCCCGCACGCGCACCAGGACCCCCGAGCTTCGGCGCTCCAGCCAGGTGACCCTCGCCGTGACCGGTGCCAGCGCGCTGCTCTTGTTTCTGCTGATGGGCGTCATTCGGACGACGGCGCGGAGCGACTACACCATCTACGGCGTCATGAAGGAGTCGGACAGCTACGGGATCTTTCAGGCCCCGTCGAAAGGCTTTTATCCGTAATGGGCTCGCTTCAGACCTTCTTTTACCTGGCTCTGATCTCGGCCGTCATGATCGGCGTCACGTTGCTGTTCGTCGGCATCGTCGCCTTCGGGCTGGTGCGCTGGTTTCGCCAGGCGCGCCATCAGACCCCTCTCACCTTCTGGCTGATCGGCGGCGCCGTGACGGTGGTGCTGCTGTTCATCGTGCTGGGCACAGCGGGCGTCCTCTACGGGTTCATTCGCTATGGCGCATCGTGACCCACGGCGGCTGAGCCGCCGTCAGTTCGGCCTCCTGGGCACCCAGGTCTCGGGCGCTGTCGTCGCCGTCTTGCTCGGCATCCCAATTGTCGGGTTCTTGATTTCTCCGCTCTTTCGTCAGCAACAGGTCGTCTGGCGAAAAGTCGGCGACATCTCGGGCGTCGCGGACGGCGAGCCGACCAAGTTCGAAGTCGCCTTCCCACAGGACGTCTGGACGACGGCGGAGGAGAACCTGGCCGTCTACGTGGTCAAGAGCGGCGATAACACCAGGGTCTTCTCCAACGTGTGCACCCACATGCAATGCCCGGTGCGTTGGGACGTCGCGCTGCACCAGTTCCTCTGCCCCTGTCACGGCGGGCTGTACGACATCAACGGCGCGAATGTGGGTGGACCGCCACCGAAGCCCCTGCCCGAGTACGTGCACCGCATCGACGGCACGACGCTCTTCGTCCAGAACCGCTTCACCGAGGAAATCTAGTGGGCCGCCGGTTGAGCGCGGCCTACGACTGGTTCGACGAACGCACCGCGATTCGCAGCCTGCTGCGCAAGGGACTCTACGAGGCGGTGCCGGTCCGCGGCGCCTGGTTCTACACGCTGGGAAGCGCCACGCTGGTGTTGATCATCCTTCAACTGATCACCGGCATCTTCCTCACGCTGCTGTTCGTCCCCTCGGTGACCGAAGCCTGGCAGAGCCTCAACTACCTCAAGGAGCACGACGCCTTCGGCTCCATCGTCCGGGGGATCCACCTCTGGTCGGCCTACATCCTGCTGTTCGTGATCGGCCTGCACATGGTGCGCACGTTCTTTTCTGGTTCCT
>VBEQ01000058.1 GCA_005881235.1 Chloroflexota bacterium | reverse complement strand
CCTCCCCTGGATGGCTGCTTCGGGCCGCCCAGGCCAGTTGCCTGGCGACGCTCATCGCCATGCGGGCTGCCCAGCAAGGTCTGGAACCAGGTCGGATCGAGGTCGTCGTCGATAGTGAATCGGATGACCGCGGAATTCTCGGCATCGACGATTCGGTCCCAGCCGGGCCAATGAGCTCGCGGGCACGAGTGCGGATCGGAGGGAATGGCGCCTCGCCCGAGCAGATGGCGGCTCTCGTCCGCTGGGCCGACGCGCACTGTCCAGTTCAGGATGCGGTCAGGCGGGCCGTGCCCTGCACCGTGGAGGCCGACAATTAGGAAAAGCCGCCTCGGGGATTCGAACCCCGGACCGATGGTTTACGAAACCATTGCTCTACCGCTGAGCTAAGGCGGCTCGCAGCGCTCGGCTATTGTACGGCTCCAACGCCGGGTGCGGTGTTAGCCGGCGGCGACGCTCGCGTGTTCCTTGGCCCCGGCCTTCCGTAGCAGCAACTCGCCCTTCTCGCCATCGACCAGCACGGTGTCGCCCTCGCGGAACTTGCCGTCGAGGACGGCCATGGCGAGCGGGTCCTGGAGGCGGCGCTGGATGACACGCTTGAGCGGGCGCGCCCCGAAGACCGGGTCGTAGCCTTCGTTCGCGATCAGGTCCAGGGCGGCCGGGGTCAGCTGCAGCGTGATCCGCCGCTCAGCGAGACGCTTGCGGAGCCGCTCCAGCTGGATGTTGACGATGGTCTTGATCTGCTCGCGGGTGAGCGGCTTGAAGATGATGATCTCGTCGACACGATTGAGAAACTCGGGGCGGAAATTGTGCCGCACCGCCTCGAGGACCGCCTTTTCCTTGTCCGCCTCGGTCAGATTCGGATCCTGCAGGATGTGGCTGCCGAGGTTCGACGTCATGATGACCACGGTGTTGCGGAAGTCGACGGTGCGGCCCTGGCCGTCGGTCAAGCGCCCGTCTTCGAGGAGCTGCAGCAGGATGTTGAATACATCGGGGTGCGCCTTCTCGATCTCGTCGAAGAGGATGACGGCATATGGACGGCGGCGCACGGCCTCGGTGAGTTGACCGCCTTCCTCATACCCGACGTAGCCCGGCGGCGCACCAACCAATCGCGCCACGGTGTGCTTCTCCATGTACTCGGACATGTCGATCCGGGTCATGGCCTGCTCGTCGTCGAACAGGAACTCGGCGAGCGCGCGGGCCAGCTCCGTCTTCCCCACCCCGGTTGGCCCGAGGAAGATGAACGATCCGATGGGTCGATTGGGATCGCTCAGTCCGGCGCGGCCGCGACGGACCGCGTTGGCGACCGCGGTGACGGCCTCCTCCTGGCCCACGACGCGCGCATGCAAGCGCTCCTCCATCTGGATCAGCTTCTGGACCTCGCCCTCGAGCATCTTCTGCACCGGGATCCCGGTCCAGCGCGAGACGATCTTGGCGATATCCTCCTCGTCGACTTCTTCTTTCAGCAGGCGGTGCTCTTTCTGGAGCGCAACCAGCTCGCCATTCCTGGCCTCCAGCTCTTTTTGGACTTGTGGCGTCTCTCCGTACTTGAGGCGGGCGGCGGCTTCGAAGTCAGCCATGCGCTCGGCGCGCTCGGCATCGATACGCAGCTGCTCCTGGCGCGCTTTCAGCTCGCGGATCTGCTGGATCAGCGCCTTTTCCTGCTGCCACTGCGACCGCATGACCTTGCTCTTCTCCTGCAGGTTGGCCAGCTCCCGCTCGATGGCGTTGAGGCGATCCTTGGAGGCGCGGTCTTGCTCTTTCTTAAGCGCCTGCCGCTCGATCTCGAGCTGCCGGATCTGGCGCTCGATCTCGTCGAGTTCCTGGGGCAGGCTGTCGATCTCCATCCGCAGGCTGGAAGCGGCCTCATCGATGAGGTCGATTGCCTTGTCCGGCAGGAAGCGGTCGGTGATGTAGCGCTGCGATAGCACCGCGGCCGCCACGATCGCGGAGTCGGTGATGCGCACGCCGTGATGGACCTCGTATTTTTCTTTCAGGCCGCGCAGGATCGAGATGGTGTCCTCGACCGATGGCTCGCCGACGAAGATCGGCTGGAATCGGCGTTCCAGCGCGGCATCTTTTTCGATGTGCTTGCGATACTCGTCGAGCGTCGTCGCGCCGACGCAGCGGAGCTGGCCGCGCGCCAGTGCCGGCTTAAGCAGGTTGGAGGCGTCCATCGCCCCCTCCGCCGCCCCGGCGCCGACCAGTGTATGAAGCTCGTCGATGAAGAGGATCACCTGGCCATTCGATGATTCGATCTCTTTCAGCAGCGCCTTCAGCCGGTCCTCGAACTCGCCACGGTACTTGGTGCCCGCAATCAATGCCCCGAGATCGAGCGCGCACACGCGCTTGTCTTTGAGCGACTCGGGCACATCACCTTGCGCGATGCGCTGGGCGAGCCCTTCGGCGATGGCCGTCTTGCCCACGCCCGCCTCCCCGATCAAGACGGGGTTGTTCTTGGTGCGGCGCGAGAGGACCTGAATGACGCGCCGGATTTCCTGCTCGCGACCGATAACCGGGTCGAGCTTGCCCTCGCGCGCCAGCGCGGTGAGGTCTCGCGTGTACTTCTCCAGAGCCTGGAACTTCGATTCCGGCGTGGCATCGGTCACGCGCGACGAGCCACGCACCTTGGTGAGCGCCTCGAGAATCTTCTCGCGCGTAACGCCGGCCCCTTGCAAAATGCGGGCGCCCTCGCTGTTGGCCTCGTCGACGATCGCGAGTAGCAGGTGCTCCGTCGACAGGTACTCGTCCTTGAGCCGTTCCATTTCCGTCGAGGCCGCGTCGAGCAGCCGGCGAAGGCGCGATCCGAGATAGGTCTCCGCCCCGTAGACCTTCGGCAGCTTATCGAGCTGGGCCTTGACATCGGACGCGACACGAGTCGGGTCGACGCCGACTTGCTGGACGATGGGCGGAACGGTTCCGTCGGGCTGCTGGAGCAGCGCGAGGAGCAGGTGCTCCGGCGTGATCTCCTGGTGCTGGGCTTCCTGGGCAAGCGTCTGCGCTTGCTGGATCGCCTCCTGTGTCTTCTCGGTTAATCGGTCAGGGCGAAACGGCATAGTGTGGGTCTACCCGGCTCAGAATATCCCTTAAACGACTCCGGGCGCGAAAGACGAACGGCGGCTGGCTCAGACCTCCTTGAAGTCGGCGTCGACCACATCGCCGTCGCCACCCGGCTGGCCCGGTTTGCCTTCCGTGCCGGTCGCCGACTGCGCCCCGGCACCGGCGCCCTGGGCCTGGCGGTAGACGGCTTCGCCGATCTTCTGCATGGCGGTGGCCAGTTCCTGACTCGTCGACCGCATGCGCTCGACGTCGTTGTCCTTGATCGCCTGCTTGACCGGCTCGATTTTGCTCTCGACCTCGGAACGGACCGCAGGGTCGATCTTGTCTCCGTTCTCCTGAAGCTGCTTCTCCGCCTGGTAGACGAGACTATCCGCCTGATTGCGGGCCTCGACTTCCTCGCGGTGCTTGCGGTCCTCCTCGGCATGGGCCTCGGCGTCGCGCACCATCTTCGAGACCTCATCTTTGTTGAGCGTGGTCGAGGCGGTGATCGTCACCTTCTGTTCTTTGCCGGTGCCAAGGTCCTTGGCGCGCACGTTGAGGATGCCGTTGGCGTCGATGTCGAAGGTCACCTCGACCTGTGGGACCCCACGGGGTGCCGGCGCGATGCCGTCGAGGTGGAACTTGCCCAGCGTCTTGTTGGCGGACGCCATCTCGCGCTCGCCTTGCAGGACGTGGATCTCGACCGAGGGCTGGTTGTCCGACGCGGTCGAGAACACCTGGCTCTTCGACGTGGGAATGGTCGTGTTGCGCTCGATCAGCTTGGTGTTGACCCCACCGAGGGTCTCCAGACCGAGCGACAGCGGTGTGACGTCGAGCAAGAGGACGTCCTTGACTTCGCCCTTGAGCACGCCCGCCTGGATGGCGGCGCCCACG
>VBEQ01000057.1 GCA_005881235.1 Chloroflexota bacterium | reverse complement strand
TGGAGTCGACCTCGTGGTAGGACCCGTCGACCAGCGTCGCCTTGACGTCGACCACCGGGAAGCCCGCCAGCACGCCGCTGTTGAGGGCCTCGATGATGCCCTTCTCGACCGCGGAGTGGTACTCCTTGGGGATCGATCCACCGACGACCTTGTTGACGAACTCGAAGCCCTTGCCCGCCTCATTCGGCTCGATGTTGATCTCGGCGTGGCCGTACTGGCCGCGACCGCCGGACTGGCGGATGAAGCGGCCCACCCCGTGCGCCTTGCGCTTGATCGTCTCCCGGTAGGCGACTTGCGGCTTGCCGACGTTGGCGTCGACCGCAAACTCGCGCAGCATCCGGTCGACGATGATCTCGAGGTGCAGCTCGCCCATCCCGGAGATGATGGTCTGGGCGGTCTCCTCGTCGGTGCGGACCTTGAAGGTTGGATCCTCCTCGGCCAGCTTGGCGAGCGCCTGCCCCATCTTCTCCTGGTCCACCTTGGTGCGCGGCTCGATCGCCACGCTGATGACCGGGTCGGGGAAGACGATCGACTCGAGCAGGATCGGGTTGTTCTCGTCGGCGAGGGTGTCCCCCGTCGTGGTCTGCTTCAGACCGATGGCCGCGGCGATGTCGCCGGCGTAGACCTCGGGGATCTCCTCGCGGTGGTTGGCGTGCATCTGCAGGATGCGACCGACCCGCTCCTTGGTGCCGCGGGTGGCATTCCAGACATAGGAGCCGGACTTGAGGGTGCCCGCGTACACCCGGAAGAACGTCAGCTTGCCGACGTAGGGATCGGTGGCGATCTTAAAGGCGAGCGCCGCGAAGGGCTGGTTGTCGGCCGGCTTGCGCCACTCGGTCACGTTGCTTTTGGCGTTGATGCCTTCAACCCCGAGCTTGTCCAGCGGCGAGGGCAGGAAGTCGATGATGGCGTCCAGCATCGGCTGCACTCCGCGGTTGCGCAGTGCGGCACCCGCCAGCACCGGCACGAACCGGTTCGCGACGGTGCCCTTGCGGATGGCGGCCACGATCTCTGCGCCGGTGATCGGCTTGTCTTCCAGGTACTTCTGCAACAGGTCGTCGTCGAACTCGGCGACCGCCTCGACCAGCTGCTTGTGGTAGAGCTCGACCTGCTCGCGCATCTCCACCGGGACCTCCTCGGTCTCGATCGTGGTGCCCAGGTCGTCGGTATAGGTGATCGCGACCTTATTAATAAGGTCGACGACACCCTCGAACTTCTCCTCGCTGCCGATCGGCAGCTGGATCGGGACGGCGTTCGCCCCCAACCGCTCGCGAATCGACTTCCAGGCCGCAAAGAAGTCGGCGCCCATGCGGTCCATCTTGTTGATGAAGGCGATCCGGGGGACTTCGTAGCGATCGGCCTGGCGCCAGACCGTCTCGGACTGCGGCTCCACCCCGGCGACGGCGTCGAAGACGGCCACCGCGCCGTCGAGGACGCGCAGGCTTCGCTCGACCTCGACCGTGAAGTCTACGTGCCCGGGTGTGTCGATGATGTTGATCCGGTGCCCGCGCCAGTTCGCGACCGTGGCCGCCGAGGTGATCGTGATGCCACGCTCCTGCTCCTGCACCATCCAGTCCATGGTGGCGGCGCCGTCATGGACCTCACCCATCTTGTGGATGCGGCCGGCATAGAAGAGGATGCGTTCGGTCGTGGTCGTCTTCCCGGCATCGATGTGGGCCATGATGCCGATGTTGCGAACCTTGTCCAGCGCGTAAGTGCGAGCCATTTTTGTTTCTGCCAATTTCCTAGTACCTGAAGTGGCTGAAAGCCTTGTTACTCTCCGCCATCTTGTGTGTCTCTTCGCGGCGCTTGATGGTGGCGCCCACCCCGTTAGCGGCGTCCATCAGCTCTCCGGCCAGTTTCTCCTGCATCGACTTCCCCGAGCGGGCCCGGGCATAACGCACGATCCAGCGCCGGGCCAGCGCCGAGCGGCGGTCGGGCCGGATCTCCACCGGGACCTGGTAGGTAGCGCCCCCGATGCGGCGCGGCTTGACCTCGAGCACCGGGGTGGCGTTCTTCAAGGCGGCGTCGAAGACCTCGATGGGGTCCTTCTTGGCGACCTTCTTGATCCGGTCCAGCGAGCCGTAGACGACCCGCTCGGCCGTGCTCCGCTTACCCCGCTGCATCACGACGTTGACGAACTTAGCTACGCCCTCGTGTGTATACACTGGGTCAGGCAGGATGACACGCTTGTGAATCCGAGGCCGCCGCGGCATTAGGCCTTCTTCGCCTTCTCGCGCTTGGCGCCGTACTTCGAGCGGCCCTGCTTGCGCCCCTTGGCGCCGGCCGTGTCGAGGGTGCCGCGGACCACGTGGTAGCGGACACCGGGGAGGTCCTTGACGCGGCCGCCGCGGATGAGGACCACGGAGTGCTCCTGGAGGTTGTGGCCGATACCGGGGATGTACGCGGTCACCTCCTGGCGGGAGGTGAGGCGAACCCGGGCGACCTTCCGAAGCGCCGAGTTGGGCTTCTTGGGCGTGGTCGTATAGACGCGCACGCAGACACCCCGCCGCTGCGGGGAGCCTTGCAACGCCGGTGCCTTCGTCTTCTTCACCAGCGGCTTGCGGCCAGATCGGATCAGTTGTGAAATCGTGGGCATAAGGTAACCATGCGCCTGTTCAGGGCGCGAAGGCGTATTCTACGGCCGCTTCGAGGCGGCTGTCAAATCGCTCGCGCCGCGCCAGGACGCAACCGTTCCTTCTTACCCGTATTCGAGCCGGCGTAACCGTGTCTGGCGTCAGGCGGCCGCCGGCATCGGCCGGGACGGCGCGATCGTCGCCGCCGACGCCTGGCGCGCCACGCCGGCCAGCACCGCCAGGTAGAGCAGGTCGGCAAGGTAGTTGTCGTTGACAAAGCGTCCGGCGAGCAGCGAGAGCGTCAGCGCGAGCGTCCCCACACTGAGGACGGCCCCAAGTGACGGTGCCCGCCAGATCCGCCGCAGGCCGATGGCCAGCACCGGGACCGCCACCGCGGCCTGCACGATGCCAAATGGGAAGCGGGCATCCGCTGAGGGGATGACGTGAAGGGCGAGGAGGAGGCTGGCCAGCGAGTAGCCCTGGATGCGATACGCCCCCGGAAGGGTGCCGGCCACGAAGCTCACCGTGTCCGTCCAGTAGACGGGCGCGTTCCAGAGGAGAAACGGGCCCATCGTGAGCGCGGCCGGCGCGAGCAGGGCAGCCGCGAGGATAGCGAGCCGGCGCCCACGATCGAGCACCGGCCCGGAGCGGGGCCAGAGGGCGATGGCGACACAGGGCAGGAAGAAGAGCGCGAACGGCTTGAAGGCGAATGCGACCCCGAACCCCAGCGCGGCCAGTCGCGGCTTGCCCCGCGCCCAGGCGAGCACGCCCAGCGTGAGGGGCGCCAGGAAAAGGATGTCATTGCGGCCCTGCGGAAAGTAGAAGAACGGATCGAGGAAGAGCGCGGCGAGAGCGACATACCGCAGGTCCCACGGCCAGGGCAGCCTGAGGAGGCCGCCGCCGGCGGCCAGCGCGGCGAGGATCAGCACGATGCGGAAGTCGAAGGGGATGG
>VBEQ01000162.1:18713-28705 GCA_005881235.1 Chloroflexota bacterium | reverse complement strand
GAACGTCGGCGACGCGGCCGCGCGCGAGATCGTCGATTCGCGGGGGAAGACCGGCACCTTCGGCTCGCTCTGGGAGTTCACCGAGCGCGTCAACCCGCAGGTCGTGAACAAGCGCGCGCTGGAGTCGCTCATCAACTGCGGCGCGTTCGATTCGACCGGGGGATCGAGGCGGGGGATGCTCGATGCAGTCGAGAAGGCACTCGGGTCGGGAGCGAAGCTGCAGGAAGATCTCTTCTTCGGCCAGGAGTCGATGTTCAAGGTCGAGCATCCGGCGATCTCGGACGAGGAGTTCGAGAAGAACGAGCTACTCCGCCGGGAGAAGGAGACGCTCGGCCTGTACATCTCGGAGCATCCGCTCGACGCCGTGCGCGACCAGCTTCGGCGGAAGACCGATACCTCTCTGGCCGATCTGGAGCGGCGGCGCGACGGCGAGATCGTGACCGTGGCGGGGATCGCAGCGCTACGGCAGCTGACGACCAAGAAGGGCGACCCGATGGTCTTCATGCGCCTCGACGACGTGCTTGGAAGCGCCGAGGTGGTCGTCTTCAACTCGGTCTACGCGGCGGCGCGGGAGCTGCTCATGGTGGATTCGGTGCTGGTCGTGAAAGCGCGGATCGACCACAAGGAGGGGGAGACGAAGCTGATCGCCCTGGAGGTCTCCTCCTTCGAGGCGGTCCCCGAGCGGCGGGAGGTGCGGCTGCGGGTGGACGCGCGGTCGGCGCGGGCGGGGATCATCCGCGAGCTCGCGGCTCTCGTTCGCGATTTCCCGGGCGAGGCGCCCGTGGTGGTCGACATGGTCACGTCGGAGGGCCCGCGGGTCTTCCAGCTCGGGCCGGACTTCCGGGTGCAGCCGGTGCCCGACTTCTTCGCCGAGGCCAAGGCACTCCTCGGCGAGGCCGCAGTCGTCTAGGCGAGCAGCTCGCGCAGCTGGTCGGGGCTGATGTTGCCCCCGCTCAGAATGAGCGCGACCTTCTTGCCGGCGAGCCGGTCTCGCAGTCGTAGCGCTGCGGCGAGCGGTGCGGCGCCGGCCGGCTCGACGAGGTTGCGCGTCCCCTCGATCATCAGGAGGACGGCTCGGCCCAGCTCGTCCTCGTCGACGAGGACGAAGTCGTCGAGGTGCTCCCAGAGGATTCGCTGCGGGAGCTCGAACGCGACGCGGGTTGCGAGACCTTCGGCGCGCGTCTCCATCCGGTCCTCGAGCAGCTGCCGCGCCTGCCACGAGCGGTAGGCCGCGGGCGCCGCCGAGGACTGCACGCCGATCACCTCCAGCTCCGGGCGGATCGACTTCCCGGCGATGCAGGCGCCTGCAGCACCGCTCCCACCGCCCGTCGACTTCGGGTTGCGTCTCCAGGAGCTCCAGCGTCGCCGTGCCGACGCCGGCAATCAGGTGCGGCTCGTTGCCGGAGTGGATGTACCGGTAGCCGTGCTCGCGCGCGAGCGCCTCACAGTGCTCGCGGGCGTCGTCGAAATCGCGTCCGTGAACGACCAGCTCTGCGCCGAGCCGCTTCATCGCCGCGAGCTTGACCGGGTTCGCGCCATCTGGAACGCAGACGATCGCGTGCACGCCGAACCGGCCGGCGGCGAACGCAATCGATTGGCCGTGGTTGCCCGTCGAGGCGGTCGCGACGCCCCTGCGCCGCTCGTCCTCGCTTAGCTGGGAGACGAGGTTAATCCCACCGCGCACCTTGAAGGCCCCCGTCGGCAGGTGGTTCTCGTGCTTCACGAAGACCTTGGTGCCGACGAGCTCGGTCAGCGCGCCGTGCGGGTAGAGCGGGGTGGGTTGCAGGTGCGGGGCAATTCGGCGGCCCGCCGCGCGGACGTCGTCGAGCGTCGGGATCTGCTCCGCTGCGATCACGCGAGGCCCTTCTCGCGAAGCTCGGCGCGAGCGTGGTCGGACTTCGGCAGCTCCAGGCGCATGCCCCGCATCACCTCGGGCGTCTTCATGAACTGGATGTCCTCGTAGGCGACGACCTGGACGAGGTTGCCCCATGGATCGCGGAAGTTGAGCCCCCGGCCGGGGAGGATTTCGGCGGCGGCTGCCTCGAGCGCCGCGCGCGCGGCCTCCTTGTCGTCGACCACGAGCCCGAAGTGGCGGTGGCTGTCAGGCGGCTGGGTGCGTCCCCGCGAGAACGCGATGAACTGGTCGCCCATGTCCACGAAGGCCATTCCGGGCTCGCGGCCGCGCAGCTCGAAGTCGAAGATCCGGCCGTACCACTCGAGCGCCTCCTCGACGTCGCCGACCTCGAGCGCGATGTGGTTGATCCCGACGAGCCTCGGCACCTCGTGAGCGTAGCGACGCCTAGCTTCTCCGGCGCCTGAAGAAGACGGCCGCGCCGGTCAGGGCGAGCGCTCCGGGGATGCCGATCCCGGCGAGCAGCGCCAGGTTCGAGCCGGAGGAGCCGCTGCCGGCCGCGCGGGCGGGCAGGCCCTGCTTGATCAGCGTCCGCTTCAGGCCGTAAGCGCGGTACCAGCCGCCGCGCGTGCCCATCCCGAAGATCAGCTGGTTCGGCTTCATGTACGTGACCGCGCCGCCCTTCGCGTAGGGGTAGACGTCCTGGCTGACGCGGAACGTCTTGCCGTCGCCGCCCGGGACGACGTAGCGGACGGCGAGCTTCGGGCCGAGGTTGCCGGAGGGGCGGGCCGGCAGCATCGGGTCGGGCGACTGCCCGTAGGCGGCCGGGAAGAAGCCGGCCTCCATGGTCAGCTGGCCGAGCGGCGTCCCGTCCGTCTCGCCGTTGCCGGCGAGCTTGAGCGCCTTGCTGAGACTGCCGCCGGTGATCGACGCCTCGGACGGGCCCTTCGCGGCCGCGGCCGTCGGCAGCAGAAGCGCCAGCGCGAGCGCCGCGAGCACGAGCATCGAACGGTTCATCGGAACTCCTTTCGGTGTCGCGGCTGATACACCGCCGGCCCTGGCGCGGTTCCGGCGTCACACTTCCGCGCGCGTGTCTGACACCGGGCGTGGCTCGCCCGGGCAGGGCCGTCGCGGGAAGCGCTAGACGCGGCTCGAGCGCGCGGTGAGCTCCTGGGCGATCTCGAACTTCTCGACGCTCAGAACGGTTCCGCCGACAGAGCTGGCCGCCTCGCGGCGGAGCTTGCCGGCCGACCGCTCGCTGTTCTCGAGCGCTGCGAAGTTCTCCCAGAGCGTCAGCGTCATCGTGCGTCCGTCCTCGTGGTCGACGAGGACGTATCCCCCCGCGAAGCCTTCGAGCCCCTCGATCTCCTTTGCGGCCTCGCCGAAGGCGGTGACCGCTTCGCCGATCCGGTCGGAGTCGACTTCGTAACGTGCAACTCGTGCCAGCATTGATCGGAACCCTAACCGACTCTCGGGTGTAGTAACGGCGGTGGTGGACCGGCCACTGGAAGAAACGGAGCTCGTCGAACGAGCGCGGCGCGGCGACCTCCGCGCCTGGGAGACGATCGTGCGCACACACCAGGGAATCGCCTTTCGAACCGCCTACGTCCTGACGGGAAGCGCCGCGGACGCCGAGGAGGCTGCCCAGGACGGGTTCGTCAAGGCGTACCGCGCGCTCGGCCGCTTTCGCCGCGGAGCTTCGTTTCGGCCCTGGCTGCTGCGCATCGTTGCGAACGAGGCGCACAATCGCCGCCGTTCGGCCGCGCGGCGCGAGCGGCTGTCGCTGCGCGCGGCCGCCGAGGCCCGCCCGGGGGACGCGGTCCCGTCCCCCGAGGCGGCTCTGCTCGCGCGCGAGAACCAGGAGCGTCTGCTGGCCGCCGTCGAGCGCCTCTCCGACGACCACCGCGACGCGATCGCGTGCCGCTTCTTCCTCGACCTCACCGAGGACGAGACCGCAGCGGCACTCCGCGTGCGCCGCGGAACCGTCAAGTCGCGCCTCTCGCGCGCGCTCGAGCGCCTGCGCGAGGAGCTGGAGGGAGAGCTGTGACCCCTCTGGAGCTACGGCTGCAGGCGCTCGGCCACGAGCTCGAGGTGCCGCCGGCGCCTGACCTCACGGCCGGCGTCTTGCAGAGGCTGGAGGGCGGGCGCCCGTTCCCGTGGCGCCGTGCCGCCGTCCTTGCGCTCGCGCTCGTCGCCATCGCCGTCGCGACTGCCTTCGCCGTCCCGCAGGCGCGGACCGCGATCCTCCGCTTCTTCCACATCGGCGGTGCCACGGTCATCCGTGTCGACACGCTGCCGCCGGCGGTCGAGCGAAAGGACGCGGGTGGGCTCGGAACGCCGCTGTCGCGCGCCGAGGCGGAGCGGCAGCTCGGCTTCCGGCTCGCGCTGCCTCGGTTCACCGGCGACGGCCCGCGCCGCGTCTACGTGATCGCGGACTCGGTGGGGACGGTGGTCGTCCGCTGGCACGGCCGGCGCGTCCTTCTTTCCGAGTTCCCCTCGTTCGGGGCGACGAGCCTCAAGAAGCTGGCGGTGAACGCGACGATCGTCGACCCGGTCGAGGTGAACGGCCGCGCCGGCCTCTGGCTCCAGGGCGGGCCGTCGCACACACTGACCTACTTCGACCGCCAGTTCGGCTTCCGGGAGACGACGGTCGTGATCCGCGGCAACGTCCTGCTCTGGGTCCGCGGCCTGCTCACGCTGCGCCTCGAGGGCAAGCTCACACGCCGGCAAGCGATCGCGCTCGCGCAGACGATCCGCTGATATCCCCCCGCCGGGGGAGATCCGTGCGGCCGAATCTCCCGAATACGGAACGATGACCACTGCGGAGATTCAAGAGGTCGGCGAGACCGAGGTTCAACGCGTCGAGCACTGGCGAGCGGAGGAGCTGATCCGCGCGGGCTACACGCCCACGGATGCGGTTGCCTTGGCGGCCCGCCACGACATCGATCTGCATCACGCGGTCGAGCTGATGACGCTCGGCTGCCCGTACGAGCTCGCGATCGAAATCCTGATCTAGCGGCAGGCGTTCAGCCGCGCGGGCAGAATGTCGAGCCCGTGATCCTCGGCTCGATTCCGTCCCCGCACACCGGCACGATCGATCTCGGGCCGGTGACGATCCACATGTACGGCCTGATGCTGCTGCTCGCGATCGCGGCCTGCATCTGGCTGACGGGCGTGCGCTGGGTTCGGCGCGGCGGCGACTGGGATCTCGTCCTGCGCGTCGCGGTGTGGGGCGTCGCGTTCGGCATCGTCGGCGCTCGGGCCTACCACGACATCACGAGCTGGAACGAGGTCTCGAAGCCGAAGTGGAAGGGCATCTTCGCCGTCTGGCAGGGCGGCCTCGGCGTTTGGGGCGGCATCCTGCTCGGCTGCCTCGCGGGCGCGGTGGTGGTGCGCCGCTCGGGAGTGCGCGCGCGCGACTTCATGGATGTCGTCGCGCCGGGACTGTTGCTCGCGCAGGGGATCGGCCGCTGGGGGAACTGGTTCAACCAGGAGCTCTACGGCAAGCCGACGAGCCTCCCGTGGGGCCTGAAGATCGATCCCGTCCATCGCGTCGGGGGCTACGAGCAGCACACGACCTTCCAGCCGACCTTCCTCTACGAGTTCATCTACGACACCCTGATGGTGGGCGTCTTGCTGTTACTCGACCGCCGCTACCGCTTCCGGCCGCCCGCGCTGTTCGCGCTGTACGTCTCGATCTACACCTTCGGACGCTTCTTCGAGGAGCTCCTGCGGATCGACCCTGCCCACGAATTCGCCGGCCTGCGCCTGAACGCCTGGGTCTCGATCGTGGTCTTCGTCGCCTCGACCTCGTTCTTCATCTGGTGGCAGTTCATCCGGGGCGGCGAGGCTGAGCCTGGGAGGCCGTCGCGGCGGCGCGTGCCCGAGGGGCCTGCGATGGCGATCCCGAAGGGCCGCGTCCGGCCGTAGCGTTAGCTTGCCGCGGGTGGAAGTACGCGAGCTGGAGCTCGACCTCGACGCATTCGAGGGCCCGTTCGACCTGCTCCTGACGCTGGTCCTGAAAGAGGAGCTCGACCTCGCGGAGGTCGACATCGCCGGGATCGTGATCGCGTTCTGCGAGCGGCTCGCGGAGCGCGGCGAGCTCGACCTCGAGGCCTGCGGCGAGTTCCTCGTCCTCGTCGCAGCGCTGCTGGAGCTGAAAGGCGGCCGAGGAGCTTGCGCGGCGGCTGGCCGAGTACCGGCGCGCGAAGGACGCCGCGGAGTGGCTGGCCGAGCGGCTGGAGGGCGAGGGCGACCGGTTCTTCCGGCTCGGGCCCGCGCCGCTCGCGCCTCGGGTCGACCGGCGCCTCGCGCCGCAGGAACCTGCCGTGCTTGTTGCCGCGTTGCGGGCGCTGGCGGCCGAGCCGCCCGCAGTCTCGCTCGCGCACCTGGAGCTGCGCTTCCCACCGGTGTCGCAGTTCCTCGAGCGCTTCCGCGCGCTGCTCGGGCGCAGGAGGGTGTTCGACCTGGACGCGGAACTCGACGGGATGACGCGCATCGAGCAGGCGGTTGCCTTTCTCGCGGTGCTGGAGCTGCGCCGCTCGGGCGAGGTCGCGCTCGAGCAGGCGGCGCCGTTTGCGCCGATCCGCGTTCGGAGAGCTGAGAGCGAAACCGAGAGGAGGCCCGCGTGGACGGGGACCGCCCGCTCCGCCTGATCACGTCAAGCCCGGTCGACCGCCTCGCCCGCACGGTCGAGGCGCTGTTGGTCGTCGCGTCGCAGCCGTTGTCGGCCGACGAGCTCGCGGCGGCCGCGAACGAGGATCCGGAACGCATTGAGACGGCGCTGCGCCTGCTGGCGGAGCGCTTCGCCGAGGGGCGGAGCGGGATCGTGCTCGAGCACGTGGCCGGCGGCTGGGCGTTCCGCGCCTCGCGCGAGGCCGCCGAGGCGTGCGGGCGGCTGTTCGAGCGGCCGGTCGAGCGCGGCCTGACCGCCGCGTCGCTCGAGACGCTCGCGATCGTCGCCTACCTCGGTCCGGTCAGCCGGCCGGAGATCGCGAGGATCCGCGGCGTCGCGGCCGACTCGGTCGTCGCGGGGCTCGTCGAGCGCGGGCTGATCGCGGAGGCCGGGCGCGAGGAAGGCATCGGCGGGGCGGTGCGCTACCGGACGACGCCGCTGTTCGAGCGAGTGTTCGGGCTGGAGTCGCTCTCGCAGCTGCCGCGGCTGGACGACGTCGGCGAGGACGCGGTCGAGATCCGCGCCCGGCTGGAAACCGTCGCCGAACGCCGCGGCGCGTAGCGCTCGCGAGCTCCAGCGGCGACCTTTACATCTTCACGCGCGCGCATCCCCACCCGGGTGGGGATTGAAGGTCCACCCGCCTCCCGCTATGAGCCTAACCGCGAAATGCACGCGCGTGGGTGACCGGACCGTGACGAATCCGTGACTTCTGCCGGCGCACCGCCGAGCCGGGCTCAAAGGCGCCGGATGATCTCCTCCGCCTCGTCGCGCGTGAACGCGCGCAGCGTCTCGGTGTGCTCGGCACCGTGGCGCTGGAGCTTCAGGATGATCTCGGCGGCCAGCTCGTCGTCGGGCGCTTCGAAGATCTCGACCACGTCGTAGCGCCCAAGCGTCACGTATACGCCGATCAAGGCGCCGCCTGCCTCCTGGATGATCCGCTCGCCCTCCTCGACGCGCTCCCGCCACGCCGGAAGCCCGGCGACTCCCTGCGACGTCCAGCGCATCAGCGACACGTAGTGCGGCACGGCCCACGAATAATGGCGGGTATGCGGCTCAATGCCTATCTCGCACGCGCCGGGGTCGCCTCCCGCCGCGGAGCGGACGAGCTGATCAAGGCCGGCCGGGTCACCGTCAACGAGGAGCCCGGGCAGCTGAACACGTTCGTCGAGGCGGGCGATCGGGTCGAGCTCGACGGGCGAACGCTTGAGCTCCAGCCCCTGGCGTACGTGCTCCTGCACAAGCCCGCCGGCACGGTCACGACCGCCCGCGACCCCCAGGGCCGGCGCACCGTCGTCGACCTTGTCGACCACCCGGCCCGCGTCGTCCCGGTCGGCCGCCTCGACGCCGACACGACCGGCGCGCTTCTGCTCACCAACGACGGCGAGCTCGCCCACCGCCTGGCCCACCCCCGCTACGAAGTCGAGAAGCTCTACGAGGCGACGGTCGAGGGTGAGCCCGACGACGCGGCGCTCAAACGTCTTGAGTCAGGCGTGGAGCTCGACGACGGCCGCACCGCGCCCGCCCGGGTGCGGCGCCTTGCGCCGTCCACGCTCGAGCTTGCGATCCACGAAGGCCGCAAGCACCAGGTCAAGCGGATGCTGGAAGCCGTTGGCCACCCGGTGACCAGCCTCCACCGCAGCCGCTACGCCGGCCTGACGCTCGAAGGGCTCGAGCCCGGCGCGTGGCGCGAGCTCGAGCCCTCCGAAGTGGAACGCCTCAGGAAGAGGCAGCCAGGTCGTGCGCCTGCTGGAGCAGGTCGTTCGACCGGACGATCCAGTCGTTGATCTGGTGCTCGCTCAACTTCGTGCCGTTGAACTCCGCGTCGTTGATGCCGGCGCGGATCTCGGCGGCGAGAGCGTTGCGCTGGTTCGTCAGATCCTGGATCTCCCCCTCGATCGTGGTGTAGGTCGCATCGCCCGCTGAATTGCTCGAGAGCGCGGTCGTCGACGCGACGAGTGTGTCCATCGAGAACGAGCCGAAGGACGCCATCAACTGCTTGTACGACTGGCCCAGCCGCTCGAGCCACGGATGGTGCACGCGCAGGCTGACGGGCAGTGCGTTCTCGTGCGCGATCTCGGTGACGGCTCGGCCGTCCGTGTTGTAGTCATCCCTCAGTCCGAGCAGAGTCAGCACCGTCGGCCGGTGGTCGGTGTGGTCGGTCCACACGCTGTTGTCGTCACCCAGGTTCTTGATCCCCGGGCCGACGTAGCCGGCCCACGTGGACGCGATCTCGTCCTGAACATCGCCGTGGTTCCAGGCGAAGCTGCTGTTCGTTCGCGCGGGGATGAAGGCGCATTCGGCCTGAGTCGCGCAGTTCCCGCCGCCGGTCGCGAAGAAGAACCAGTCCGGATCGGCGAACGGCGTGAACGTCGGCGTCCTGAACGGATCCGCCGTGACCATGTGCAGCGTTTTCATCTCGGTCTTGTCGGCGAGCGCGACCATGATGTGTTGCTCGTCGACCCCCGTGTACGGGTTCAGCCAGTGCAGCTGGGCCATCTCCCGCTCGAGGTTCCGCGTCACCGAGTCAGTCTGGGACGGGTTGCCCGTGATGTAGACGTTCGGGGCGTCGTCCGAGTGGACCGTGAAGTTGGTCGTGTCGCCGTATTGCGTGCGGATCATGCGGCGCAGGTCGCCGTTGATCTCGCCGACGGGCTTCCCGGTGTAGTCACAGGCGACGGTGACGCCGTCGCAGTCCGGGTTGTTCGGGGTCGAGCCCGCGAAGTGGTCGCCCTCGTCGACGGTGAACAGGAACAGCGTGTTCGACTTGTTGATCCCGCGGTCGAAGAACTGCTGGAAGGCCACGTCGTAGTCGTGCAGCTGCTGGACGTAGCCGGCCTCGCCCGGCGCGTACGCGAAGTGGATGTTCCCGGAGTTCCCGTGCCCGTCGTGGGCATCCGAGACGTACCCGTAGGTGACGGGGATCCCGGCCTCCTGCATCTGCGCGATGAAGGACAGCGAGACCGTCGCTTCCATCCCGTCGAAGCCCGGGAAGCCAATGTGGTTGTTCTGGTCCTTGATCACGTTGCCGTTCAGGTCCGTCATCGGCCCGCTCGGCTTGATGACCGGATTGACGTACTTCGCGCCCATGAGCGCGTTGAAGCCGTTGTAACCACCCGGCTCGTCCGTCAGGAGGTCCGCGTGGGCATGCGTGGACGCACCGCAGATCGCCGAGGCCTGAGCGCAGTGGACGCCGATGCCGACGTAGTCCGCGAACGTCTGCGTCGCGGATGCGCCGGGGCTGTCGCCGGCTGCCTGGATCGCCTCGGGCGAGCCCGGCCCGAAGAACGAGGGGATGTCGATCCCGGTGTTCTCGAGGACCGTGTTGGCGGTCGCGACCTGGCCGACGTCACACCCGTTCCGCGTGTACGGGACCCACGGAGCCGGGGCGACGACCCCGTTTTCGTTGATCATCTCCGGCGAGAGGTCGGTCTGACCGGGCGGCGGGAACGGCGGGCCGGCCGGGTC
>VBEQ01000162.1:0-18700 GCA_005881235.1 Chloroflexota bacterium | reverse complement strand
GCTCGGCGTGAAGTAGCGGAAGCTGTTCGAGACCGGCTGCCCCATCCGGTCGGGGTAGACGCCCGTCAGCGTCGAGAGGATCCCCGTCGCCGTGTGCGAGATCAGGACGGTGTGATCGTTCGTGAGCAGCGTGCCGTTGCCGCGGATGAAGTTGAGCAGGTGCGGCATCTGCTCGAGATCCGACGGGACGTTGCCGCGGTCCCGCAGGAAATGCGTGTTGTCGAACTGAATCGAGATGACGTGCTTGATGCCGTTCGCGAAGTGGCAGTTGCCGCCGGGCGGCGGAGGCGGACTGCCGGTCGCGGACTGCACCGTGCCGAGTCCCAGGACCGCGATCGCCGTCAGACCAGCGACGGCAAGCACAGCCAGGACACTCCATGCTCTCCCCTTCAATGTGCCCTCCTTCGTAGTCCTGTCCTTCTACAGGCGAATCTACAGGATCGATATTGACGGAGTCCACGCGAGTTGCGAAGGTGCTCGGGCACGTTTTACGGGGAGAGTCACAACAGAGGAGGTCATCGCATGGGTAGGCGCTTACCGGCGCTTCTCGCGGCCGCGGTCGGGGTGCTGACGATCGCCGCGGGCTCCGGCGCTGCGGCAGGCAACTCCGACGGCAACAAGCTCAGCACCATCGACCACGTCGTGGTCATCTACGAGGAAAACCACAGTTTCGACAACCTGTACGGAGGCTGGGAGCGAGTGCGCGGGCTCGGCGACGCCGACGCGGCGCACACCACCCAGCTCGGGCAGACGGGGCCGACCACGTTCGCCCCGTTCGAGTGCCTGTACATGGACGACGTCAACCTGCAGGCGCAGTCGGCAGCGAACCCGACCGCTCCGCTCACCGACACCTGCGACAACACGACCGGCGGCTCGTTCCCGAGCCACTTCACGAACGCGCCGTTCCGGATCGACGACTACCTCGGGCCGGACGACACCACGTGCCCGCCGAACCCGCTCCAGGGCTTCGCCCGCCCGAATGGCTGGCTCAAGGGCTCCGGCGCTCCGGGCGGCTGCACCCGAGACATCGTCCACCGCTTCTACGAGGAGCAGTTCCAGCTCAATGGAGGGCAGCAGAACCGCTACGCGGTGCAGAGCGACGGGGGCGGGCTCGTGATGGGCACCTACGACACCACCGCGCTCCCGATCTACCGCTACCTGCACGAGGGCGGCCACCCGAAGTACGCGATCCTGGACAACTTCTTCCAGTCCGCATTCGGCGGGTCGTTCCTGAACCACCAGTGGCTGATCGCGGCGGCGTCGCCGATCTGCAACGCGGCGAATACCTGCCCGGCGAACGCGACCCACTCGGTGCTCGACCGCAACGGCAGCGCGACGGCGAGCTCGCCGCCGGCCGCCCAACGGCCGCCGGGGATGGGTCCGCTCTACCTCTCACCCGACACGGGGCTCGTGAACGGGCCGCTGACGCAGGCCTGCGGCCTCGCGACGACCCGTCCCGGGCTGGCGTGCGGCGACTTCGGCGTCAACACGATGCAGCCGACCTACCAGCCCTCAGGGCTCTTCGGAGCGAAACTGCCGCCGCAGACTCAACCGACGATCGGCGACCGCATGACGGGCGGCAACGTCGACTGGGCCTGGTACTCGGGCGGCTGGTCGAACGCGAACGGCGACTACCTGGGACCTGGCTGGACGAACGGTCCGGTTGCCGGCGTCTGCGCCGATCCGGACTCCGCGCCGAACCCTGTCTGGCCGTACTGCCCGAACAAGGTCTTCCAGTTCCATCACCAGCCGTTCAACTATTACGCGAACTACGCCCCCGGAACTGCAGGGCGGACACACCTCAAGGACGAGCAGTCCTTTATCGACCTGGCCAAAGCTTCGACAGAGACGTGCAAGCTCAATTCGGTCAGCTTCGTCAAGCCGATCGGGCTGGAGAACGAGCATCCGGGTTATACGAGTGAATCCCGCGGCAGCAGCCACCTGGTCGAGCTGCTCAAGACGATCGACGGCAGCAGATGCCAGAAGGACACCATGGTGGTGGTGACCTACGACGAGTTCGGCGGTCAGTGGGACCACGTGGCGCCGCCCGGACAAGGGGGAACGGCTGGTCCTCACGATCTGTGGGGCCCCGGCACACGGCTCCCAACATTGATCATTGCCCCGCGTCTTCGCGGCGACTTCGTGATCGATCACACCCAGTACGACACGACCTCCATCCTGTCCACCATCGAGCACCGCTTCGGTCTCGCTTCACTGACCTCCCGCGACGCTGCAGTCAACGACCTCTCGACCGTCTTCCGCGCGCGAGCCGTCGGCGACTAGCGAAAGTCGGATCTCGGAGTGAGGGGCCGGGCCGTCCGGCCCCTTATGGGTCCTTAGGCAGTCGCGACGGTGGGCCGCCGGACGGCGACCATGTTGTGGACGACCTGCACGCCAGGCACTTGACCCGACACGGATTCGATCCTTCGCACGGCGGCCCTGTCGGGCGCCAGGCCGGTGATGTCGACGGTACCGTGGTGAGCACTCACCTGCACCTCGGCTGCCCGTGAGGCCGGATCGGATCGGATCGCGTCAGTGACCGCGTTGGCCATGTCGTCGTCCGTGATGAGCTTGCGGTCGACTTGCATGACGCCCGGCACCGATCTGACGACCCGCGCCACCTGCTCCGCCTCGGATTTGTCCGCCACGTACCCTCGCAGGGTCACCACCTGGTCCTGGACTTCGATTGTCACGGAGCGCTGAAGGGCCCGCAGCGCGGGGTCAGACATCAGCTGCTCCGCGAATGCCTGCTTGATGTCCCAATCGGTCGCAAAGGTAGGCAGTCTCGCCCAGTCCCCTTTCGGAAGATCGGTGACGATGCCGTTCGGGCCGGCCTCCCGCACGCGCTCGATCGGGAGCAGGCGAAGCTCGGGTTTTCCGCGACCAGCGACCACCAGCGCCGTCGCGGTCCCCGAGGCCGGAGCCGGCCGAGACGCTTGCCGTCGGCGCTCCTCACCACCATGTCCCGGCGCAGGCTGGCGGCATCCGCGCTGGATCTATCGGGTGACTCACTCCACTCCTCGGCCAGGCGCACCACCCGGCCATCGGCAGAGAGGATGGCATTGGATGGAACCTGCCGCTCTTCCAAACCGAGTCCCCCTGCCAGCTCGAGATCCTGGAGCCGGCGGTTCTCGGGACGAAGCTGCACGGCCCGTACCGTTCCACGAACGTTGCCCAGGACCTCCGCCTCGCCTCCGAGGAGGATCTCGTCACGGTGACCGGTCACGCCGATCACGGGAGCGCCTGCCGGCGCAAACTGGACGGCAACGCCACCCGGCCGGAGCGCCATCGCCAGGCCGGCAGCCACGATCACGACCACCCAGCCGCTCATGATCACGATGGCGGCGAGGGTCAGGTCCATGACTGTGGGAATTATGCCCGAGATCAGGGCGCCAGGATCGCCGTCAGAAAGTGGATGATGAGCCAGGCGCTCGTCATCGCCGTCGCGAGGTCGGCCTGCGCGGCGCTGGTTTCGACAATGTCGAAGCCCACGATCTGACCCTTGGTCGCAATGGTGGCGAGCATCTCGCGCAACTGCCGATAGGCGATGCCGCCCGGCTCGGGCAGGGTCGTACCCGGGACCAGCCCGCTATCCAGAACGTCGATGTCGATCGACACGTAGAGCTTCTCCGCCGGCTGGACGAGCCGGTCGACCACCGCGCGAGGTCCTTCCTCGAGGATCGCCCGCGTTGACGCGAAGGCGACCCCCAGCCGTTTCATGTCCTCGTACTGATCGCGGTCGACCGATCGCAGGCCGAGCGCGGTAAACCGCTTCGTGGTGGGAAGCTCGAACAATCGCCGCAGCTGGCTTCCGTGCTGGAGCTTGGAGCCGTATATCGAGTCCGCGAAGTCGGGGTGCGCGTCGATGTGCACGACGTCGACCATCTGGTGCGCCTCGGCCACGCCGCGGCCCACCGGGAAGCTAATCGAGTGGTCGCCGCCGACCGCTACCACCATCGCGCCTCGCTGCGCGATCTTGCGCGCCGCGGCCGTCGTGCGCGCCTGGCTGAGGGGCATATCGCCGCCGGCGATGAGAACGTCCCCGCAATCCGCGAGCCGGACGCCCTCCAGGTAGTGGCGCTCGGTTTCGATGTCGAACCAGCCGGCGCTGGCGCCATCGGGGCGGCTTTCCCGGAGCCGGGTGCGCGTTTCGCGAACGAGACGCGGCCCGGCGAAGGCCCCCGACCGGATGAAGGGAATGATCACTCCCTGGTCGGTCGGGACGCCCAGGAACGCGACCCGGGCGTCGAGCCGGTCGAGGTCATCGACCGCGGGGGCGCCGAAGAACGTCCGCGTCGCAGATCGCGTCAATGGGCCGACTGGCTGTTCCGCTTCCCCCGGCATCCCCACCCTCCTCGCACGCCCGCTTCCACTGAAACCGCTCTTGCCAGTGCGTCTGCATCATGGTATAACCGTCCACGATGCGGACGCAACCCTGAAGGGTTGGTTGCGGCCACCGCGCGATGGCTCGTTGAGGGAGGAGAAGCTCATGAAGCGACCGCTGATGGTCATGCCGTCGGTTCTGCTCGGGTTGGCGCTCGTGATCGCGGGTTGCGGAGGCACCAGCACATCGGGAACCAATCCGTCGTCCAAGGTATCGGTGACGCCTCCAACGAGCCTGATCAAGTCGGGCACGCTCACGGACTGCGTCGACATCGAGTACTCGCCCATGGAGTTCTTCTCCTCGGCGAGCGTGACCGATCCGAACCAGGCGGTGGGTTTCGACGTTGAAGGCGCGCGCGCCGTCGCCAAGGCCTTCGGACTCCAATTGCAGATCAAGAACACCGGCTTCGACGCCCTGATCCCGGACCTGACGGCGGGCCGCTGCGACATCGTGTGGACCGCGCTCTTCGTTTCGGAGAAGCGGCTCGCGGTCGCCGATGCCGTGCCCTACATGGCGACCGGCCACGTGGTCATGGTTCCCAAGGGCAACCCGAAGAACATCAAAACGCTCGACGACCTCTGCGGCAAAAAGGTGTCGATCCAGACGGGCGGCGTCGTTGAGCAGCGGATCAATGCGCAGAACAAGGCCTGCACCGATGCCGGAAAACCGGCCATCCAGATCGCCGGCTATCCCAAGGTCGCCGATGAGTTCCAGCAGATCGTCGTCGGTCGCGTGGATGCGGTCTGGGAGACGGACACCGCCGTCTCGGACTGGATGATCAAGTACCCGGACAAATACCAGGTCGGGTACGCGGCGCCGAAGACCGACTCCTACGGGATCTACTTCCAGAAAAACAAACCGGATCTGCAGACGGCGCTCTCGGCGGCCCTGAAGGGGCTCAAGGGCGACGGAACGCTGAGCACGCTCGCGAAGAAATATCAGATGGACCCGGTGGTGCTGGACGTCATCAAGTAGGCGTTGACGGCCAGGATGGCCATTCGCGTGAGGGCTTAGCGTGGACTTCAAGCCGTCGGTCTTCTTCGAGGCGCTGACGTCGCCGGCATTCATCGACGGCGTCAGGATCACGATCCTGCTCACGGTGGTCGCCATGGCCTTCGGGCTGGCGCTCGGTCTTGTGGTCGCATTGCTTCGGGCCAGCCCGTGGGCGCCGCTGCGCGCCGTCGCCTGGGGGTACATCTGGGTCTTTCGCGCCATTCCGGCTCTGGTCTGGCTCCTCTTCGTCTGGGATGCGCTGCCCCAGCTCGTCCCCGCGTTCAAGGGTGACTGGTTCTCGGCCTTCGCGGCCGCCACCATCGCGCTAGCGATGAACGAGGCTGCCTATGCCGCGGAGGTCTTCCGTGGAGGCCTGCTGTCGATTGACGAGGGCCAGCGTCTCGCCGCCCGCGCGCTCGGCATGCCGCCCTCCAGGGTGTTCACCAAGGTGATCGCGCCGCAGCTGATCCGGGTCACAATCCCGCCCCTCTCCAACGACTTCATCACCATGCTCAAGCTGACCAGCCTGGCGAGCGTCATCTCCCTGCAGGAGCTGCTGGCGCGGACTCAGACGCTGGTGGCGTCGACCTTCCGCTTCGTCGAGTACTTCTCGGCGGCGGCCATCTATTACCTCGTGCTGGTCAGCATCTTCATGGTCATCCAGGCCCAGCTGGAACGGCGCTTCGTCTGGATTTCGCGCCAGACGGCCGGCACATCGGCCCTCAGCCGCGTGCGACAACTGACGGCGCTGCGATGAGCGAGCCGCCGGTCGGACATCTGCTCGACGCTGGACTGCTTGGCGAGCCGGTGGCCGCCGGGCGACAGGGGACGGCGGAGTACGTCCTCGAAGCGATCGACCTGCGCAAACGCTATGGTCACAACGAGGTGCTCCGCGGTGTGACCTTCGGAGTCCACCGGGGTGACGTCAAGGCCGTGCTCGGGCCGTCGGGGTCGGGCAAGAGCACCATGCTCCGCTGCCTCGCGCTCCTGGAACCAGTCGACGCCGGGGAGGTCCGGCTGGAGGGCCGCCGCATCGGTGTGCGCGAGTCAGGTGGCCGCCTGGTCTCGCTTCCCGAGCGGGTGCTGGCCAAGGAACGGTCGGAGATCGGCATGGTCTTCCAGCGCTTCAACCTCTTTCCCCATCTGACCGCGCTGGGGAACGTCATGATCGGCCTCACCGAGGTGCGCGGGCGTTCCAAGGCCGACGCACGCGAGATCGCGCAAACGATGATCGCCCGCGTCGGCCTCGCCGAGCGGGCATCGTTCTATCTCGGCGAGCTATCCGGCGGTCAGCAGCAGCGAGTTGCCATCGCGCGGGCGCTGGTCATGAATCCCAAGGTGATGCTCTTCGACGAGCCGACCTCGGCGCTCGACCCGGAGCTCGTCGGCGAAGTGCTGGCCGTCATGGAAGAGCTGGCGCGCGAGGGGATGACGATGGTGGTGGTGACGCACGAGGTGGGGTTCGCCAAGCGCGTGGCCGACCGCGTCATCATGATGGACGGTGGCGCCATCATCGAAGACGCCCCGCCCGCCGAGTTCTTCGGCAATCCGCAGCACGAACGGACACGGAAATTCCTGGAGGCGGTGCATTGAAGGCGGCCCGGACCGAGCCTCACGTCGCGAACGGCACGGCCGCGCCCTATGTCCGCGTCATCGGCAAGGCGGTCGCTGCCCTCGATGCCTTTCTCGACGCCAACACCGAGCTGACCTCGACGGAGCTGGCACGGCGGCTCGGGATGAGCCGTTCAACCGTGCACCGCCTGCTGACGACCATGGAGCGTCACCGGCTCGTCGACCGCACGGAAACCGGCGCCTACGGGCTCGGCATCCATCTCTTCCGGCTGGGGAGCGCGGTCCCGGTCCGGGCGGTGCTCGGCCGGCTGGCCGAGCCGGCGCTGTCGGCCCTGGCCGAGCGATTTGCGGTCTCGACCTATCTGTCGGTTCGCGATGGCGAGCGGGCGCTCTGCATCGCCCGCATCGATCGAGGCCCAGTGAAGACGACGACCTACCAGGTCGGTGAAACGCTCTCCCTCCACCTCGGTGCCGGTCCGAACATTCTTCTCTCTGAACTACCCGTGGCCACCCTCGACCGGATCCTCGCGCGGCCACTGGTGGCGATGACGCCGCGAACGACCGTTGATCCAGGCGGCATCCGGTCCCGCCTCGCCATGATTCGCGAAACCGGCCTGGCCTATGCACCCGACGACGTCGAGGTCGGCCTGGCAGCGATGGGCGTGCCGGTGCGCGATCGGAGCGGTGAGCTGGCTGCGGCGGTCAGTGTGGTTGCGCTGACGCCATGGTTCAGCGGCGAGCACTACGCCGCCGTCGCGACGGGCCTGCGCGAAACGGCGGCCGCGGTCGAGGCCGAGCTCGGCCCGAAAGCGGTGTCGGCCTGACGCGCGCAGCGGACCGCCGCGGCCCAAAACCGATCGTGTTCAGCGGCGGCCCGATCCTGACCATGGCGGATCCGCTCCGCGTGGACGCGCTAACGGTCCAGGGCGATCGAATCGTCTGGGCGGGCACGCTCCAGGAGTGCCGCGCCTCCGCTGGGAGTGACCGCGAGGAGCACGATCTGGCGGGCCGGACACTCATGCCCGGCTTCGTCGACGCGCACTGTCACCCACTCATGCTCGGCCAGACGCAGTCCTGGGTGGACATCGGCCCGCGTGTCGCCCCATCGATCGATGAGCTCGTCCTGCTGCTCGCCGAGCATGCTCGCCGTCTACCGCGGGGGGTGCCGCTACGCGCCTTCGGCTATGACTATCGTCGCCTTACCGAGCGCCGGCAGCCACTCGCCCGTGACCTCGACCGTGCCGCAACCGATCGCGAGATCTATGTCATGAACGTCAGCGGCCATGGAGGCTGCGTGAATAGTTTCGGCCTGAAGGCCCACGGCATCACCGCGCAAACGCCGACCCCGGCGGGGGGCGAGATCGGCCGCAATCCAGACGGCACCCCGAACGGGCTGCTATGGGACTCGGCGTGCGACCTGCTCACCGGTGTTGACGGGGTCAAGATTCGCAACCACGGTCCCAACATTCATCTGCCGGAGCCTGCGGAGGTTGCCGGCCGTCAGCTCGATCGCGCGTTGCATCAGTTTCTTCGAGCCGGGGTCACCACGGTCGTCGACGCGCAGGTCAGCCGGCGCGAGACGGAAGCCTACATCGCCGCGCGCGACGCCGGCCGCCTCGACGTACGAGTGAACATGATGGTCATCTCGGCCTTCCTCGACGAGGCGCTGCAGCTCGGCCTGGTTGGTCGCCTGGGAGACGACTGGCTCGCGTTCAGCGGCATCAAGCTGTACGCCGATGGCGCGCTCGGCGGGTTGACCGCCTATTTTCCCGAAGGCTATGCGGCCGAACCCGACAACCACGGCGTCCTCTATCACGAGCCCGGAGAGTTCAGCACGCTGATGGGACGCGCCCATCGCGCCGGGCTGCAAACCGGCACGCACGCGCAGTCGCCCGCGGCGATCGCGATCGTGCTCGACGCGGTCGAGGCTGCCCAGCGCGAATCGCCCCGGCCGGACATGAGGCACGCGATCGAGCATTCCGGCCTGGCGACGGACGACCAGATTGCGCGCATGGCACGGGCGGGCATGGTCCCGGTCACCCAGCCTCAACACCACCTGCAGTTCGGAGACGGTGTCGTCCGAACGGTCGGCCCCCAGATGGCCCAAGCCCTGAACCCAATCGGGCATTACGCCCGAGCCGGGATCCCGGTCGTGCTCTCGTCGGATGCGCCGGTGGCGTTCCCCCGTCCGCTCGAGGCGGTACAGGCGGCGGTCGAACGGCGGACCGTGGGAGGCACGGTTCTCGGTGGGCCCGATCTCTGCGTCAATGTCCTGACCGCGCTCCGCGGCTACACGATTGGCGGCGCTTACCGCGCCCACCAGGAGCACCGCGTCGGGTCGCTCGAGCCGGGCAAGCTCGCGGATTTTGCCATCCTCGCTACGGACCCGACGGCGGTTCCGGTCAGCGAGCTCAGCGCGATTGCCGTCGAAGAGACGTGGGTCGGGGGCCAGCCGATCGAGGCGCCGGGACGCGGGCCGTCCGGGTGACCTCGATGAAAGACGACGTCGTTGACGTCGTCATCGTCGGCGCTGGGCAGGCTGGGCTTTCCTTGAGTCACGAGCTGGCTGCCGCCGGCGTTGACCACGTCGTACTCGAGCGGGGCCGGGTCGGCGAAACCTGGCGTGGCCGCTGGGACAGCTTCTGCCTTGTTATTCCCAACTGGACCGTCCAGTTACCGGGTGGACACTACCGCGGAGACGACCCTGACGGATTCATGCCGAAGAACGAGATCGTCAGTCACCTCATGGCATACGCGGAGAGTTTTCGGGCGCCGGTGCGCGAAGGTGTGACGGTGACCAGCCTCGAGGCTGCGGAGAATGGATCCTTCCTCCTTCGAACGTCCACGGGTGAGATCCGAGCGAAACGCGTCGTCCTCGCCTCCGGCGGATACCAGAAAGCACATCGACCACCGGCAGCCGCTGAGCTTCCAGCCTCCGTCCACGTCATCGACGCTGAAGACTACGCGAACCCGACCGCGCTCCCGCCGGGGAACGTGCTCGTCGTGGGCAGCGGCCAGACAGGATGCCAGCTGGCGGAAGAGCTCTCTGCCGCCGGGCGCGGCGTTTCCCTTGCGTGCGGACGCGCTCCGTGGATCCCGCGTCGAATCGAGGGCCGCGACACGATCGCCTGGCTCAACGAGACGTCCTGGTTCGAAATCAGGCTGAGCGATCTGCCGAGCCCAGCGGCGCGACTCCTCGCCAATCCGCAGATGAGCGGGGGCCACGGAGGTCACGATCTGAACTACCGAACGTTGCAGGCGCAAGGGGTCCGGCTGCTGGGCCGCTTCATCGGCGTGGCCGACGGCCGGGCTTACTTCGGGCGTGACCTGGCACAATCCGTGGCCTTTGGCGACGCCCGCTATGCCGACGTCTGCGAACTCATCCGCAAGGCGTGCGCGACGCGATCGGTGCGAGCTCCCGAGATGCCGCCCCCGCCGCCGTTCGTGGCCGACGCCCCGGAGAGCATGGCGCTGAGCGATGTCGGCACCATCATCTTTACGTCGGGCTTCCGGCCCGACTACGCCAGCTGGGTGCGGTGTCCGCAGGCGTTCGACGAGGGTGGTTTCCCGATCCAGGAGGACGGCTCCAGCACCACCGTCCCCGGACTGCATTTCATGGGTGTGCATTTTCAGCGCAAGCGCAAGTCCGCCACCTTCCTCGGCGCCGCCGAGGACGCGACGGTTCTGGCCGAGACCTTATCGGCCGGCTAGTGACGCGGCCCGCGACGTGGACCCTCGGTGCCGTCTACGCTGCCGCCTGGGCGATCGCCGGCTGGCTCTGGAACGGGCCGCCGAGTGACCTCGACAACTTCTTCTTGCCGGCGGTGCGCATCGTGCTGAGCGGCCATCCGCTGCTGGTCTACACGGTGCGCTACCAGGGGATCATCGCGAATGACAACGGACCGCTCGGCCTGGTCCCCCTTACGGCAGTGTCGGCCGTTGTATCGCAGCTTGGCTGGCTGGACGATGAGCGGCTGCGTCGGATGCTGATCATGGGAGCGTTTTCGATCTTTTCGCTCCTGATGGCCTGGGAAGCGGTTGGCGCCATCGATCGATTACGTGGGGCGGCGCTCGCTGGACCGGCGCGCCTGCTCGCGTACGCCGTCTTTGCCCTCTCTCCCACACTGGTGAATGGGGTGCTCGGTTACGGGCATGTCGAGCAGCCGATGGAGCTCTGGCTGGTTCTTCTCGCGCTGCGCCTCCTCGCCCGTGGCCGGTCCGCGAGCGCCGGGATCAGTTTTGGGCTGGCCATTCTGACGCGGAGCCTTGCCGCGGTGCCGATGATTCCACTGGGACTCCTGCTCGTGGCCCGAGGCCGATGGCGAGCCTTGATTGCGATGGGTGGGAGCGCTGCGGTCACCATCACATTCGTATTGGTTCCGTTCGCGCTTGCCGATCGATCCGACACGATTTATTCACTCGTCACCCATCGCGCCCAGCTGCCGGTGGGAGGCGGATCTTTCTGGCAACTCGTCGTCGGGACGCCCTATCAGTGGCTCCCTCAGCGCTGGGACGTCCTGTTCGTCCTCGGACTTGTCGTCTTGCTCAGCCTCATCGTCATCGCTGGTCGGCGGGATCTCGAGCCCTCATCACCAGATGTCTATGCACTCCTGGCGCTGACGGCGCTGGCTTTGCCTCTGCTGGCGAAGAGTGTTTGGCCCTACTACTACCTGGACGCCTACGTCTTCGGCGCCGTCTGGTTGCTCGGACAAGCCGAACCTCTTGCGCTTCGGCGCAGGCTGGTTGGAATCACGGTCCCACTCGTCGCAGTACTCGGGACGTTTCTCACTGAATACGAGATGCCGTCGAGTGCTGCCCGCACACGGCTCGTCGAAGGTGTTGCGATGGGCCTGATCCTTTCAGTCCTGACGGTCGCCCTCGTCGTCCGGCTCCGGCGGCCTCCGATTAGAGTCTCAGTGCATGTGGCAGGTCGCCCCGGCCGGTGATCGGGCGTTGCTCGTTACCGTGGGTCGCACCATCGATCCCTCGCTGCTGGGCCAGGTGCTGGCCCTGGACAAGGCGCTTGCCGGCCGTCCTCCCAGTGGGCTGATCAGTACCGTGCCCGCCTACGCCTCGCTGCTCTGCCACTACGACCCGGGCGTCACGGACGCGGCTCGGTTGGAGGCCAGCATCCTGGAGCTCGAGGGCCATGTCGATGCCGCGATGGCGGTCGGATCCGTCGTCGATGTCCCCACCCAGTACGACGGACCGGACCTGGCCAGCGTGGCGCTGCAGACGAACCTGACGCCAGCCGGCGTGATCGAGATGCACGCGGGCCGGGAGTACCTCGTCTACTGCGTCGGCTTTGCCCCGGGCTTCACCTACTGCGGCGTGCTGCCCGATCAACTTTCCGTGCCACGCTTGGCCTCGCCGCGCCTGCGCGTAGCCACGGGATCGATCGGGATCGCTGGACGGCAAACGGGAATCTATGCGGTCGAGAGTCCGGGCGGATGGAATCTTATCGGCCGAACCGGCCTGCGACTGTTCGATCCGGCAGCTGATCCGCCCGTGCGCTTCAAGCCCGGCGACCGGCTGCGATTCATCCCGGCGTCGTGATCGAGGTGGTCGAGGCTGGCCATTGGACCACCGTCCAGGACCGGGGCCGGCCAAGTCTCGAGCGCTTCGGCATTCCACCGGGTGGCGCGGCCGACTGGTACGCGGCGGCGGTCGCGAATCGAATCGTCGGGAACCCGCAGGGCGCTGCGCTCCTCGAATGCACCGCCTCCGGTCCCACGCTTCGTTTCGATGCCGACGCCGTCGTGGCATTGACGGGCGGGCATTCCACGGGGGCCGCCAACTGGCAACCGATAGGGATCGCTCGCGGCGCGAGCCTCACCATTGGAACGATTGCGCCCGGGCTACGAAGCTACATCGCCGTTCGAGGTGGCATCGATGTTCCGCTCGTGCTCGGCAGCCGGTCCTTCTGCCAGCGTGGGACCTTCGGCGGTGGGTTCGGGCGGCCGCTACAACGCGGCGATCGACTTGCAGTTGGACGGCTGGGCGAGTACGAACCCTTGGCTGCGCCATGGCCGGAATCCCATCGCCTCCCCGCACGCGGCCCATGGGAGGTCCACGTCATCCCCGGCCCGCAGCTCGATGCGTTTGCGGAGGACGCGCTCCAGCGGCTCACCACCACGGCCTGTCGTGTCACACCCGCGATCGACCGTATGGGCCTGCGCCTGGCGACGCCCGGACTGCGCCTGCAACCCCAGGAGATCGTGACCGTGCCTATGACCGCCGGCGCCATCCAGGTCACCCCCTCTGGCGGATTGATCGTCCTGCATGTCGATCACCAATCGACGGGTGGATATCCGGTGATCGCAACCGTCATCAGCGCCGACCTCCCGTTGCTGGCGCAAGCTCGTCCCGGCGACACGGTGCGGTTCCGAAGCGTCGACCAGGCTGAGGCAGTGCGCGCATGGAGGCGGCTGACCGGCTGGCTGGAGCTCGATCCCTAAGCCGATACTATTTTCGCCGGGCCACAGCTGAGGAAAGGAGGCGTCGATGCTCAATCACGTCGTGAACCGGTTCGTCGACCGCCAGCGTTGGCTGGAGCCGGTCGCCGATTTCCTCCAGAAGATTGTCGCGGGCAGCTACAAGCTCCTCGGCAACCCCGGGCGCGCGCTCAAAACGTTCGTGCACGGCACCTGGCTGGGCCATCCGCTCCATCCCGTTCTCACCGACATCCCGATTGGGGCCTGGACGATCGCGGTCCTCTTCGACCTGAGCTATGTCATCGAACGGAGCCACGGCTGGGTGTCGGCTGCCGACGTCACGATTTTCATCGGCCTGCTGGCGGCCATCGCCAGCGCCGTCGCCGGCTACACCGACTGGAGCGACACCTTCGGTCGAGAGCGTCGCGTCGGCATCGCCCATGGCCTGCTCAACACACTCGTGGTCCTGCTCTACCTGGTCTCATTCATCCTGCGGGTTGGCGGCGGCAGCCGCGGGCTCGCCATCCTCCTGGCCTACGCTGGCTACCTCGTTCTCCTGGCCGCGGCATTCCTGGGCGGCGATCTCGTCTTCGGCATCGGCACCGGCGTCAATCACCACGCGTGGCAGGAAGTGCCGACCAAGTTCACCAAGGTGCTGCTCGAGGGCCAGCTCACGGACGGCGCGCTGATCAAGGCCGTGGCGGGCGACACCCCGATCCTTCTGTACAAGAAAGGCGACACCGTCTGTGCCATCGGTGAGACCTGCTCACACGCCGGAGGCCCCCTCTCGGAAGGCGAGATGGACGGCAACATCGTCCAGTGCCCCTGGCACGGCTCGCGTTTCGATGTCTGTAGTGGTCAGGTGAAGGGTGGACCGGCGACGATCAGCCAGGTGCGCTACGAGGTCCGCAGGCAGAATGGGCAGATCGAGGTCCGCCGGTCGGCGGACACATTGCAACCGAACTGATGGCAGACGAAGAGCAACGCCGGTTGGTCGGCGGCCTGAGTGACGATGACGTCGAAGGACGCGACTGGGAGCGCGTGCGGCCCCGGCGCATCAGCGAGGCTGACTGGAACCGCTTCGAGGGCTACATGAGGGAGATCCTCCAGGCGCTCGGCATGCCGCTCGATACTCCGGGGACAGTGAAAACGCCGATGCGATACCTGCGAGCGATGTTCGATTCGACCGAGGGTTACGAGGGCGATGACAAGTTGGTCACTGCCTTCCCGACGGAGTGCGAGGGCGGTCCGGACTGCGACCTGAGCCAGGTGATCGAAGGGCCGATTCCCTTTCATGCGCTGTGCGAGCATCACGCCTTTCCTTTCTTCGGCCACGCCTACCTGGGTTACATCGCCCACGAGCACATCATCGGCATCTCCAAGCTCACCCGGCTGGTGCGTCTCTTCGCCCGGCGGTTCACCGTTCAGGAGCGGATGGGACGCGAGATCACCGCGGCGCTCTCGCGCATCCTCGAGGCCCACGGCGTCGCCGTCTACTTGGAGGCGGTCCATCTCTGCACACAGATGCGCGGCGTGCGCGAATCGGAATCGACAACCAGAACGACCTTCTGGCGTGGGAACTACGAGTCAAACGCGGAGCTTCGCGAGGAGTTCTTGGGCATCGCGCGGTCGCGCGCTAATGGGCATCTTTCCTGAAGCCGCTCAGCCGGCTGTTCGAGGCGCCCGATCTTCTCGATCGCCCGCTGCCGCCCCAACTGGCCGAACTGTATGACGGTGGGTTGGCGATCCCCGAAGGTCATGTGTATGCGAACTTCGTCAGTTCCATCGACGGGATCGTGGCGCTCGAAGCTGGCACCGCGCCATCGGGCGGGATCATCAGCGGACGCAACGAGGCGGATCGTTTTGTGATGGGGCTGCTGCGCGCCTTTGCCGACGCCGTGCTGGTTGGTGCCGGCACGGTTCGCGCCGAAGGTGGCAAGGCGCTGTGGACCCCTGATTACATCTTTCCGGCGGCGGCGAAGGCTTTCGCCGACCTGCGCCGGGCTCTCAAGCGAGAGAAAACGCCGCGGCTGGTGATCGTCTGCGGCAGCGACGCTTTAGATCCGTCCGAACCCGCGCTCGAAGTCGGGGCGCTGGTGCTGACGACGGCGGCCTCAGCCAAACGGCTCCGCGCGGTGCTGCCGAGGGCCACTCAAGTGCGAGCTATTTCCGACACCGACCCCATCAGCGTTGATAGCATCTTCGACGCGCTGCATGCCGACGGTTATCGCACCATCCTTTCCGAAGGCGGTCCCCGGCTCTTTGGAGAGCTCGTGAGCCGCGATCGCGTCGATGAGCTGTTCCTGACCGTCTCGCCGGTCCTCGAAGGCCAGAGCGATAAATCGTTCGGGATGATCCGGGGCGTCGATTTCGGCCGGACGCCCAAGCGAAGCCGGCTACTCAGCGTCCGCCGTGACGAGTCCCACCTGTTCCTGCGCTACGAGCTCCATATATGACCGACCTCGCCGTCATCATGGGGGCGACCGGCGGTTTGGGGAGCGCTATCGTCGACGCCTTCGCGAGCCGTGGCGATCGGGTGATCGCCGTGGCGCGTTCCCGCGCCGAAGTCTCGCAGCTGGCGTCGAAATACCCTGGTGGCGTCACTGGCGATACGGCCGACCTGACCTCGCGTCTCGCGGTCGACGACCTCTGGGAGCGGATCGACCGGGTGGGAAGTCCGCGATGGCTGGTGAACGCCACCGGCGGCTATCGCGCCGGGAAAGTTGTCGACACCACGCCGGATGACTTCACCTTCATGATGGACCTGAATCTCGGGACCGCCTGGTGGTCCTGCCGCGCCGCCGCCCGCCGAATGCAGTCCGTTCCAACCACCTCCGGTGGGGGCTGCATCGTGAATGTCTCCTCTCGCACCGCCTGGGTCGCCGAGCCTGGCGCCGCGGCCTACGCCGTCGCCAAGGCCGGCGTAATCAAGCTGACCGAGGTGCTGGCCGCCGAGCTCAAGGCGTCGGGTGTGCGTGTGAACGTGATTGTCCCTGCCATCATCGACACTGCGGTGAATCGTCAGGCGCTGCCCGAGAAGCTGATGCAGAAAGCGGTCGCTCCAGCGGAGATCGCCGCCGTCATCGCCTATCTCTGCAGCGATGCCGCGCTGGCGATCACCGGTGCGGCCATCCCCGTCTACGGCAAATACTAGGAAGGCGCGTCGGTCGGCAACGGCACGCCGAGGTCGATGGAGAGGATGTCGTCCGCCACGCCCTGCTTGTTGTCCCGATCCTTGGCAGCGGTCTGGAGCGACTGGTCCTCGGCCGGCGTCGTCGCCGTCGCCCACGTTGTAAAGGCGTCGGCCATGGCGGTGTTGGCCTGCACCAGGGCAGTCGCGTGCGCCTTGTACTTGTCCGGCCAGCAAATCGCGTTGAGCCCGTCGTTGTAGGTTTTGAGCGAGCCCGCGATCTCGAGCTTGGGCGCCTTTTCGCAGTCGACTGACTGACAGGCATCGATGACCTTGAAGTCGCGGTTGTAGACATCGACGAAGGCGTTGTGCAACGCCGTCGTACGCCGGCCAAGCGTCGTCTGGCTGACCAGGCATCCGAAGTTGTGGACAGACCGGGTGGCCAAAATGACCATGATGGCGGCGACCGCGATCCCGGCCAGGCCGGCG
The DNA here is from genome assembly GCA_005881235.1 of Chloroflexota bacterium. Classification (GTDB taxonomy): domain Bacteria; phylum Chloroflexota; class Dormibacteria; order CF-121; family CF-121; genus CF-13. Next base: position 1,698 of record VBEQ01000162.1, on the reverse strand, counting down.
ACGTATGGCCAGGGCCGTCGAAAAAGAGGCTTGTCGGCGTTGAGCGGCGCCAGCGTTTTGATCTCGACCGTCGGTGTCGCGGCCGGTGTCGACGTTGGCAGTATGGCGCCGACAGGTTGGATGGCGCCCGCGAGTTGCTGGGCGGTGGTGCGCGCGGCATCGGCGGCCGCCTGGTTGTCGTGTCCGAGAAGGAGCTCGTTGACAGCGGCGCTGACCGCTGCCTCCTGGATCATCGCGCTGCCGCCGATCTCGCGGCGTACCCAGCCGGTCCAGAACTTCCGCGCCTGATCCTGATCGATCACGAACATCTCATCTGAGTCGGAAGAGCCTTTCTTGCCGGTTCGCCCTGACAGCGCGGACAGAAGTAGGTGAGGCGGGCCTGCTCGCCCTGCGCCCGGACCTTGATTGGCGTTGCGCAGCGTGGACAGGGTCGTCCTCCACGGCCGTGGACCGCGTGGCGTTGCCGGGCGATCGGCGTAACGAGGTTTCGGCGCATCAAGTCGCGGGCGGTCAGGTATAGCTGCCGAAGCCGGCCCTCATCGACGTCTGCGATGGGCATCCACGCATTCAGCCGGAGCGCCCAGAGGGATTCGCACTTATAGATGTTGCCGATGCCGGCACAGACCCGCTGTTCGAGCAGCAGCTCCCCGAGGGTGGGCGCATCCGAGCGGCGGGCGCGTCCGATGACCGCGTCTAGATCGAATGGGTCGACCAGGAGATCGGGTCCCAGGTGGGCGATCGGTGCCTGCGCGTCGCGAACCAGTTCCATCACGGGCGCCGCGAAGCATACCGCCACGACATCCTCGAAGCTCAGCACCGCAGTGGCGCGCCACTCCGGCTGGCGCCAGCGCTCCCCCGGTCGATACAGGTGCCAGGAGCCGGTCATCCGCATGTGCGAGTGCAGCGCGATCCCGCCCTCGAAATGCATCAGCAGATGCTTGCCATTGGGCTCGACCAGTTCGACCCGTCGACCTTTTAGCCGGGCGATGGCCGCCGGCCGCGCGTCCGTGACCACCTTGCCCGCGATGCGCCGCCGCAGCGCGGCGGCGGTGCGCCAGATCGTGTCCCCTTCAGGCAAGGACGGGCCTGCGCTCGGGCCAGAGCACCACACCTTTCGGCGTTGTCCCAAACCCGGCCTCGCGCAGCATCCCTTCGAGCGCAGATGCCTTGATGGGAGCGCCGTCGATGCTCTGGATCTCCAGCTTGTCGACACGCGCCGCGATCGCGGCGAGGGCGCGCAGGTGCGCTGGCTGGACGTCGCCGGCCGTCAGCAACGAGCGTCCGCCGCGCTCCAGGTAGAGCCGCAACTCGCCGCCGTCGAGAACCACATAGGCGCCGGCAGCGCGGGCCATGCGCGATTCGTGCTCCGGCCAGGGGATCGTCGTCCCGTACGGGCTCGCCGGATCGGTGGCCGCCAGCGCCACTACCGCGGCGTCCTCATCGCGCGAGGCGCGCAGCCGGTCGACGGCGCCGGGCAGCGCGAACTGCAAGCCACCGAGGCCGTCAATGAAGTAGCCGCGCCGGATCTTTCCCGCTTCCTCCATGGCCCGCAGCACCGGGTAGAGTGCGGCAAACCCACCGGTGATGCTCTCACCGAGCGCCGCCTCGCGGGTCAGCACGCCGTACCGCTGCAGGAGGGCTCCCGCCATCGCGTGGAGATGTTCCGTGGTCGACGCCATCGGGCGCAACAGATCCGAA
>VBEQ01000199.1 GCA_005881235.1 Chloroflexota bacterium | reverse complement strand
GATGAAAAAGTCAAGCTCTCACTCTCTTTTCTCGGGCAGCTGCAGGACTATGCTGGCTGCAGACGCGGTCGACCCCTGGGAGAAGAGCGGAGGATGAGGATGGGACCTCCGCCGCGCATCCGGCCTTCGGCCCTCGAGTCGCTTCCTCATTGGGGCGGCCGCGTCGGTTTGAGGCCGTCGAGCCGCAACCAACGATCGATAGGCGGCTTCGGCCTGCCGCAGGATTTCGTCTTCTTGTTCGCGGTTCGGTCGAGTCCAGATCCCACGGATGGCACCCTTTGGCAAGCCGGCGCGCAATTCCACCAGGCGCCACTTCTGCGCCTTCAGGCTGGGCCGTACCCATTGGTACTCGCGGTCCTTGGTGAGCAAGTGCCAAGCCAGCGTGGCGAGCTTGCGCGCCACCGCCACCAGTGCAATCTGCGCTCCGCGTCGGGCACGGACGCGTTCATAGAACGCATGCAGTGGGCCCGGCACTCGAATGGCGGCATGGGCGGCTTCCAACAGCAGGCCGCGGGCATGCGCCTGACCCTGGCGACTGATGTGGCCGGTGTAGGCCGGCCGGTCGCCCGATTGGCGGACGCGCGGATCGAGGCCGAGATAGCCGACCAATCGATTGGGTCGGGCGAAGCGCTTGACGTCCCCAATGACGGCGAGCAGCGCCAGCGCCGTGATCAAGCCGATCCCTGGCACGGTGATCAGATGGCGCAGGCCAGCGTCCTGGAGTCGGGCTTGGGCGAGCTCCATCTCGAGCTGGGCAATCTCACGTTCCAGGGCAGCCATCAAGCGCAGCAGCCGGTTCACTTCGCACCGTTCCGGCCCGGGCAGTGGCAGCGCGGTGAGCCACTGACGTCCCGCTCGGCCGAAGGCGTCGGTGTACGGGCACTCGACCAGGTTGCGGTTGAGGATCGCGTGAATCCGATTCCGAAACTGGCTGCGTTGGACCACCAAGCCACGATGCTCCGACACCCTGCGACGAAGCGTCCGGGTGGCATCGTCCGGGACCCAGACGGCAGGAATGTAGTCCGCAGCCAGCAAGTGAGCCAGAACGCCGGCATCGACCTGGTCGGTTTTCACCTTGGCGCTGGCAATGGCTCGGGTCTTTTTTGGATTGGAAACGATGACCCGGCCAGCGTGCTCCCGCAGCAGGTCGGCGACCGCCCACGTGTTGAAGCTCGCTTCCAGGACGACCTGGTCATCCGGACCCAGGCCGGCGGCAAATTGTCGCAAGTGGGCCGGCGTGACTGGCAGCCGCTGGCGGCTGACGATCCCTTGGCCCGGCTGGACGATCGCCACCTCCGCAAAGTGTTTATGCACGTCGAGTCCGATCGATCTCACGCCCACCACCTCCCTGACAGGACACCCGCGGGCCACACGACACCTACGGATTCGCGCTCGTGGCGCAACCGGGTGAGTCGCAGGGGCGGCCAGTTAGTGCCCGGACTCATGGTCCATAAAGCGCCCGGCCTGCCCGTCTTGGTGTCTCCCATCAGCCCCTTGTCCCGGTGGAGGCAGGGTAATCCCGACCAGCCCAAGGCTGGCCAGTTCTTTCATACCGGTTAGTGCCATGCGAGCGTTTGAGGCGTTAGTAGGCCTTCCCCCAGGCGACCTCGACGGTGGCCGGGCGTCCGCAGACCGCGCACGGCTCGTTCAGGTTGGCGGACCCAGACAGGATCACCCGCGTGGTGGCGGTCGTCCGGTCTTTGATGATGCGCTCGTCCTCTTCCCGGCCGCACCAGGGGGTGATGACGAAGCCGATGGACTCCCCAAAGAAGCGCACCATCGCCGCCAGCGAGTCGAGCCGAACGGTATGGCTCTCGCGGAACTCCAGCGCGCGCTTAAAGAGCGCTTCTTGAATGTGCTCAAGCATCGCGGGGATGGTCGTCTGCAGCTCGGCGAAGGGGACCGCCTTCTTCGCCCGGTCAAGCCGACGGACGATGGTGACCTGCCCGCTTGCCAGGTCGCGCGGCCCGATCTCGATACGCACCGGCACCCCTTTCAGCTCCCACTCATTGAACTTGAAGCCGGGGCGTTCGTCGCGCCAGTCGACTTTGACGCGGATATCGTCGAGCGCATCGAGGATTCCCGTCAGCGCCGACGCGATCTGCGTCCGCTCGACGTCGCTCCGGAAGATTGGAACAACGATGACCTGCACGGGCGCGATCCGGGGAGGCAGCTGCAAGCCGGAGTCGTCGCCGTGCGCCATCACCACCGCACCTACCATGCGCGTGGACATGCCCCAGCTGGTCGAATGGGGGTACTGCCGCTCGTTGGTGCGCCCCGTGTAGGTCAGGTCGTAGGCGCGCGTGAAGTTCTCGCCGAAGTAGTGCGAGGTGCCCATCTGCAGCGCCTTGCCGTCCATCATCATGCCCTCGATGGCGGTCGAGTACCGGGCGCCCGCAAACTTCTCGCTCTCGGACTTGCGACCCGTGAGGACCGGGATGGCGCACCACTCCTCGGCGATGCGGCGATAGCAGTCGAGCATCTTGGCGACTTCTTCCTCGGCCTCCGCCGCGGTCTCGTGAAAAGTATGGCCCTCCTGCCAGAGAAACTCGCGAGTACGCAGGAAGAATCGCGTGCGCAACTCCCAGCGAAAGATGTTGTTCCACTGGTTGGTGAGCACCGGCAGGTCGCGATAGGACTGAATGTAGTCGCGCAGCACAGTCGCGATCATCGTCTCTGAGGTCGGCCGCAAGACGAGCGGTTCCTCGAGGTCTTTGCCGCCACCTTTGGTGACGAGTTGAAATTCGGGTTCGAAGCCGGCGACGTGATCTTTCTCTTTCTGCAGGAAGCTGAGCGGAATCAGCGCCGGGAAGTACCAGTTCTCGTGCCCGGTTTCCTTGATGAGACCATCGAGCGGGTCGCGGATGTTTTCCCATAGCGCGTAGCCATAAGGGCGGATGATCATGGTTCCGGCGACCGGGGAGTTGTCGGCGAGTTGCGCCTTGCGGACGACGTCGTTGTACCAACCCGGAAAATCCTGGGACTGCTTGCGGATGTCCTTGACGAAACCGGTTTCTGGCTTATCCTCCGCGGCCATTTGGCTTAGGAGTATACGGACCTACGACGCGAGCTTCTGCTCGTCCTCTTTGGCGATCGCGTCGAGTTCGCGCAGCAGCGCGGGCACCAATTCCTTCTCGGGAAAGGTGCCGACGATCTTGCCGTGCTTGAAAAGAATGCCCTTGTTCTTGCCACCGGCGATGCCGATGTCGGCGTGCTGGCCCTCGCCGGGGCCATTGACCACGCAGCCCATCACCGAGACGTTGATCGGCCGCTTGATCTTCTTCAGTGCTTTCTCCACCTCGGCCACCATCGGCAGCATGTCGATCTCGAGCCGGCCGCACATCGGGCAGGCGATCAGGTTGGGTCCGGTCAGCTTTTCGGCAAGGGCGTTGACGATGCCGTAGGCGACCTCTACCTCGTCGACCGAGTCGCCGGCGAGCGAGACGCGAATGGTGTCGCCGATGCCCTCCTCCAGCAGGACGCCGATCCCGACGGCGCTCTTGACGGCGCCGGTGCGCGGCGGACCTGCCTCGGTGACACCCAGGTGCAGGCCCGGTTGGCGGCGATCATGGTGGGCGGATCGGAGGCCTTCATCGAGACCTTGATCAGGTTGAAGTCGAGCGATTCGAGGATATGGATGTGGCCCAGCGCGGCGTTGACCATGGCGGCCACGACTTCCTCGGTCGGTGGGCGCACGCCGGCGCCTTCCTTGGGACGACCGGGGAGTGAACCCGCGTTGACCCCGATGCGGATCGGCACTTCGCGTTCCTTCGCGCGGCGGGTGATCTCTTTGACTTTTTCCGGGTCCTTGATGTTGCCGGGATTGAGCCGCAGCCCATCGACGCCGGCCACCAGCGCCATCAGCGCCAGCGGTGCATCGTAATGAATGTCGGCGATGATCGGCAGCGGCGACGCCTTCTTGATCTCCACCATCGCGAGGGCCGCCTCTTTCGTCGGCACGGCGATACGCACGATGCGGCAATTCGCGTCCTTGAGCCGCGCGATCTCGTTGAGGGTCGCCTTGACATCACGCGTGTCGGCCTTGGTCATCGACTGCACGACAATCTCGGCGGCACCGCCGATGACGACGTTGCCGACGCGAACCGGAACCGACTTACGGCGTGGTCTCATGGCTTCATCTCAACAAGTCGTTATATGTCACCAGCCCGATCAAACCAAACAATAGAGCGAGGCCGACGTAGTGGACGACTTGCTCGCGGGCGGGATCGACCGGCCGGCCGCGGATCAATTCCAGCACCAGGAAGGCCGCGCGCCCACCATCCAGCGCGGGGAACGGCAGGATGTTCGCCAGCCCCAGGCTGAGGCTCAACAACGCGACCACGGCGACCAGTGAGAGCGGCCCGGCCTGGGCGGCCCTGGCCGTCGTCTTCACGATCCCAACCGGGCCCTCGAGGCCTCGCGGACCAAGCAGGCCTCCCAGCTTCTTGTCTGTCGCTAGCTGGTAGATGCCGCCCACGATGCCAGCGATGGAATCGCCGGTATCGCGGAGCGCCCGCCCCCCCGCGTCGACCGGGCCCGGCTTGAAGGAATGGATAGCGGGATGGAAGCCGAGGATGTAGCTGCCCGAAGCCGGGTCGAGCCTGGGTGTCACCGTCAACGTCAACTGCTGACCGTGACGGTCGACGATCACTGTCACCGGCGTGTCTCTGGCGGCATCCAGGGTGCTACGCAGATCTTCGAACTTCTTGATGGGGCGACCGTTGACGGAGCGAATTACGTCACCGGCTTGCAGCCCGGCATTGCTCGCCGGGGTGCCGGCGTCGACCGCGCTTACCGCGATCGGCGTTTGGACCTCGGCTGCCCCGACGGTGGTGTAGACGCCGAAAAAGATCACGACCGGCAGCGCGAGATTGAACGCGGATCCGGCGACGATGACCATGAAGCGCTGCCAGAGCGGGTGCGCGTTGAAGCTGCGGGGGCCGGCGTCCATGCTGCCGTCCATCCCGGCCAGCTTGACGAAGCCACCGAGGGGGATGGTCCGGACGGCGTAGAGCGTCTCGCCGCGCGTCCAGCCGAAGAGCTGAGGGCCGAATCCCACGCTGAACTGCTCCACCTTGATGCCGGCGAGCTTGGCGGTGATGAAGTGACCCGACTCGTGCACGATCACGAGGAGGCTGAAGATGACGATGACGAGCGGGACGAGTACCACCGGGCTCATGCGGGCAGCTGGCTCCAGAGCCGGGTCGGCCCTTTGGCGGAGGCCCGCACATGGGCGCGCGCTCGGCGGTCCGCGGCGACGACGGCATCCAGCGACAATTCCTCGGCCGGTTCCGCGGCCTCGAGCGCGCGAGCGACCGAGGGAACGATGTCGACGAAGCGACGCTGACCCTTAAGGAAGAGCGCGACGGCTTCCTCGTTGGCCGCGTTGAGCACGGCGGGGGCGGTGCCCCCTCGCTCCCCCGCTTCCCGGGCCAGCGCCACCGCCGGGTAGCGCACCGCATCGAGGGCTTCGAAGGAGAGCTGGCCGAGGGCCGCGAGGTCGGGTGCCGGTGCCACGCCTTCGAGCCGGTCCGGATAGCTGAGCGCGATCGCGATCGGCAGGTGCATGTCGGGAACGCCAAGCTGCGCCTTGATGCTGCCGTCGACGAACTCGACCATCGAATGGACCACGCTCTGCGGGTGCACGATGACATCGATGCCGCTATAGGCGACATCGAAGAGGAAGTGCGCCTCGATCACCTCGAGACCTTTGTTCATCATGGTGGCCGAGTCGACGCTGATCTTCGGCCCCATCTTCCAGCGCGGATGGGCGAGCGCCTCGGCAACGGTCACGCTCTCCAGCGTTTCCGACGGGCGCCGCAGGAATGGACCTCCCGAGCCGGTCAGGATCAGGCGGCGAATGCCGCGCTCCTTCTCGCCCCACAGGCATTGCCAGATGGCACTGTGTTCGCTGTCGATGGGGAAGATCTGGGAGCCGTGCCGCCGCATCCGTTCGCGAACCAGCTCACCCGCCATCACGAGGACTTCCTTGGTCGCGAGTGCGATATCCTTGCCGGCCTCGAGTGCGGCGAGGGTGGGGGCGAGCGCGGTGCTGCCGGCGGCGGCGACGATCACGAGATCCACCTCAGGGTCACGCACGGCGTCATCGATCGCGCGGGCCGCGTCCCCACCATCAGCATCGGCGGGATGCGCCAGCAAGGTGTGAGCGTCCGGATGTCGGCGGGCCACCGCCTGCAGCGCCGCCCCGTCACTCCCGGCAATCAGTGCGTGGAGTGTAAAGCGGTCGGGATGCCGTTCCACCAGATCGCAGACCTGGCGGCCAATCGACCCGGTCGCACCGAGCAGCGCCAGACGCCGGGGCAACGGACGAGGGGATCTCATTGCTTTAGTCAGGGTGGGCGGGGTGCTCCCGCATCAGCTGAAACGCGTTGTCAACCTGAGTCATGCACCCGACCGTCCTAGGCGAGGTGCAGAAACGTCACGTAATAGTACACGACCACTCCCACGAGGAGGAGCGAATCAATACGGTCGAGGACGCCGCCATGACCCGGGATCAGCTGGCTCGCATCCTTGACGCCCGCCGTGCGCTTGAGCTGCGATTCCACCAGGTCGCCGACCTCGGCAAAGGCACCGATCAGCAGCCCGATGATGAGGTTGTGGGGAAAGCTGATATTGAGGAAGAGCCCGACGATGGCAAAGAAGACCGTGCTGGCGAGCAGTTCCGCGACCGCCCCTTCCACGGTCTTCTTGGGGCTGATGCGGGAAAAGAATGGGTGCCGGCCGAAGCGCAGACCGGCCACCATGGCGGCCGTGTCGCCGACCCAGATGGCGCCGAAGACGGCGATCACATAGCCGAACCCCAGGTGATTGGGATCGGGGCGATGTAAGAAGTAGAGCGAGAGGTAGAAGCTCAGCGTAAATGCCAGGTACAGGCTTCCCCCGACGGCGAGCGCCCAGCGGGTGAGGCTCGCTCGCCAGTCGCGGACGAACACCAGGGTGCCAAGGCCGAGCACAGTGGCGGCAGCGAGCAGGAAGCCGACATCCGCCCACGACGGCAGACGTTCCCGCAGCAGGAGGGCATAGCTCAGCGGGAACAGCAGCCACAGCGGTGCCGGCGCGGCCATCGCGCGCGTCAGGTTCCAGTACTCGATCAGCGCCGCGCCGAGGATGACGGCAATCGCGGCGTAGACCCAGACCGAGCCCAGGATGAGCACGGCAAGCACGACCGCGATCAGCACCGCCGCGGTGGCGATACGGACCACCATGTTGGAGCGTCGCGGTGCGGCTAGCGGTGGCTCCGCAGGCGTGGTCGCATCAGCGACCTCGATTGGGGACCTCCTCGGGGCGCGCGCCAAAGCGACGGACGCGCCGCTGGTATGAAGCGATCGCCTCATCGAAGTCGGCATCGGCGAAATCGGGCCAGAGCGTCTGGGTGCTGTAGAACTCGGAGTACGCCGTCTGCCAGAGCAGGAAGTTGCTGAGGCGCATCTCGCCGGCGGTGCGAACCACCAGGTCCGGATCGGGCAGGCCCCGCGTGTAGAGGTGGCTCGCCAGCGTGGCATCCTCGAGCTGGCTCAGGTCGGCGCCCTCTTGAGCCAGTTCTCGGATGGCGTCGATGATCTCCTGCCGGCCGCCGTAGTTGATCGCGATGTTGAGAATCGCCCTGGCGTTGACCCGGGTTCGCTCGCTCGCCTGCCGCATCTGGTCCTGCAGCGCCGGGGACAGCTCCTGCAGCCGCCCGGAGAAGCGCAGTTCGATGCCACGGCGCGCCAGTTCGTCCACCTCGCGCCGGA
>VBEQ01000161.1 GCA_005881235.1 Chloroflexota bacterium | reverse complement strand
GTCGACGGTCTGGAGGACCTCTGTAGTTTTCGCATCACCCTCGTGTTGTGCGCCCGCGACCAACTCCTGCTGAGCGGTCGTCCATCGGCCGCGGAGCCCGGCCACTTCGCGCTTGGCAGCGCCGCGCTCGCTCGCCTGCTCGTGGCTATTCGCTTGCTCGAGTTGCGACATCTCGGCATCGGCTTTCGCGTGCTCACGCGCGGTGCGCTGCGCATACTCCTCACGCTGACCGGCGAGTGAGGCCAGGCCGGTGCCCACCGCGCTCTGGATTTCGGCGCCTTTCTCTTGCTGGGCGATAATCGACGCCGCCCCCTCGTCTTCGGCGGGCTTCGGTTGAGCCGCAGCGGCGCCGGCACGGCTGGCCGTCTCGCCAATCGAGCCGCGCAATGTCTCCGCCGGTGCGGTTGGGAAGATTTCATCTTCGCCCAGCGGTCGCATTGCGTCTTGACGGCCGCTGACATGCTCGCGTTCCACGCTGCCCAGCACGCGCGCGTGCTGTTGATGGACGAGTGCGGGATCGGCATTGCCCTCGAGCGGAAGATGGGGGAGGGTATCCCCAGGCCGGACTTGCACGTCGCGGGCTTCCGGCATTGCGGGTGCGTTGCTGGGGATTGATCTCTCAGCGACCGCGAGGCGCGTCGCGGCTGGCGATTCGACGGTGGCCGGCGCGCCGGGATGGCGTGGCCGCTGCGGTGCATCGGCCGCGAGCCGCTCGTGCTCATTCGCCGCCTGGCGGTCAACCGCGGTTGAGACCGTTCCAAGCGAGCTCAGCAGCTGTGCGGGGGGCAGGCTGCCGGCTCGCGCCAGGCCCGAGGCCGGATCAGCTCCGCTGAGGTCGGGGCTTGGCGCCGCTGACCGCTCGCCGATTGGCGCGCCGGGCTCGGCGCCCCCGCCCGGCGCCTCGGGGACGTCGCCAGCTTCACCATCTCCCAGGCTGCTCTCGCCCAGAGTGGGAGGGGAGATTGATGCTGTGGTATCGGCTTCGGCGTCGAGCGCCGCGAGTTCGTCATCGGTTTCGCCGGCGCGCGGATCGACAGTGGCCTCTTCGCTCGGTGGGGCCTCCGCCGTTACGGGGGCCGGTGCCGCTTCGTCCCCCACCCCACCCTCCGCCAGCGTTGGAGGCGAAATTGCGGCGGGCTTGTGTGTCTCGATCAGGTCGGCGACAGCAGCGTTGCCGGCCGTCGCCTGCAACCCGAGCAGCATGCGGGCATGCATCGGCAGCGCCGTATCTCGGCGCTGAGCCTCGCTCGCTGCGCGCGCCGGAGCTCTCTCGTCGGTCCCGTGCTCAGCCGACGTCGTGCGCATGACGCCCCCCGACCCCGATGGAGGTCCTAGATCAGTCCCTGTCTGAGCGCGTAGGCGACCGCCTGCGTGCGGTTGCGCAGGTTCAATCGACTGGTCACGTCGTGGACGATGTTCTTGACCGTGCGCTCCGAGTAAAAGAGCCGGCGGCCAACTTCGGCGGTGTCCAATCCGTCCGCGAGCAGCTTGAGAACCTTGATTTCCCGGTCCGTCAGCACGGCAAAGCTCAGCCCGCGCGGGTTCAAGACCTGGCGCTGGAGTCGACCGACCTGGTCGAGCAAGCGGCCCAGCAGGTCCGGTGAAAGCGCCCCCTCGCCGCCGGCGGCGGCACGGATCGCCTCGAACAGGTTCTCGGGAGTTGCCTGATTGCGGCGGAGCACACCGCGGGCGCCCGCTTCGAGGGCGCTGAGCAGCCCCGTGTCGTCGACGCGGGTCACGATCAAGACGACGCGCTCGACGCCCCGGCGCTTCAGTGCCCGAATGGTCTGGGCGGTCTCCTCGTCCATCTGGTCGGCGACGACGAGCGCCACGACCTCGGCATCGACCTGGCGCTCTTCGACCATGTCGAGTCCGTGATGGGAACGAAGCTGGCTGGCGATGCCCGCTCGCGATACGGGGTCGGCGGCGGCGACATAGACGCGCGTGCGGTCGGTTAAGACGGCGGGGCGGGTGGCGATCACGGTTTCCTCCTCCTCGTGCCGGCGACGGCTCCTGCTGCCTTTCGCCGCTGAGGCCATTCTGGTGACCTCGACTTTCCGGGCACTCAACGTGGACTTAACGGGCAGCACGCGATGCCTGCACGTCTTCCTCTCTGGCTATGGCCGGGCCACGGTGCGCTACCTATGCTTCGAACGCCATGGCTGCTACCGCCACGCTTGCCAGCAAGGCTGTCACGGTCACGCCGGGTGGCGAGGCAGTCTCCGAGGTGCGCATCCGCAACTCCGGGACGGTTGTCGACCAGTTCACCCTCGAGGTCCTGGGCGACGCGTCGGCGTGGGCCATTGTCGAGCCTTCTGTTATTCCGCTCTTTCCCGGCGCCGAGGCGGTCGCGCGCATCCGCTTCAAACCCCCCAAATCGTCCAGCGTGCTGGCACGCGCTGTCCCATTTGCGGTCCGGGTCAAGTCGCGGGAAGACGCTCGCGCCTCAGTCGTCGAGGAGGGCGTGGTCGAGGTTGGTCCGTTCAACGACGCCTCCGCCGAGCTCATCCCGAGGACCGCGAAAGGCCGGTCGCGTGCCCACGCCCGCCTCGCGCTCGACAACCGGGGCAATGTCCGCATCAGCGCCCGGTTGACCGCCGCCGACCCCGATCGCAAGCTCAACTTCACCATCACCCCGCCGGCCCTCAGCTCGGAACCCGGCACCGCGAGCTTTGCCTCGGTCAGGATGGCGCCAAGACAGCGCTTCCTCACGGGACCGCCACAGACCAACCCATACAAGGTGCTCGTTCACCAGGACGGCTTGCCCACCATCACCGTCGACGGGACGATGCAGCAGGAAGGACTGATCCCGCCATGGCTGATTCCCGCGCTCATCGGGCTGGCGGCGCTGGCGCTGTTGCTGGTGCTGCTGTGGTTTGTTTGGCTCAAGCCGAGCATCCAGAGCGCCGCAACCGCGGCCCTCGCGCCCCAGGCATCCGCGCTGCAATCACAAGTCAACACGCTGAAGGCGCAGACTCCCGTGACGTCGACCGGTGGTGGCGGCGGAGCGACCGGCGCGAATCCCTTTGGGGGTAATGCCTACGCGGCGCGCCTCAGCGGTGGCGGCAACCTGACCATCCCTGCCGACGGCGGGCTATCCGTTACCGACCTCGTCTTTGAGAATCCCAACGGCTACAGCGGCGACCTGACACTTTCACGATTCAATGCGGAAAAGAAGCAGGAGCAGGTGCTGCTGACGCTGAAGCTCGACAACTTCCGCGATCTCGATTTCCATTTCATCACCCCGTTGACGTTCCAAAAGAACGACAGGATGGACCTCTCCTGCGTCCAGCCTGACAAATCGTCCTGCGATGCCTCCGTCTACTACAGCGGGTACTTCAAGAACCCGCCGCAGTAATGCGCAGCCTCCGCTTGGCGGCGGCCGCGATCCTCGCTGGTTCCATGGTGGTGGCCGTGCTCGCCGGGTCGGCGCTGGCGGCGCCCGCCAACCTGGCCGCGGGTTTCCCGGCGACGCGCATCAAGCTCGAGTCACCGTCGACGCCGGTCGGCATGCCCGGCGCGGTCACCCTGACCGCCACCATCGTCGATTGGCGGGGCGCGCCCCTGGCCAACGTGCCGGTCGTCTTCACCAATGTGGCCGACCCGCAAAAACCGAGCCAGCTGGGTAAGGGGACGACCGACAAAGGCGGGCACGCGACGTTCGCCTACTCGAACGGCAAAGAGCCGCGGATCGACGTGGTCCAGGCCACCTTCACCGATGGCCTGGAAGTCCATAAGAGCAACCGGTCGTTCATCGCCTGGCAAAGCGGGACGCCGGCCACCGCCATTGCGTCGCCCGCCGCCATTGCGGTCACGCCCAGCTGCTTCCAGCCGGCGACCGCGGCCACGCTGGCCTCCGATACGTTCAAGCCGGGCTCCCCGCGCGCCACCCCCAAGCCATCGGCAAGAGCCACGCCCACGCCGGCGCCAGCCCCGGTGACCTATACGATCAACGTCGACGGCGTCAACTTCAATCCCTACAGCGCGGTGCTCGTCACGTTTGATGCGGGCCCCGGCGGGACGCCCCAGAGCTTCGAGCGGACGACCGACGTCTTCGGTCACTTCAACTTCGACATCCAGGTGCGGAGCCGGTCCGAGGGCGTCCACCTGGTGCGGGCCGACGATTTCCGGCAGCGCGAAGCGGACGCCACCTACAAAATACCGTGCTTCCAGCCGTCGGTCGCGCTCAACCCACCGATCGGTCCACCCGGCTTTGTGACCAGCGTCGTCGGCAGGGGCTTCCCGCCGAGAACGACGATCCAGTTTCTCAACTGGGGGACACCGGCGCTCCGCTCGCCCTGGCCGAAGAACATCAAGACCGACGAGAGCGGATCCTTCCAGTACTCGATCCTGGTGCTCTATCACGACCTGCTTGGACCGCGGATGCTGCAGGCGATCGTGGCCAATCCCTTCGGCGACCGAGCCGGCTCGGCGATCGAGGCGGACGCGCCCTTCCTGGTCACGCCCGGCCGCGCGCAGCCCAACGACCTGGTCCTTCGGCGGTGAGACGGCTGAGTTCGAGGTATGATGCAGCAGGGGTCGTCGACGTACGGGGGAACGGCATGAAGAGACCGCGCCGCTGGGGTAACCGGTGGTGGCGCGCCATAGGACCGGCCGCCCTCCTCGTGAGCCTTGCTCTCCCCCAGGTGGCGGTCAGCTCGCCGCTCGTGGCGGCGGCCGCGGCTGCGCTCCCCGGTCGCCCTGATCTGTCGACCTATGCCGGGGCGCCCGCCGCCGGCAAACCGACCGAGGTCGCCCAACAGCCCTTCGGCCTGGCGGTCTTTGGCCGCTATACCTTTGTGGCCGACCCGGCCAATCACGTCGTTCGGATGCTTATCGACAACACTGAGGTGGCCTTTGCCGGCAGCGGCAGCCTGGCGGTTGGGGGAGACTCCGACCCGGCTAAGGCGCAACTGGCGGGACCGTATGCGGTCGCGATCGGAGAAGTCAAAAAGAACGGCTACCAGGTGACCGGCTTCGACGTCTACATCGCGGACACGTTCGGCCACCAGGTGCGCAAGGCGGCCGTGACCATCCCATCGATCGACAAGCCCACCGGTGTGCAGAAAGCGGAGATCACCACCATCGCGGGTGACGGCAGCTTCGGGTTCGCCGGCGACCAGGGTTCGGCCTCGACGGCCAAGCTCAACTCGCCCTATGGCATCGCTTGGGATCAGAAGCGTGGGATCGTCTACGTCGCCGACACCCTCAACAACCGGGTTCGCTCGATCGAGGGCGGCATCATCAATACAGTGGTCGCGGCGCCCCTCAAGCAACCGCGCGGCCTGGCCATTTATGGCGATGGGCTCTACATCGCCGATACCTATAACAATGCGGTTCGCCGCTTCGACCTGACCACGCATCTATTGACCACCGTGGCCGGCACGGGTAGTGCGGGTTACACGGATGCCGCTCCCGGTACCTCAGCACTGCTCCGGCAGCCGTCGGGGCTGGCCTTCGACGAGAAGGCGAATCTCTACATCGCCGACACGGGCAACAATGTCATTCGCGAGCTGTCGGCAACCTCCGATCACGCGCTCCGAACCGTCGCCGGCACCGGAAAGGCCGGCGAGTTCGGCGATGGCGGTCCGGCGATCCTGGCCCAGCTCAGCGCACCGACGGCGGTCGCGGTGCGACCCAATGGCGATGTGGTGATCGCGGACACCGGCAACAATCTCGTGCGGGTGCTGGAAGGCTCCATCGCCACCGCGCCCGGGCACAATATCCACACCGAAGCCGGCAATGGGACGGCGAGCTTTGCCGGTAACGGCCAGAAACCGGGCCGCGCGCAATTTGCGGCACCGGCGGCGGTCCTCTCGAAAATCACCCCTGCGGAACAGCTGAACGCGGCGGTACCTGCCGTGACCGGCCAGCGCTATGTCATCGACACCTTCAACCACGCGGTGCGCACCTTTGCTACTGACAGCGACGTCAGCACCCTGGCCGGAATCGGGGGCGCGCGGGGTCCGGGCCTGACCTCGAGCCAGCCGACCAGCACACGGCTGGCATACCCGATGGGTGGAGCGCTCGACACCGCGCGCAATGTGCTCTATGTCGCCGACACCTTCAACAATGTCGTCCGGGCGATCGACTTGACCCACCAGACGATGGCAACGGTTGCCGGCACCGGAACCGCGGGCTATGCCGGCACCGATGAAGGCAAACCGGCGACGCAGGCGGCGCTGAGTTATCCGACGGGACTCGCGGTCGACGCGGCGGGCAACCTCTTCATCGCCGACACCTACAACAGTCGGGTCCGCGAGGTGATTGGCGGCCGCATCTACACCGTGGCCGGCACCGGTCGTCTCGGCTTCAGTGGTGACAACGGTGACGCGCGCCAGGCCGATCTCTATTTCCCCTATGGCGTCGCGGTCGATACCGCCTCATCCCCGAATCTCTACATCACCGACAGCTTCAACAACAGGATCCGGCGGGTCAGCGCGGTCAGCACCAATCCGAAGGCGCCCAACGTGATCCAAACGGTCGCCGGGGATGGGGCGCCGGGCTTCAGCGACGGCGGTGTGGCGCAAGCCCACTTCAACCGACCCTGGAGCGCCACGGTTGATCAGGGCAACATCTATGTCGCCGACTACCTGAATCACCGCGTCCGGCGCGTCGACGTCGCCGGCCAGGCGGTGGCGACGCTGGGCGGCATCGGAAGCACCGGACTCAAGGGTGACGCCGGTCCGGCCGATGCGGCCGAAGTCGACGGACCACGTGGTCTCAGCATGCTCGCCGACTCGGGCGCGATGCTCGTGGCCGACAGCTTCAACAGCCGCATCCGCTGGCTCGGCGTCACGCAGGCCGGGATCCAGCGGACCCAGGTGAACTTCGATCCGACGAACCTGGCCGGGCGAAGCCAACCGCAGACCGTCACCGTGACCAGCACCGGAAGCGGGCTGCTGGTCATGGGGGCGGTCGATCTCGGCGCGGACCGGAACAACTTCTACCTCGATCCCCTCAAGAACACCTGCGCCCAGGCGCGACTCGAGCCGGGGACCACCTGTTCCTTCGAGGTCGCGTTCCAGCCACGCGCGACCCTCGGCACCCACATCGGCAGCGTCGTGGTTCCCAACGATGCCGTCGGGGGCCAGCAGTTGATCACCCTCAAGGGTGACGCTACCGCTGCCCTGGTCACATTCAGTCCGCCCGCGGTCGTGATCAATCAGCCGCTCAATGGTCCGGCGACGCCCGCCACCGTCACGCTCACGAACAACGGCGATGGCCTGCTCCACATCACCTCGATCTCGCTCGACAATGGCACGGACCCGGATTTCGGCCAGAGCAACAACTGTCCGAGCGCGCTGGCCGGCCATGCCACCTGCCAGATCAGCATCACGCTGAGCCAGATCGGCGCCGACGACAAGAAGACGCGCAGCGGTACCCTGACCGTCAAGGACGATGCGGGCGGTAATGGGTCGTCGGGTACTGCCTCGCAATCGGTGCCGCTCACCGGAAGTCTGGCGCAACCCGCCGCGACCTTTACGAGCCAGTCACTGATTTTCACGCAGAACCTGGGCAGCGGCAGTGGCTCAGAAACCGTGCGGCTCGTCAACACCGGCCAGGCACCGATGCACCTGAGCGCGATTCGTGAAGATGGCGACTTCACCCAGAGCAACAACTGCCCGCCGGTCCTCGCACCTGGGGCCAGCTGCCTCATCACGATCACCTTCATCCCGAGCACGCTCGGCGAGCGGGACGGCTACATTGTCGTGGCGGACGACTCCGCCGACAGCCCGCAGCGGATCCAGGTGCTGGGTGTGGCGACGATGGCGCTGGCGCATCTCGGTCCGGACCGGCTCAACTTCAGCCAGAACGTCGGCGCGAGTAGCCCGCCGCAAACGGTCACGCTGGCGAACCGCGGCGACGGGCCGCTCAGCATTGCGGCCATCGCGGCGACCGGCGATTTCAAGGCGAGCCCGCACTGCCCAGCGCTCTTGCTCCCGGGTCTCTCCTGCCCGATCAGCGTGACCTTTACGCCGACGGCGGCGGGGGCTCGCAGCGGCAGCCTGGTGGTCACGGATGATGGCAATTCCGCTCCTGGGTCCACCGACACCGTGCGGCTCACGGGGGTCGCCTATCAGCCGGTGGCGACCCTGAGTGCCACGGTTCTCTCGCCGGGCGCGAACCTGGGCGGCTCCGCGGCGCCGCAGGTCGTCACCGTCACGAACACGGGCAACGGCGCGCTCACGATCCGCGCCATTGGGATCAGCGGGGCGGCTGCCGCCGACTACAGCCAGTCGAACAACTGCTTGCGGGCGATCGTCCCCGGTGCCTCCTGCTCGATCACGGTCAACTTCGTGCCGCACGGCTACGGCGTGCGCGCGGCCGCCTTAACGCTTTCTGACGACGGGCCGGGCGGCACACAATCGGTGAGCCTTCGCGGGACCGGGACCGCGCCGAGGGCCCTGGTCAGCAGCGGATTCCTGAACTTTGGTGGAGCACGCGTGGGGAGCCCAACTTTGCCCCAAAATATCGTCCTCTTCAATGCCGGCAACGGCCCGCTATCGATTGGCAGCATCAAGGTGAGCGGCGACGACTTCACCATGAGCACCAGTTGTGGCAGCACACTGGCCGCCGGAGCGAGCTGCACGATCCGGGTGACGTTCGTGCCGCGAGCCAGCGGCGCGCGCGCCGGCACGGTCACGGTCATCGACAATGCCGGGACCCAGCGGATCACCCTGAGCGGCGTCGGGACCTAAGAAAACCCCCACCCCGACCCTCCCCCGCAAGCGGGGGAGGGAGATGCGCAGGGCGCGGGCAGCCGGTGGGGTATGAGAGTCTAATGAGTGGCCCCACAGCGCCCGGGCCATAGGAGGAGCGATGGCGAAGAATCCCTTGTTCGAGCTCTACGAGGCAGGCACCAGCGTCTGGCTCGACTACATCCGCCGGAGCCTGATGACGTCTGGCGAGCTGCAGCGAATGATCGAGGAGGATGCCGTGGTCGGCATGACCTCCAACCCCACCATCTTCGAGAAGGCGATCGGCGGTAGCAGTGACTATGACGACGCGCTCCGCGACCTGGTCCACGCGGGCATCCCGGACGAGGAGATCATGCTCAACCTGATCGTCGAGGACATCAAGCTGGCGGCCGATGTGCTCAAACCGGTCTACGAGCAGACGAAGCACAAGGATGGCTACGTGAGCATCGAGGTCTTGCCACGCGTTGCCGACGATACTCAGGGCACGATCGCCATGGCGCACGATCTCTTCGACCGCGTGGGGCGGCCGAACATCTTCGTCAAGATCCCGGCGACCGATGCCGGACTCCCCGCGATCGAGCAATGCATCGCCGACGGCCTCAACATCAACATCACCCTGATGTTTTCGGTCAAGGTGTATGAGGACGTCGCCCGCGCCTTCATCCGAGGCCTCCAACGGCGCATGAAGGACCGGCATCCGGTCGACGTGGCCTCGGTGGCCAGCTTTTTCGTCAGCCGCGTGGATACCGCGGTGGACAAGCTGCTCGCGCAGAAGATCGCCGCGAGCACAGACCCGACGGAACGCGCGGGCTTGCAGAAGCTGATGGGAAAAGCCGCCGTCGCCAATGCGAAAATGGCCTACCAGGCCTTCATGCGGATCTTCAACGGGCCCGAGTTCGCCGACCTTCGAGCGGCGGGCGCATCCGTGCAGCGGTGCCTGTGGGCCAGCACCGGAACCAAGAATCCCAGCTACAGCGACGTGATGTACGTCGAGGAGTTGATCGGCTCCGAGACCGTGAACACCATGCCGCAGCAAACCATGATGGCGTTCAAGGAACACGGCGAGGTCCGACCCAGCCTTCTCGAAAACGTCGAGGGTGCGCGCCAGGTCCTGCGCGAGTTGGCTGCGGCCGGCATCGACATGGACAAGGTCACATCGGACCTCCGCGTCGATGGCGTCAAGCTGTTCGCCGATTCGATCGACAAGCTGCTCGAGGAGATTGCGAACAAGAAGCAGAAGCTCCAGCAGGGATCGGGCGGCGCACATGAGGCGCAGCTGGGAACACTCGATAACGCCGTCAGCACGCGGCTCGAGCAGCTGGAGCAGACGGCGGTGGTGCGCCGGATCGCCGAGAAAGATGCCGGTTTGTGGAAGTCCAACGGCAGCGCGCAAAGCGAGATCCGCGAGCGGCTGGGGTGGCTCCAGGTCGCTGATCGGATGGAGGAACGCGTGCCCGAGCTGGAGGCGCTCCGCAAGGAGCTGGTCGGCGAGGGCTTCACCGACGTGGTCCTGATGGGGATGGGTGGCAGCAGCCTCGCCCCGGAAGTTTTCCGGCAAACCTTCGGCGCCAAAAGGGGTGCGCTCGAGGTGCACGTGCTCGACACGACGGATCCCGCCGCGATCAGCGCCCTGGAAAAGGCGATCGATCTTGGCAAGACCGTCTTCATCGTCGCTTCGAAATCAGGGACCACGCTGGAAACGCTCTCCCATTACCGCTACTTCTGGCAGCAGGCGGGCCAGAAGGGCGGGCAGTTCATCGCGATCACCGACCCGGGAACGTCGCTGGCGGATGAGGCGTCACGGCGCGGGTTCCGCCGAACCTTTCTCAACCCGCCGGACATCGGCGGCCGCTACTCGGCCCTCTCGTACTTCGGTCTCGTACCGGCGGCGCTCGGCGGCGTCGATGTTTCGGGCCTGCTCGACCGGGCGGCGACCATGGTGCAGGCGTGCTCCCCATCCGTCCAGGCCAGGGAGAACCCCGGGGCCTGGTTGGGAGCGGTCTTCGCCGAGGCGGCGAAGGTCGGGCGCGACAAGATCACGATCGTCGCACCGCCCGCGATCCAGAGCTTCGGCGTCTGGGCCGAGCAGTTGATCGCGGAGAGCACGGGCAAAGAGGGAAAGGGCCTGGTGCCGGTCGCCGACGAGGCGCTCGGCGCACCGGAGCTTTACGGCAACGATCGTCTCTTTGTCCGGCTGGCGCTTCCCGGTGACGACGAGCCGAGCGCCCTGGCCGCGCTCGCCAAGGCGGGCCATCCCGTCGTGACGCTCACGCTCGGCGATCCGCTGGCGATCGGGGCGGAGTTCTTCCGCTGGGAGTACGCGATCGCGGTCGCCGGGGCAATTCTCGGCATCAACGTCTTCGACCAGCCGAACGTGCAGGAGGCCAAGGATCTCACCAAGAAGGTCCTCAGCGAGGGCAATCCGCCGACCGTCGGCCAGGGGATCCGGTGGGCTGGCCAGTCGGGAGCGACGCTCGAGGCGGCCATCCAGTCGTTGCTCGGCCAGGTTCGGGCCGGCGACTACGTCGCGCTGCTCGCCTTCATCGTGCCCAGCCCGGAGCACGATCGTGCGCTGAATGCGATCCGGCTCGCCATCCGCGACAGCTACCGGGTGGCAACCACGGTGGGCTACGGGCCACGCTACCTGCACTCGACCGGGCAGCTACACAAGGGCGGTCCCAACACGGGCGTCTTCCTCCAGCTGGTCGGCGATGATCCTCATGACGTGCCAATCCCCGGCGAGAAATTCTCCTTCGGGGTTCTCAAGCAGGCGCAGGCGCTCGGTGATTTCCAGGCGTTGCGCAACCACGGACGCCGCGTGCTTCGCGTTCAAATGGCGGACGTGGCGCAGGGCCTCGCCAAGATCGCCCAGTCCGTCGCAACGGTGCGAGTGGGCTGATGCAGCTCGGCCTGATCGGGCTCGGGCGCATGGGATCGGGAATGACCCGGCGACTGATGAAGGGCGGGCACCAGCTGGTGGTCTACGACCGGTCGTCGCAGGTGGTCGCCGCGGTCGCGGGCGACGGCGCCGTCGGTGCCAGCAGCCTCGAAGATCTCGGTCAGAAGCTCAAGCCACCCCGCATCTTCTGGTTGATGATCCCCGCCGGCCCACCGGTCGATGACACCATCCAGCGGTTGTCCGGGGTGGTCTCGCCCGGAGACGTGATCGTGGATGGCGGCAACTCGAATTACAAAGATTCGATACGCCGCGCGGAAGCGCTGCGATCGCAGCAGGTGGAATTTCTGGATACCGGTGTCAGCGGAGGCATCTGGGGCCTCAAGGTGGGCTTCAACCTGATGGTGGGCGGCAACGAGGCCGTCTTCAAACAGGTCGAGCCGATCTTCAAGACGCTCGCGCCGGCCGACGGATACGCCTACGTGGGCTCGTCCGGGGCCGGGCACTACGCGAAGATGGTGCACAACGGAATCGAATACTCGATGCTACAGAGCTACGCGGAGGGATTCGAAATCCTCAAAGCCGCGCCCTTCAATTTCGACCTCGTCCAGCTGGCGCGGCTGTGGAACCATGGCAGCGTGATCCGCTCCTGGCTGCTCGAGCTCGCCCAGGCCGCCTTCGAACGCGATTCGGAACTGGCACACATCAAGGGCTACGTCGAAGACTCGGGCGAGGGCCGCTGGACGTTGGAGGAAGCGCTCGCCCATGCGGTGCCCGCGCCCGCGCTGGCCATGAGCCTCTTCATGCGATACCGGTCGCGCCAGGAGGACTCATTCAGCGCGAAGGTTCTCGCGGCACTGCGCAATGAGTTTGGGGGACACCCCGTCAGGACGGAATAGCGCATGGCCCAAGCCGCGACCGTACCGCTGACCCAGAATGTCCTGCGCGACGGGCTGATCCTGCCCCGCACGCCCGACCCGGCGGCGATGGTTATCTTCGGCGCCTCCGGGGACCTGACCGCGCGCAAATTGATGCCGGCGCTCTATAACCTGGCCCTCAACCGCTACCTTCCGTCGGGCTTCAGCGTGATCGGCGTCGCCGACACGGCCCTCACTGAGGATGAGTTCCGCGCCCACATGGAGCAGGCGGTGCAAAAGTACTCGCGAAGCCAGCCGGTCGATCGGGCCGTCTGGCAGAGCCTTGCCGAGGGGATCTCCTATGTGCGGATGCCGTTCGACGACGCTGCCGGGTACGGCCGGCTGGCCGCCGAGCTCGACAGGCTCGATCGCGAGCGAGGGACCAACGGCAACCGCGTCTTTTACCTGGCGACCGCCCCCCAATTCTTCTCCGTCATCATCGACCGGCTGGGGGCTGCCGGGATCGCCAAGGCTGGCGAGGGCTGGAAGCGGGTCGTGATCGAAAAGCCGTTCGGGAACGACTTGAAGAGCGCCCAGGCTCTCAACCAGGCGATCCACGCGGTGTTCGCCGAGCAGCAGATCTACCGCATCGATCATTACCTCGGCAAAGAGACGGTGCAGAACGTCCTGGTCTTCCGTTTCGCCAACGGGATCTTCGAACCGATCTGGAACCGGCGCTACGTCGACCATGTGCAGATCACGGTGGCGGAGGACATCGGCATCGAGCGGCGTGGCAAGTACTACGAGAACTCCGGGGCCCTGCGCGACATCTTCCAGAACCACCTGATGCAGCTGCTGAGCATCGCCGCCATGGAAGCGCCCCCGAACTTCGATGCGGACAGCGTCCGCGATGAGAAGGTCAAGGTGCTCAAATCCATCCACCCGATCGACGTCGCGAATGACGTCGTTCGCGGCCAGTACGGCCCGGGTTGGGTCGGCGGCCAGCAGGTTCCCGGCTACCGGCAGGAGGTGAACGTCTCACCGGCCTCGACCACCGAGACCTTTGTCGCGGTCCGCCTCAAGATCGACAACTGGCGCTGGGCCGACACGCCGTTCTATTTGCGCACGGGCAAGCGCTTGCCGAGCCGGGCGTCCGAGATTGCGATCCAGTTCAAGAATCCTCCGCACCTGCCGTTCGCGAAGACCGCCGTCCAGGAGTTGACGCCCAACGTGCTGGTGATGCGCATCCAGCCGCATGAGGGGGCGTCGCTGAAGATCGCGGCGAAGATTCCCGGCCCGGTGATGCGCCTGCGCACCGTCAACATGGACTTTTTCTATGGCTCCTCATTCATGGTCGAGTCACCCGACGCCTATGAACGCCTCGTGCTCGACTGCATGCTGGGCGACGCGACCCTCTTTGCGCGCGAGGATGAGGTGGAGCGAGCCTGGGGCCTGGTCGACCGGATCGAGGCGGGGTGGGCATCGCAACCACCGCCCGCGTTCCCCAATTACGCCGCCGGAACCTGGGGGCCGCCCGAGGTGGACGCGCTGATCGAGCGGGACGGCCGGCGCTGGCGGCGGCCATGACTAAGGATCACACCGAGCTCAGCGCCCGGACCTTTGTCGACGTGCACGACATCCAGGAAGAGTTGGACCAGGTCCGCTGGGGACTGCACGCGGACGGTGAGGGGAGCGAGGCCGCGCAGCACGCCGCCGCCGAAGCCCGCGCGAGCGTCTGCAACCTGATCGCGGTGGTGAGCGATGAGCCCGAATTGGGCGAAGTCATTAGCGTGCTCGACCGTCTCTCCGTGACCAACCCTTCCCGGACATTGATCCTCCTGGCTCAACACACCCGCGAGGCCGACAAGTTGGAAGCCGAGGTGTCCGCGCAGGAACGGACGGAGAGCGGCCACCGGGTCAGCACCGAGCGCGTGATCCTCCACGCGCACGGCGAGCCTGCCCGGCACCTGGCCAGCCTCGCAACGCCCCTACTAATTCCCGACCTTCCGGTCATTCTCTGGTGGCCGGGCCGCCCCCAGTTCGATAACCCCCTGTTCGACGACCTGTGCGAACTCGCGGATCGTCTCGTTGTCGATACTGACGAGGGCTTCGACGATTCGGACCTCGCTCGCCTCCTTGAGGTGGCTCGCCGGAACAAGGCGCAGGCCTCGATCGGAGACCTCAACTGGGCCCGGCTGATCGCCTGGCGGCATGTCGCGGCGCAGTTTTTCGACATGCTGGGCATGCTCGCCCGGCTGGCGCACGTTCACGGTGTCTCGATCTTTCATGGCAGCGACGGGCAGACCGCCCAGGCGCGCTTGCTGGGTGGTTGGATCCGCAGCCGGATGGCGCGCGTTGGCATCGACGTACCGTTGGAATTTCGACCGGAGGATTCGCTCGAGCACGGTGTGCACCGCTTCCTGATCTACACCGGCGGCGACGAGGGCCCCGCTCGCTTCAGCATGAGCCGGCTTCGCGGCGGCCGGCTCTCCACGCAGATCCGCCTTGGCGAACAGGAGCTTGCCGAGCGGACGGTCCGTTTGGAATCGCGCGCAACGGAGGAACTGCTGGGCATCGAGTTGACCCTCCCGGGTCATGACGTGCTGTTCGAAGAAGCACTCGACGCCGCGCTGCGGTGACGGTTCGGGGCAAAGACCGGACCGTTGACGTGGTCATCGAGATTCCTCGTGGCAGCCGCTCGAAGTACGAGTTCGATGAAAAAACCGGCCGGCTGCGGATGAAGCGGGTCCTGAGTTTGTCGGTCGTCTATCCAACCGACTATGGCTTCGTGCTCGACACCCTGGCCGGCGACGGCGATCCGCTCGACGCGTTGCTCCTGGCGTACGAATCCGCCGTCCCGGGCTCGGTGCAGCTGGCCCGCCCCATCGGGGTGCTCGACATGATGGACGACAAGGGCCCCGATGCCAAGGTCCTGATGGTCCCGGCCCGTGACGCCCGTTTCGACGGGGTGGGGCGCCTCGCGGACCTGGCCGACCACTGGAAGCTCGAAATCATGGCGTTCTTCAACACCTACAAGATGCTGGACGGCGGAAACCCCGAGATCAAGGGCTGGCGTGGCCCGGCAGCGGCCTGGAAAGAGATCAAGTCGGCGCAACGGGCCTTCAACAGCAAGAAGAAGAAAAAAAGCCGATGACCGCGCCGGTTACCCCGGTCGTCGTGCCGGGGCCGGCCGAGCTGGCGGAGGCGGCCGCCTCCTGGACCGCGCAGCGGATCACCTCCGCGGTGGGGGAGCGGGGCGCCTGCTACATGGCGCTGGCCGGCGGCGAGACGCCCCGGGGGTGCTACGAGCGGCTGGCCCAACCGCCCTATCGCGAGGCCCTGCACTGGCCCTCGGTATTCGTCTACTGGTCGGACGAGCGGCAGGTGCCTCTCGACGACCCGGGCAGCAACTACGCGATGGCGAGGGCCGCCCTCCTCGACCAGGTGCCGATCCCACCTGAGCAGGTCTTTCCGCTGGTGGGGGACCCGACGCCTGCTTTGCGCCGAGTTCCCTCCGATGCCGCCGGCCGCCCGCGGTTCGATGTCATCCATCTTGGTCTGGGCGAGGACGGGCATACGGCTTCCCTGTTTCCGGGCCATCCGGCCCTGCGGGAGGTGCGCGCGCTTATCGCGGCCATCCACGACGCGCCCAAGCCGCCGCCGGAGCGGCTGACCCTCACGTTGCCGGTGATCAACGCGGCGCGCGCGGTGCTCTTCATGGTGCAAGGGGCCTCCAAGCGGGAGGCACTGGTGCGAGTGCTTCGACGGGATCCGGCGCTCCCGGCGAGCCGCGTCCAGCCGCTCGACGGCGAGCTCCACTTCATCGTCGACCACGCCGCCGCCGGCCAATAACTGCCTCGAGGGGTAGTGCGCGACTATAACTAAACTTGTTTCTTGACACGCTCAACCCTGCGTGACAATCTGGTAACGCAGAGACCAACGCAATACACGTCAGGGCAGGGAAAGCAGCAATGGCGATCGCGGGGGCGCAACGTTCAGCCGTCGGACACGGCCATCGAATCGATCGCCGCAACCGCCGGCGACGGACTCGGGCGGCCGCCCTTTGGCTGGCTAGCTTCGGGGCCTGGAGTGTCTTCTTTCTGATCCTCGGATGGCTGGTGGCGGCCGGGGCGTACGGCTTGGTAAACCCGTGAGGCGCTGCTACGGACGGCGCCATTCGTACCGGCACACGGACTACCACCTGCGCGAGTGGCACCGGCGTCGCCGCGCCACGCTGCAGCGCAACGTGATGATCGGCATGATCGCCACCTTGACGCTGCCCCTGATGACGGTGCCGGCGATCGCGGCGCAGACGGTCGGGGATCTCCCCTCCGTCATTGGCCTTGCATCCACCAGCCTGCCCCAGGACATGCTGATCTACGACCGGCGCGGCAACCTGCTTGCCGACGTCGGCGACCAGGGCGATCACCGCGTCGTCGTTCCCCTCGGTTACATCTCGCCCAACGTGATCAATGCCACGATCGCCGTCGAGGACCACACCTTCTACTCGAACAGCGGCGTCGATTTCGGTGCCGTCATGCGGGCGGCGCTCGCCGACTACTCGCACCGCGGCATCAAGCAGGGCGGCAGCACGATCAGCCAGCAGCTCGTCAAGCAGCTCTTCATCGGACCGCACCCGGACAACTCGCTCCAACGCAAGGCGAAAGAAGCGGCCCTGGCGCTCGCCCTCAATCGCAACTATTCGAAGCAGCAGATCCTCGAGATGTACCTCAACACCATCTTCTATGGCAGCCAGACGTATGGCATCGAGGCCGCCGCCCACAGCTATTTTCAAACCAACGCGCACGACCTGACGCTCGCCCAGGCCAGCATGCTCGCCGGGCTGCCGCAGGCGCCCACGCAGTACAACCCGCTCATCAACCTGCCCGCCGCGAAGGAACGTCAGCTCACCGTGCTCACGGCGATGGTCGACAACCACTTCATCACGCAGAACGAGGCGGATGCGGCCTACGCGACAAAGTTGCAAATCTATCCGCCCACCAATCATTTCCTGGCCCCCTATTTCGTCGACTACGTGCTGAAGACGTTGCGCCAGCAGTACAACATCCAGCCGGGGGGCCGGCGCGGGTATCGCGTCTACACCTCGCTCGACCTCAACCTGCAGCTGATGGCGGAGCAGGTGGTGCGAGACCAGATCGCGCAAAAGGGCAATTACTACAACTTCCACGACGCCGCGCTGGTCAGCATGGATCCTCAGACCGGCGAAATCCTCGCCATGGTCGGTGGCAATGACTACAACCGGCCGGGCGGCTGGATCAACATGGCGGACACGCCACGCCAGCCAGGGTCGACGTTCAAGATCTTTACCTACACGGCCGCGATCGAGAGCCGCAAATTCAACATGATCACGCCCGTGCTCGACGCCCCCCTGGTGTTTCCAACCTGGGGCGGCGCCAGCGGCTTCGAGCCGTATGCCCCGCTCAACTACGACCTCAGGTATCACGGCGTGCTGCCGCTCAAGATGGCGATGGGCAACTCGCTCAACATCCCGGCGGTGAAGACGGAGCTGCGCGTCGGGATACCGAACGTCCTCAGTGTGGCCCGGCGGATGGGCGTGACGCACCTGACGCAGCCCGATGAGAACTATTCGCTGAGCCTCACCCTGGGCGGCTACGAAGTGACACCGCTCGACATGGTGACCGGGGTCTCTACCCTGGCGACCCTCGGCGTCCGTCACATGCCGGCGCCGGTGTTGTCGATCAAGGACGCGACGGGCAAAGACGTCTTCACCTACGACCCCGCCAAGAACGCGTACCGCGCCATCAGCGAGGACGTGGCGTACATCATCGCGGCCATCATGTCGGACGACCGCAACCGCTGCA
>VBEQ01000198.1 GCA_005881235.1 Chloroflexota bacterium | reverse complement strand
AGCGCCCGCATCACCAGGTTCCCCAGCCTGAACAGCCGAGGGAGCAGCATCAGCGGCGAGCGGTCGCTTGTGGGGCGGGTACGCCCTGGGTGGGCTCGGCGGCTTTGGCGTCGACCGGGGTCCCGGCGATGAAGGCCTCCGTCAGCTGATGCGCGACGCCGTCGGTGACCTGCCTGGGCGGCGACTTCATGAAGTAGGATGACGGTCCTTCCAGCGCGCCGCCCAGCTTGCGGTCCAGGCCCAGCTTGCAGCAGCGAATGGCGTCGATCACGACCCCCGCCGAGTTCGGAGAGTCCCAGACCTCGAGCTTGAGCTCGACGTTGAGGGGGACGTCGCCGAACGACCGGCCTTCCAGCCGGATGTAGGCCCACTTCCGGTCGCCCAGCCAGGGCACGTAATCGGACGGGCCGATGTGGATGTTGTCGCCGCCGATGTCCGCCTTCATCTGCGACTTGACGCTGTTCGTCTTCGAGATCTTCTTCGAAACCAGGCGCTCGCGCTCGAGCATGTTCAGGAAGTCCGTGTTGCCGCCGAAGTTCAGCTGGTAGGTGCGCTCCAGCTTGACGCCCCGGTCCTCGAAAAGCCGCGTGAGCACGCGGTGCACGATGGTCGCGCCCACCTGCGACTTGATGTCGTCGCCGATGATCGGGATGCCGCGCTTCTCGAAGCGACCGCGCCAGTAGGCCTCGCGCGCGAGGAAGACCGGCATGCAGTTGACGAAGGCACAGCCGGCCTCGAGCACCTGCTCCGCATACCACTTGACCGCTTCCTCACTCCCCACCGGCAGGTAATTGACCACGACGTCGGTCCGGGTCGCCTTGAGGATGCCGACGATGTCGGCTGTCGGCCCGGGGGCCTTGGTGATGATCTCAGAGAGATACTTGCCCAGCCCGTCATGGGTCATGCCGCGCTCGACCTTGACCCCCAGATGCGGGACGTCGGCGAATTTCACCGTGTTGTTGTGGCCCGCGAAGATCGCGTCGGACAGGTCCTTACCCACCTTGTCTTTGTCGATGTCGAAGGCGGCCGAGAACTCGATATCACGGATGTGGTACCCGCCCAGGTCGACGTGCATCAGCCCGGGGATCGATGCCCCCGGCTTCGCGTCGCGGTAATACTCGACGCCCTGGACCAGCGACGAGGCGCAGTTGCCCACGCCCAGGATCGCGACCCGCACCTTGCGGCGCGAGCGAGAGTCGCTCCGAACCGTCGTACTCCGTGACGCCCGGCCGTTGAGCCGTGCCCCGTTACCGTTCTTAGCAGTTGCCATCGCTGTTTACACCTCGCTCCATTCGTGTTGCAGCGCCCGGACTCGAGGTCGAGGCGCGATCAGGGTCGCCAATTCTCGATGGAAGGCGAGCAGGCCTTCCCGGTGGAGGGAATAGTGAATCGTGCGGCCAACTCGCCGGCTACGCACCAGCTGGCCGCGCCGCAACATGCGCAGATGCCAGCTCAAGCGGGGCTGGCTGATACCGATCGCCTCGGCCAGCTCCAGCACGGTGATCTCGGGGATCCCGGCGAGATACTGAAGGATGCGAAGACGGGTGATGCTGGCGAGTGCCTGGTAATGCGCGCGGAACTCGCGAAGGGACGGGTTCGTGAGGAGAGAAGAGGATGCCATATAAAGAATCCTTTATGGATTATAGGCCATCATTTCGCTCCCCCGCTTGCGGCGGAGGCTCGGGTGGGGCCTGGAGCTTTAGCTCAGCAGGTGCCCGGGCAAGCGCACGCGAATTCGCAGTCGGTCTTGTAGCGGCATTCGTTGATGCCTTTCAGGCCTTTCGCGATGATTGCCTGCAGCTCCGGAATTTTCTTCTTTTGTTCGGTTTCTCCGGCATCCATCGGAATCGCTTCTTTGACGTGTACTGAGACCTGGTGGCGACGGAATGCGGCGGACGAGAAATTGACAGCTCTGCTGTCGGAAACGCCAACAGAATAGGAGTGGCGCTTCGACATCGTCAAGGAAAGACTTGTTAAGGTGGGCGCCATGCCGGCCTCGCGGACCCGTCGGAATACTGTCCCTGTTGCTCGCGGTTTTGCGGCGATTGCGGGGCACGACCGCGCCATCTCGATTCTTCGGGCTCACAGGCAGGCCGGCCGCTTGGCGCATGCCTACTGCCTGACGGGTGAAGAGGCGATCGGCAAAACCGCCGTCGCGCGCGCGCTCGCCGAGGAGCTGCTTCTGGGTGCGGGGCAACCGTCGCGTCTCGAGGTCCATCCCGACTTCTGGTCGGATGACCGGCCCGAGGCGATCAGCATCGACGAGATCCGATTTCATCCGGAGCGCGGCGCGCCGACGCACGAGCAGTCCTTGCAGCAGTTCTTGAGCCTGAAGCCGTTTGTGGCTCCCCTCCGGGTGGCGTTGCTGGCCAATGCCGAGCGCATGACCGAGCAGGCGCAAAACTGTGTCCTGAAAACCCTCGAAGAGCCACCATCGAACACCGTGCTGCTGCTGACAACAGCCTACCCGGATCATCTCCTTCCCACCTGCCTGTCGCGCTGCCAGTTGATTTCGCTGTCGCCGGTGGCCCGCCCGGCGATGGTGGAATTCATCCGTGCGCGCCAGACGGGCGATGCGGAAGCCGAGGCGCTCGTCGGTCTCGCCCACGGCCGTCCGGGGTGGGCGGTGCGCGCCATCAGCGATCGCGACTGGGTGCTGCGCATGGACCGCTGGGCAGAGCAACTGGCCGCTCTGGCCTTCGAGGACGTTGATGGGATCCTGACCTTCGCGGCGCGCTTCGGGCAGGGACCGCAAGCCGAGATGCGGCTGGTCGCAGCCGACGCTCTCCGTGGCTTCACCGCCTTTCTGCGCGATGCCATGCTCCTCCAGGCCGGGGTGCTGAGTCCGATGCCGTCGGACCGGAAGTCCGCGCTCGAGGCCTGGTCGGTCCGGGTTCCACCCGACCACATCCGGGCATCGCTGGCCGCCGCGCAGCGAACCCAGCTGCTGATCGATCAGAATGTGAATCCTCGGCTCGCCATGGACGTCATGCTGCTCGACCTGCGGGTGCGTCTCCCCTAATGAGCCGCGTCTTTGTGACCTTGCCCCTGCCGTCGCCCGGCATCGACATGCTCAAAGAGCGCTTCGAGGTCACCGCGATGGAGGCGGAAGGCATGCCGCCCGACACGCTCAAGCGCCACATCGCCGAAGCGGATCCGGTTGGGATCGTCGGCATGGTCAATGTGCCGATCACCGACGAGATCATGGCGGCGGCGCCTCTCCTGCGTGTGGTGGCGAACTACGCGGTCGGCTACAACAACGTTGATGTTGCCGCCGCCACTCGTCGTGGCGTGCTGGTCACGAATACTCCCGGGGTACTGACAGACGCCACCGCCGATCTGGCGTTTGCCCTCATCCTGGCGGTGGCACGGCGGGTCGTGGAGTCTGACAAGTTCCTTCGGGACGGAAAGTTCAAGGGGTGGAAGGCCGACCTTCTGCTGGGCACCGACGTCTACGGGCGAGTGCTGGGGATCATTGGCTTCGGTCGAATCGGGCAGGCGGTCGCCCGGCGTGGCTTGGGGTTCAACATGTCGATCTTGTATTCGGATGCGCGTCGCGCCACCCCCCAGGTCGAGTCCGAGCTGCGCGCCCAGTACGTCCCACTCGATGAGCTGCTGCGCAAGGCCGATTACGTCACGATTCACGCCGACCTGAACGACCAGACCCGCCACATGATCGGCGAGCGGGAGCTGAAGTTGATGGGACCGGAGCACTACCTCATCAACGCCGCGCGTGGCCCGATCGTCGACGAAAAAGCCCTGGTGCGGGCGCTCAAGGAGGGGTGGATCAAGGGCGCGGGCCTGGATGTCTACGAGCGGGAGCCCAAAACCGAGCCGGGCCTGACCGACTGCTGGAATGCCGTCTTGCTGCCGCACCTGGGAAGCGCGACGGTGACGGCTCGCGCAG
>VBEQ01000197.1 GCA_005881235.1 Chloroflexota bacterium | reverse complement strand
CTCCGCGGCGGGTCGGCCGCCAGGTCGTGAAGCCCCGCCAGGCCGGCGAGGAACAGCGTCTGGAGGACGTCGTCGCCACTTTCGGTCATGCTGAGGATGAACGTCTGGGCTGAGCCGGGCGCGGACCGTTGCGCCGCCGCCATCGCCGACAGCGTGGCGAGCAGGTTGCCCGTGGCGGGTGACCAGCGGCTTGCATCGAGCGAGATCGGCGGTGGATTGAGGGTCGCGCTTCGGCGCCGATCCGATGCGGCGCCGAGACGGTTGACGACCTCGATCCCGGCGGCGCGAACCACGGCGCGATGCTGGCGAACATCGAGGCGTGCCCCGATGAATCCGAAGGCCCGCACCTGACGGCGCAGACGAAGAAGATCACCGTCCGCAACGGCGCCGCCGCGGTGCTGGCGAAGGCTGGTATCTAGCAGGTCGAGGTCCGCGGCAAGGTCGTCGGCGGACGCGTAGGCGGCTGACTCTGCGTCGAGCGTCGCGCCCAGCCGCCGCCAGATGAAGGAAAGCTTGCGCCGGTACGGTTCATCCGCTGTCCCCGGTGAGAGGGTCTCGGCATAATCCGCCAGTTCTTCCTCGTCGCGCCTGATCGAGACCACGAGCTCGTCGCTGACTCGCGTCAATCGCGTGGATTGGCTCAGGTCCCGCGCCAGCTCGCGCACACGCTCGCGATACCGCGTCAGGAGCGTGCGGCGTTGCAGGCGGAGCGTCTCGCTCAGCATCGCGGCGTTGGCGTTGGGGTTACCGTCCTGGTCGCTGCCGACCCACGATCCAAGGCGAATCGGCGGATCCGCGGGCACCCGGATGCCGGGGTAATGGCGAACCAGCGCGTCGGACAATTGCTGCTGCACGTCCGGTACGGCGTCGAAGAAGGTGCGCTCGAGGTAGAAGAGGGCGTTTCCGACTTCATCGAGCACGCGCGGGCGGACCGATCGGACCTCGTCGGTATGCCAGAGGACCTCGACCTGGGTGGCGATGCGTTGCCTGACGCGATCGCGCTCTCGCGCGGAAAGTGGCGCGCGCAGCCGTGCCAGCTCCTGGCCGATGCGGTCCTGGTGGTCGAGGATGCTGCGCCGCACCGCTTCCGTGGGATGCGCGGTCAGCACCGGCCGGACTTCCAGCTGCTCCAGGGTCGCCGTCACGCGCTCAGCCGGGATGCGTTGTGCCTTGAAGCGCGCGATCGATCGGTCGAGCTCTCCAGCGTCCTCCGTCGTCTCGGCCACCGATCGCGCCTGCCGCTCGAGCTCGGCAAGGTTGACGAGCTGGAAGTAAGTCGCAAATGCCCGAACCAGCCGCGCGGCATCGTCCAGTGGAATGCGGCCGAGTTCAGCGACGAACGCTTCCTCCTCGGCGGCGTCGTAGTGCTGGCGGAGCTCCTTGGTGCGTTGCCGGATTGACTCCTCGAGCTCGTAGAGCGCCACGCCCTCGTGCTCGCGCAGGGTCTCGCCCAGCAGCTGCCCGAGGAGCCGGATCTCGGCGCGAAGACCCGCCTCAGGCAGGGTCGCTTCGGTGATGCTGGCGCTCATTGGGTTACTGCTGCCCTCGCTGTGTGTCGTCGCATCGTACCGGTTCGGACGGTAGAATCGGGGCTTCGAGGAGGGTGAGTCCATGCCGGATCCAAACGGCGCGTCGCCGCTGAAGCGGCAGAGCGCGCGATTGACGGAGGGCGACGATCGTGCCGGCGCGCGCGCCATGCTGCGGGCGATCGGCTTCACCCGCGAAGACCTCAGCAAGCCGCTGATCGGCGTCGGGCATAGCTGGATCGAGACCATGCCCTGCAACTTCAACCACCGCCGCCTCGCCGAGAAGGTGAAGGCCGGAATCCGAGCCGCCGGGGGGACGCCGATGGAGTTCAACACCATCGCCGTCTCCGATGGCGTGTCGATGGGCACCGAGGGCATGAAGGCCTCGCTCGTGAGCCGCGAGGTGATCGCCGATTCGATCGAGCTGGTCACGCGCGGCCACCTCTTCGATGGCCTGGTCTTGATCGTGGGCTGCGACAAAACGATTCCGGCCGCCGTGATGGCCCTGGTCCGGATCAACATCCCCGGACTTGCCCTCTACAGCGGCACGATCGCCGCCGGCCGCCACCGCGGCCGCGACATCACGCTGATGGATGTCTTCGAGGCGGTCGGTGCGGTCGCCGCGGGCAAGATGGGCGCGGACGAGCTGCGCGAGGTCGAGGAGAACGCCTGTCCGGGCGCCGGCGCCTGCGGTGGCCAGTTCACCGCGAACACGATGTCGACGGCGATCGAGTTCCTGGGAATCAGTCCGGCGGGCGCGAACGACATCCCCGCGCTCGACCCCCATAAAGATGATGTCGCCGAGCAGGCCGGGCGGCTGGTCATGGACCTGATTGCCCGGGACGTGCGTCCGCGCCAGATTGTCACCAGGGCCGCACTCGAAAACGCGATCGCGTCGGTCGCGGCCACCGGCGGATCGACGAATGGCGTCCTGCACCTGCTGGCGATCGCGCGAGAGGCGGGCGTGCCCCTGACCATCGACGACGTCGAACGCGTCGCCGCGCGCACCCCGGTGGTTGCCAGCCTCAAGCCGGGCGGCGCCTACGTGGCAAAGGACTTGCACGATGCCGGCGGCATCGCCCTGGTGGCGCAGCGACTCAACGAAGGCGGATTGATCAACGGCGCGGCTCGAACGGTCGACGGCCGGACCATGGCGCAGGTCGCCGCCGCCGCCGTCGAGACCCCGGGCCAGAAGGTGGTGACGGTTTTGGACAAACCCCTGAAGCCGACCGGCGGCCTGGCAATTCTCCGCGGCAACCTCGCGCCCGAGGGTTGCGTCGTGAAGCTCGCGGGCCACGAGCGCCTGATGCATCGAGGCCCGGCTCGCGTCTTCGACAGCGAAGAGGCGGCGTTTGCCGCGGTGGAGGCGCGCCAGATCAAGGCGGGCGACGTCGTGGTGATCCGCTACGAGGGACCGGTCGGCGGTCCCGGGATGCGCGAGATGCTCGCTGTGACTGGCGCGCTCGTGGGCGAAGGCCTCGGCGATTCGGTCGCGCTGATCACCGACGGACGCTTCTCCGGAGCGACGCACGGGCTCATGGTCGGCCACATCGCACCGGAGGCCGCGCGCGGCGGCGCGATCGCCGCCATCCAGGATGGGGACACCGTCGCGATCGACGTCGCGAAGCGCCAGCTCAATCTCGAGCTACCCGAGGCGGAGATCGCCCGGCGACTGAAAGCTTGGCGCCCACCCGAACCGCGTTATCCGACCGGGGTGTTCGCGAAGTACGCCGCGCTGGTCTCCTCCGCCAGCGAGGGTGCGATCACCCGGCCGCCGCGCTAGTCGGTAAGCCCGCAGCCGAACGAGCCGCCA
>VBEQ01000196.1 GCA_005881235.1 Chloroflexota bacterium | reverse complement strand
CACCGGCGACGGTATCCAGGCCACCGTGACCGGCGTCACGACTATCGTCCACTGTGCGGGCGGCGCGAAAGGCGACGGCGATAAGGCGCGGAACCTGGTCCGTGCGGCATCGAGCGTCGGCGTGCAGCACCTGGTCTATATCTCGGTCGTCGGCGCGGATCGTATTCCGATCGTCAGCGGAATCGATCGCGCGATGTTCGGCTACTTCGGGTCCAAACTGGCCGCGGAGCGAGTCGTGGCGGAATCCGGCCTACCATGGACCACGCTGCGAGCCACCCAGTTCTATGACCTTTTACTGACGGTCGCTCAGCAGATGACGAAGCTGCCGATCATACCCGTCCCCGCCGGCTCCCGGTTCCAGCCTGTCGATGCCGGCGAGGTCGCAGCCCGGCTGGTGGAGCTCACGCTGGACCGGCCGTCTGGCCTCGTCCCCGACTTCGGCGGGCCACGGGTCTATGACGCGGCCGATCTGATCCGTGAATACCTG
>VBEQ01000195.1 GCA_005881235.1 Chloroflexota bacterium | reverse complement strand
GCCGAGCGCCCACGACCTCGCCGAGGCCTCCGGCACGATCTCGTACGAGGTGCTCTGCGCGATCTCGAGCCGGGTCCCGCGCCGATACCTATAATCAATGATGCCCTAGGGGAGCGGAATGCTGAGAAAGTCGGGTCCGCCGGCTGACCCTAGAACCTGATCAGGTCATACCTGCGGAGGAAACGGGCTCGTGCATTCCGCCACTGCCGGGGCGGGCGCTATATGTCCATAGCCGAGCAACGACGTGAGCGACTCGCGCGCATGCGCCTCTACCTGATCACCGGTGATCGGGGGGATGAGGTCGAGACGGCACGCATCGTGGAGGCGGCGCTCGAGGGTGGCGCCACCGTCATCCAGCTTCGGAAAAAGTCGATGCCGATGCTTGAGCAATACCGTTTAGCGCTCGCGCTGCGTATTTTGACGCGGGAGCACGAAGCGCTGCTGATCATCAATGATCACGTCGACCTGGCGATCGCCGCCGACGCCGATGGGGTACACCTGGGTCAGGACGATCTCCCGCCGGATGCCGTGCGCGCCCTGCCCGGATTCGAGGGACGATTGATTGGGCGTTCCACACACAACCTCGCCCAGGCACAACTGACGGTCCACGAGGGCGCCGACTACTTCGCCGTCGGACCGGTCTATTCGACGCCAACGAAAGAGGGGCGTCCCGCCGTGGGGACCGCGCTGGTGTCGCGGGTGGCCGGGATCATCGACCGGCCATGGGTCGCCGTGGGGGGGATCGAGCTGGACAATGTCGCAACCGTCGTCGACGCGGGCGCGCCGGCCGTCGCCGTGGTCCGCGCGGTCTACGACGCGGCGGATCCGGCGGAAGCTGCCCGCCGCCTGCACGAAGCCCTGGTGACGCGACTGGAGGTGGCGCGCCGATGAGCCAGGTCACCGTCACGCTCAATGGCAAGCCGCGCACGGTGCCCGATGGCGTCAGCCTCCTCGAGCTGCTCGAGCAGCTCGACGTGCAGCCGTCCCGGGTCGTCGTCGAGCACAACCGCGAGATTCGGCGCCGCGACGATTTCGACAAGACCCAGGTCCACGCGGGCGATGAGCTGGAGCTCGTCTACTTCGTGGGCGGCGGCGCCGGGGACGATGCGCTGGTCGTCGGTGGCCGTTCGCTCCGGTCGCGGTTGATCCACGGCACCGGGAAGTTCGCCTCGAACGAGGTGCTCGCCCGCTGTCTTATGGCCGCCCAGCCCGACATGATCACGGTAGCCATCCGCCGCCTCAACCTCGAGGGTGGCCGCTCCGAGCTCGAGGGCATCGACCTGCGCCGCTATACGCTCCTGCCGAACACCGCGGGCGCGACCACCGCAGAGGGGGCCGTACGGCTCGCGCGCCTGGCCCGCGCCGCCGGTTTCTCCGACTTCATCAAGGTCGAGGTCGTGGGCGACGCGTGATGGCCTACACGAGCGACGACGTCGTGCAGGCGATCCGGCTTTATGAGGCGGGAGCCGCCGCGGTGATGCCGGGCGCGGCGCCCATCGGCACCACGCTCGGGCTGCAAAATCTCTTGAACCTGGAGCTGATCGTCGGCAAGGTCAAGGTGCCGGTCATCGTCGACGCGGGTTTGGGCGTCCCCTCGGAGGCGGCGCGGTGCCTCGAAGCCGGCGCCGCTGCGGTGCTCGTCAACACCGCGATCGCGCGGGCGCAGAATCCCCCCGAGATGGCGAGGGCCTTCGCCGAGGCGGTCGTCGCAGGGCGCCGGGCGTTCAAGGCGGGCCGGGCGCACATCGGCCTGAAGGCCGTTGCCAGCAGCCCGGTCGAGGGTCTCCCCGTATAGTCCGTCGCATCGCGCGCCGGCCGCGGACGCTTGCGGACCTGGGCGAGCGCGGACTGCTGCGGTCGATCGGTCGTTACCTCGATCCGCCCTCACGCGCCCTGCTGCTTGGCGCGCCAGGCGACGATGCCGCGGTCTGGCGCGGCGACCCATTCGTCGTGGCGACTACCGACACCATGGTTGAGGAGACGGATTTTCGTCTGGAGTGGCCGGGGTTCGATTTTGCGACACTCGGCCGTCGGTTGATCTCCATCAACCTCAGCGACCTGGCCGCGATGGGCGCAGAGCCACGCTACGCGCTCGTGTCGCTGACGCTCCGCGGGACACTTCCGGTTGCCGATGTGCTCCGCCTCTACCAGGGCATCGCGGAACAGGCGCGGCGCTTCAGCTGCGCGATCGCCGGCGGCGATCTCAGCGGGACACTGGGGCTACTCACGTTGACGGCCACCCTGGTCGGCCGGCTCGATTCGGCGCGTTCCGTACTGAGGCGCAATGGCGTGCGCGCTGGCTGGCTCCTCGCCGTGACCGGCTCGCTCGGTGGCGCCGCGGCCGGTCTCCGACTCCTCGAGTCAGGGCGCCGTCCCTCAACGGCGAGAGAACGCGGCTGGGTCTCCGCCCAGCTGGATCCAACGCCGCGCGTGATCGCCGGGCGCGTCCTGGTCGACGCCGGCGTCAGGGTCGGCGGCGATATCAGCGACGGTCTCTATCGCGAGGTTGAGCGATTGCTCGACGGCACGCGCCTGGGAGCGACGCTCGATCTCGCGCGACTCCCACTGGCGCGAGGTCTGCCGCGGAAGGACTGGGCGCTCGCCGTCAAGGATTCCGAGGACTTCGAGCTGGTCTGCGCGGCACCGGCGGCGCGCGTCGCCGCGGCCAGGCGCGTGCTCGAGCGCATCAAGCTCCCATTGACCGTGGTGGGCGAGATTGACACGCGACCCGGGATTCGGCTCCAAAACGGCTCGCGGATGGAAAGGCTCGAAGGGGCCGGGTATGAACACTTTCGTTGACACGACATCGGTGGCGGAGACCCGCGAGCTCGGCCGTCGCCTCGGACAGGTCCTCGAGCCCGGTGACATCATCGCGCTCGAAGGGGATCTCGGCACCGGAAAGACGGAGCTGGTGAAGGGCATTGCGGAGGCCTTGGGCGTCACGACCGGTGTGCACAGCCCGACCTTTGTCCTGCACCACCACTATCAGGGCCGCGTCCCGATCGAGCACTACGACCTCTATCGTCTGGATGGGATGGCTTGGGTCGACACCGGTCTGGACGAACCGGCGCCCGACGCGGTCACCGTCATCGAGTGGGCGGAGCGCGCCGGTGTGCTCAACGACTGGGCAACGATCCGGATCGGGTTGACGAGCAAGGCGGAGACGCGGCGGCGCCTGACCCTCCTCCACGGACCGGACCGGATCCGAGCGGTGTTCCGTGCGCCTGGCGATTGACACCTCCGGCGTCGACCAGGCTCTGGTCGTCCTCGACGGGCGCCGCCAGCTCGCCGCCGATGACTGGGTCAGGGATCGGACGGATCCGCCGGTGCTGGTTCGCCTGGACGCGGTCGTGAAACGGGCCGGCGGCAAGCCCGATGATATCGAGGGCGTCGTGGCCGCGCGCGGCCCGGGGTCATTCACGGGTCTTCGTGTCGGGCTGTCGCTGGCGGCCGGGCTGGCATACGCGCGCCATATCCCGTTGTACGTCGCCGACAGCCTGGCGATCCTCGCCCGTCGCGCCACCGGCGATCCCGCGAGCGTGGCGCTGCGCGACGCAGGACGCCGCGAAGTCTATGCCTGGCGCGAAGGCGAGCCGGCGCGCCGCCTGCCTGTGGATGAGCTTGCTGGGTGGCTGCCGGCCGCGGCCCGGGCCATCGTCGAGCCCGCCGGCAGCCTGGCCACCTGGGTCCCCGGGCTGGCTCACCTCGAGCTGCCCGCCGGCGAACGGCGGCCTCTGAGCGCCGCACTGCTCGACTCCGCCATTTGGACCTTCGATTCACAAAAACCGCTGCGATATGATGAGGTGCAGGCGCTCTACGTTCAGCCCGCGGCAGCGGAGGAGCGCAGAAGGAAGGCCCCATGATGCAGTTGAAGTCCCGAACGCTCGTCGACGCCATGCGCGAGGAAGACATTCCCGAGGTGCAGGCGATCGAGCGGCAGATCTTTCCGACACCCTGGCCGCGCAATGCCTACTACCGGGAGCTGCATCACAATCGCTCCGCCTACTATCTCGTGCTGCGCCGGGACGAGGAGATCGTTGGCTACGCCGGACTGTGGAAAATGAGCGACGAGGCGCACATCACCACGGTCGGGGTGCGCGCGAATCAGCAGGGCAAGGGTTACGGCCATGCCCTCATGGCCGCCTTGATCCAGCGGGCGTATCAACTCGGGTCGCGCTGGCTGACGCTCGAGGTGCGCCCGTCCAACGACGTCGCGGTTCGCCTCTACGAGAAGTTCGGCTTCAAGGTCATCGGTCGCCGCCGCGGCTACTACACCGACAACAACGAGGATGCGATCGTCATGTGGTCGGACTCGATCCAGGCGCCCGGTTTCAAGAAGCGCTTCAACGAGATCCTGCAGACCCTCGAGATCGAAGGGCTCGACAGCAGCACACCGCAGTAGCCCAGCCCAACCGGCGCGTCCTGGCGATCGAGACCTCCTGCGATGAGACCGCCGCGGCGGTCGTTACCAGTGGCCCGCGCCTGCTCTCCAACGTGATTCGCTCGCAGGATGCGCTGCACGCCCCCTACGGCGGGGTCGTCCCGGAAATTGCCGCGCGCGCGCACCTTCAGACGCTGGTGCCGGTGATCGAGCGCGCGCTGGAGAACGCGGGCACCCGCTGGGAGCAGGTCGATGG
Organism: Chloroflexota bacterium; assembly: GCA_005881235.1. Taxonomy (GTDB): domain Bacteria; phylum Chloroflexota; class Dormibacteria; order CF-121; family CF-121; genus CF-13. The sequence goes on along the minus strand of VBEQ01000195.1, from coordinate 1,021 downwards.
TGTCGCTGTGACCAGGGGGCCTGGCCTGGTCGGCTGCCTTCTGGTGGGCGTCAACCTCGGGCAGGCGATCGCCTGGGCGCGCAAGCTGCCTGTGATCGGCGTCAGTCACCTCGCCGCCCATGTCTTCGCCGGGCTGCTCGAGGAGCCGGACCTCCGCCCGCCGGTCCTCGGACTGGTCGTGTCCGGGGGCCACAGTGACCTGATCCGATGGCAGGAGGACGGCAGCATCGCGGTGATCGGCCGGACGATCGATGACGCGGCGGGCGAGGCGTTCGACAAGGGGGCCCGCATTCTCGGTCTGCCGTTCCCCGGCGGTCCGGCGATCGATGCACTGGCGGCGACGGGCGATCCGCGGGCGGTCCGCTTTCCGCGACCCCGTGCCCCCGGCCTCGACTTCAGCTTCAGCGGCGTCAAGACGGCGCTGCTCTACGAGGTGCGCAAGCGCACGTCGATCTCCGACCAGGCACGGGCCGACCTGGCCGCCAGCTACCAGGAAGCGATCGTCGACGCCCTCTTGCAGCGCGTCGAGGCGGCCCAGGCCGCCGACCCCACGCCGACCATCGTGCTCGGCGGCGGCGTGGCGCGCAATCGCCGCCTGCGCGAGGCCGCGCGCACCCGCCTGGGCAAGGCGGCGCATCTCGTCATCCCGGCCCCGGAGCTGTGTACCGACAACGCGGCGATGATCGGCGCCGCCGCGCTGATCGAGTGGGACCGGCGCGGGCCGGATCCGGCCCCCTTCGACGCGGACCCCAGCCTTGGCTTTACGTAATTGCCCTTGAAGGTCACGACCGAAACGAGTATCATTAGCACTCGGGCTCACTGAGTGCTAATGTACCGTCACCACCTAAGGAGGGTTTTATGAAGCTACGTCCATTGGGCGACCGAGTCGTGATCAAGCCCGTCGAGCGTGAGGAGAAGACCAAGAGCGGGATCGTTTTGCCCGACACCGCCAAGGAGAAGCCGCAGGAAGGCATGATCGAGGCCGTCGGCAACGGCCGCTTCATCGAGACGACCGGCAAGC
>VBEQ01000194.1 GCA_005881235.1 Chloroflexota bacterium | reverse complement strand
CTCGGCGCCATCGGGACCGCCGACCAGCTCGTATTGCCCATCGTTCCACGGACAGAACGGGTCACGCACGCGCAGCCCCAGGCGACCGTCGACGGCATAACGGCGTCCCGTGAGGGCCGCCGGAACGTCGACCAGTCGCAACCACACGCCGTCTTCGATCCTCGTTTTCGGCTGCCGCGAGTCGGCGAGCAGGAAACGCAAGGGCTCGTCCAGCGGCCGCATCTCCGCTGACACCCGCGCCATCAGGTCGACATCCAGCACATGGCGCCAGAGCGCCGCGTAGGCCTCGGCCGTCGCGGCGACCAGCATCTCGAGTCGCAGCGTGCCGTTCGGGCCAGCCGCGTCCCAGTCCATCTTGATCCGGTAAATCGCGAAGCCCGAAGGATTGTCGCTAGCCTGGTAGAGCACGCGATAGTGGGGGCTCGAGCCTTCCCGATGCAGTTCGAGGTCGGTCAGCTGGCTCCGCAGCCAGCGCTCGTCGAGCGCGAGCATACCGGGCTGGTTGCGTCGGGCCTGCTCCCACACACGAGTGAACTGGCGGACACCGGTTGGCACGTCGACCATCGAGAGACGTCCAATGCTGGTCACTGGCTTTGCAAAGGCCGAGTGCGAACGTTCGAGTTCGACAGCGGCCTGGTACGTCCCCAGCCCGTACCCGAACCGCCCATAGATCGGCGCCTCCGAGGCATACAGCGCGGCCAGCGGCTCGCCGCGCTCGTGCATGTCATCGAGCTGGCGCCGCATCATGGCTGTCAGCAAGCCACGCCGGCGATGGGTCGTGAGCACGCTGACACGCGTGACGCCCCCGCACCGCAACGTGCCGCCCGGCACCGTCATCTCATAGCTGAAGATGCCGGCGGTCGCGACCATCTCCTTGCCATCGAAAAATGCCAGGGTGCGGTCGAACTCGGTGATCTCCCTCGAGATCGCCAGCTCCTCGTCAGTTGGAAGCGACTCACCAAAGGCGCGCCGCATCAACGTCGAATAGGCTCGCTGCTCCTCCTCGTGGATCGGCCGGAGCTCGAGCCCCTGGGGCGTGCCTATCGCTGAACCAGTGCCAGGGCCCGGCAGGGGCTGCCCGACCCTTTGACCAGCTTTAGTGGCGCGACCAGCAGAACCGCGCCCGTCGGTGGCAGCGCCGACAGGTGGGCGAGTTGCGTCAGTCCATATTTGTTGGCGCCCAGCAGGAACTGGTGACAGGGGAATGGCGGGTTGAAGGAATGGGCCGCGCCCGCGTCGGTGCCAACCGTTTCCACGCCGACGCCGACAAAGGGGCTCTCGCGCGCCAGCCATTGGGCGAGCTCGATCTCGATGCCCGGTGTATGCGGTCCGGTCTCGTTCGCATTGAGGAAGGCTTTCTGGTCATTGGCGCGAGCATCCCAGCCGGTGCGATAGAGCAACCAGGAGCCCTCGCGCGCTGGACCGTGCTCTGACTCGAAGGCGCGGATGTCATTCAGGGTTAGCAGGTAGTCCGGATTGGCCTGCGCCTCCTTCGACTTGTCGATCACGACTGCGGGGCCGATCAAACGCCTGACCGGGACCTGCGAGACATCGTCCTTGTCCTTACCGGTGACCCAGTGGATGGGAGCGTCGAAATGGGTGCCGGCGTGTTCGCCGCCTTCGAACCAGTTCCAGTACCAGGCGGGGCCTTTCTCGTCGTAGCGGCTGATCTCGTGCGTCTTCCAGTTTGGGGTGTTGGCGAAGGGCGGTGGAAGCTGGATCATCGGCGTGCGCTCCGACAGCGGTTGGGTCAAGTCGATGACGTCGATCGAACCAGAGATGAGGTCCTCGACCAAGGACGCCAGGCTATCGATTCGCGTGCTCAATTCACTCCTCCCTTTGTTTGCAGCGCCCGCGGAAACTCGAAGCGGTTCTCGAGCATATGGACGTCGATCAAGAAGCTCTTCGGCATCTCGGCGTCGACCTTGGCGACGATGCAGCTGAGTTGGTCCCCGTTGATGGCGTCGAGGGCCGCCTCCTCGAAATCCCCCAGCTCGCGTACCATCTGCGCCCGGGGAAAACCGGCTGCCCTGGCGATCCCGGCAAGGTCGGTGCCGGTCGCGGTCGCGGTCGTGAACCACTTGTAGCCACCCGGGGCGCCGCCGCCGACGGAGAGGAGAGTTTCGTTGTCGAAGATGAGGTGGACCAGGTTGTTCGGCCGGGAGCGCGCCAGCGTCGTCAACCCACCGAGGTTCATCAACACCGAGCCGTCGCCGTCGATCACGACCACTTTGCGCTTCGGCTGCGCGAGCGCGATGCCGAGGCCGACCGAGGAGGCGAGGCCCATCGCGTGCTCGAGGTAGAAGAAATTGGCGCGGTGCCCAAGGGAGTAGAGCTCGGCGGCGACCGCGCCCATGATGGTGACGACGGCGCAGCCTTCGAGCCGCGGGTAGATGGCCTTCAGGCAATCGAGGCGTTTCACTTTGGTTCTTCCCACATCAGGTCGCGTTGGAGGAGCAAGGCCACCGGCGATAGCGAGGCCTGGGCCAGCGTCATCGCGTGGTCGATCTTCGGTTGCACCTCATCGGGTCGCCGCAGGTCGGCATGCGCAATGTGCAGCGCATCGAGCACGGGACGGGTGTACTTGCCGCCTTCGGTCTGCCATGGATCCTTCTCGCCGAAGCTGCCACGATCCGTGATCAGCATCAGGAGCGGGATCTTGTAGAGGAGCGACACCCCGACGATGCCGTTGATCGCCTGCAGGAAGCCGTGGTTCTGCAGCAACATTGCGGACCTGGCCCCGGCAAAATGCGCCCCGGCGGACACGCCGACCCCCTCCTCCTCCTTGGCGAGCCGGACCAGCGTCATCGCCGGGTCCTCATCGGCCATCCGGATCAGATGTACGAGCCAGGTCTCCGGGAGCGCGCTCAGCAGCGTGATGCCGACGCCCTTCATGGCGTCGTAGACCACTTGCGAATTGGCCACCGATACCGGCAAGGTTCCCTCCCTCGTCTGAACTGAGGCCGATTCTACGCATACAATGGGGCCCAGTGCAGGTCCTGGGCAGCATCCTGGAGGCCGTCGGGCACACGCCGTTGGTGCGACTCCAGCGCATCACTGCCGGGCTCCGTCCCACCATCCTGGCGAAGGTGGAGACGCTCAATCCCGGTGGCAGCGTCAAAGATCGGATCGGGCTCCGCATGATCGAAGATGCCGAGCGTCGCGGTCTGCTGAAGCCGGGTGGCACCATCGTTGAACCGACTTCCGGGAATACCGGCCACGCGCTGGCCATCGCGGCGGCACTGAAGGGTTACCGGATGATCTTCGTAATGGCGGACAAGCAGTCGCCGGAGAAGATTGCCCTCCTGCGCGCCTACGGCGCCGAAGTGGTGGTCTGTCCGACCGCCGTTCCGCGCGAGTCGCCGGAAAGCTACTACTCCGTCGCCGAGCGGCTGAGCCACGAGATCCCCGGCGCCTTCCAGCCGAACCAGTATTTCAACCAGGCGAACCCACAGGCGCACTATGAGACGACCGGTCCCGAAATCTGGCAGCAGACGGAGGGCAGTGTCGACGTGGTGGTCGGTGGGCTGGGAACGGGCGGCACCATCACCGGTGTGGCCCGTTTCCTCAAGGAAAAGAAGCCGGCGGTGATGATCGTCGGCGCCGACCCGGAAGGCTCGCTCTACTCGGGCGACACCATCAAGCCGTACAAGGTGGAGGGGATCGGCGAGGACTTCATCCCGGGCACCATCGACCTGAAACTGATCGACCGCATCATCCAGGTCAACGACCGCGATTCTTTTCTCACGGCCCGGCGCATCACGCGCGAAGAGGGGATTCTGGTGGGTGGCTCTTCGGGGACCGCCATGAAGGCGGCGATGGAGGTGGCGCGGGGTCTCGACGAGAAGACGGTGATGGTCGTCATCCTGCCCGACACCGGTCGCAACAACCTGAGCAAGATCTACAACGACGAGTGGATGCGTCAGAACGGTTTCTTCGAACGCTTCCCGCGCCAGATGGTGCACGACGTCGTCGCCGTGCGCGAGCGGGAGATGCCGGAATTGATCACGGTATCGTCCAGGGAGAAGGTGGGCCGTGCCATCGACCTGCTCCAGGAGTACGGGATCTCACAGATGCCGGTCACCGAAGATGGCAGTGGTGCGGGCAAGTTGGTGGGAAGCATCCAGGAACGCACGCTGCTCGATCGCGTCTACCGCGATCCCGGGTTGATCGAAACCACTGTCGGCGCCGCGATGGACGGGCCGTTTCCGACCATCGCCGCCGGGGCGCACGTGGACGAGGCCTTCAATGCGCTGCTCGGTGGAGTTACCGCCCTGGTGGTGATGGACGCCGAGCGCCCGGTCGGGATCATCACTCGGGTCGATCTGCTCGAGTTCATGGCGCACACCCGCGCCTCCCGGTGAGCACCGAAGGTACGCCCGGGTTCGCGACCCGGGCGATCCACGCGGGGCAGGAGCCTGACCCAGCGACCGGCGCCGTCGTAGTGCCCATCTACCAGACCTCGACCTTTGCCCAGGACGCGCTCGGCAAGCATCGCGGCTACGAGTACTCGCGGACCGGGAATCCCACGCGCGCTGCCCTCGAGCAGTGCATCGCCGCGCTGGAAGGCGGCGCCCACGGGCTGGCCTTCGCCTCCGGCATGGCGGCGGAGGCCACGGTGATGCAGCTGCTCAAGCCGGGCGACCACACGCTCGCGGTCGACGATCTCTACGGGGGCAGCTACCGGCTGTTCCGCCGCGTCCTGGAACCGATGGGACTCACCTTTTCCTTCGTCGACGGCTCCGACCTCACCGCCGTCGAGAGAGCAATGACCGATCGGACGCGAATGGTCTGGGTTGAATCGCCGACCAACCCCCTTCTCAAGCTGGTCGATATCAATGCGGTCAGCAAGCTGGCGCACGCCCGGCAGGCGCTGCTCGTGACCGACAACACCTTCATGAGCCCCTACTTCCAGCGACCCTTGTCGCTGGGCGCCGACATCGTGGTGCACAGCGCGACCAAGTACCTTGGCGGCCACAGCGACGTGATCGGTGGCACGCTGGTCGTCAACCGGGACGACCTTTTCGAGCGCTTGGCCTTCCTGCAAAACGCGGTCGGCGGCGTGCCGGGACCCATGGACGCCTGGTTGGTGCTGCGCGGTCTCAAGACGCTCGCCGTCCGGATGCGCGAACATGACCGCAATGCGCGGTTGGTGGCCGCATTCCTCAGCGAGCATCCCAAGGTGGCGCGCGTCTTCTATCCGGGTTTGCCCAAGAACCCACAGCGCGAGCTCGCCCAACGCCAGATGTCGGGCTTTGGCGGCATGATCTCGTTCGAGGTCAAGAGCGGGCTCGAGCCGGCGCGCCGCGTTGTCGAGCGGACCCAGCTATTCACGCTCGCGGAGAGCCTCGGCGGGGTGGAATCATTGATCGAGCTGCCGGCGGCGATGACCCATGCTTCCATTCCGCCCGAAACCCGGCGAGCACACGGAGTCGCAGATGGCCTGGTCCGCATCTCGGTCGGCATCGAGGATGTGGCCGATCTGATCTCAGACCTTGACCGAGCACTGGCGCAGGCGTGAAGCTCAACAGTAGTGTTAGGGTCGCGGGATTCCCGCGTGTAAGGAGGTGAGCATTGAAAGTCGACATTAACTTCGCGAACATCCTGGTGGCCATCGTCCTGTTGTTGCTGGGCCTTGCCGTCTTCACCCGTCACCGGCTTGCGTCCTACATCGTTGGCGGGTTCCTGACGGTGCTAGCCGCTATCAGTATCCTGGCGTTTCTCAAGATCATCAACTTCTCCTCTGGCCCGATCGTCATTGGTTAGGGAACCGCCGCCTCCGCGTGAACCGGAGCCGGTTCCCGGAACGAAACCGCCACCGCCTCCGCCAACCCCGGAACGCCCGCCACCCGTTCCCAAGCCGATTCGTCGTCACCGGCCCGTCACGGTTCGATAGCTTCACCCGTCGGAACCACGGGTAGACTCGAAGCGTGGACGTCCTCAAGATCACGCCGCGTGGCTACTGCCACGGGGTCGTCGAAGCGATTCGCGCCGCCAAGCAGACCGCCAAAGCCCGCCCTGGCGAGAAGATCCGGATGCTGGGCTACCTCGTCCACAACACGCACGTCACCGACGAGCTGCAGGAAAACGGCATCGAACTGGTCGATAGCGACAACCGGCTCGAGGGCCTGGACACCATCGACGGCGGCACCGTGATCTTCACCGCCCACGGCGTCTCGCCGGCGGTCAAGGCCAAGGCCGCCGCGCGCGGGCTCAACATGGTGGACGCAACCTGTTCCGACGTCGTCGTCACCCACGATCTCGTCAAAGACCTGGTCGAGCGTGGCTACGACGTCGTCTACATCGGCCGGCGCGGCCACCCTGAGCCCGAAGGCGTGATCGGCGAGGCGCCCGGCAAAGTTCACCTGGTGCAGGACCCACAGGACGTCGATGCGCTCGGCCTTACGAATGAAAAGATCGCCGTCACCTGCCAGACCACGCTGAGCATCTGGGACACCGCCGCCATGATCAAACGGGTCCGCGACAAGTACCCGCAGGCGGAGGCCTACAACGAGATCTGCCGCGCGACGCAGGATCGCCAGGAGGCGGCCGTGGAGGCGGCCAAGGAGTGCGACGTCGTCATCGTTGTCGGCAGCGAGCGCAGCTCGAACTCCAAGCGCCTGGTGCAGGTCGTCAGGGAGCTGGCGCACAAGCCGGCCTACCTGGTGGACACCGTCAAGGACATCAGGCCGGAATGGCTACAGGGGAAGACGCGCGTCGGCGTGACCTCTGGCGCCTCGACACCGACCCAGCTGACCCGTCAAGTCATCGAGTACCTGGAAGCTGTTTAGCCAAGCCCGCTAGACTCGGCGCGTCTTTGACGTTCTTCTTCCAGTACCTCAAGGGGGAACTTCATGCGCCTCTACCCCGATGTCTATGGTCGCCGCTTCGCCTGGATGCTTGCCGACCTCGTCATGGTGGCCTGGATTTACCTCTGTGTTCGCGCCGGGCTGTGGGTCAACAACCTCGTCCTGCAGCTGGACGCGCTCGCCCAGGGCGTGATCAACGCCGGCAAGACATTCGATAGCTGGATCCTGTCCTTCGAGCAGGGGATCCCGAACAGCGTGCCGTATCTCTCCGACTTCCTCCACCGGACGGCCGCCGCGCTCAAGGTCCACTCCGGCGACTCGCTGATCTCGGCGGGGCAGGCCGGCTCTCGGGGGATCCACCTGCTGGCCCTCATCCTGGCCATCATCGTCACCAGCGTCCCCCTCGTCTTCGCCGTCGCCATCTTCCTGCCCCGACGTCTGCGACTGATCGCGGATATGCGCGGTATTCACGTCACTCTGCGCCGGGCCCTCGCCCAGCCCGAACTGACCCCCCAGATCCTGGAGATCCTGGCCGGCCGAGCGATCTATACCCTGCCCTACAACCAGCTGCTGGCCTACTCCCACAACCCGGCCGAGGACTGGTATCTGCGGCGGTTCGAGCCCCTGGCCCGGGCCGAGCTGGAACGCCACGGCCTCACGGTCGAACGCTATTTCGGACCGCGGCGGGCCCTTTCAGCCTGAGTTCGATCTCGCAAGAAAGTCGAGCGGCTACAGGTTGCTCTGGAGGACCGCCCAA
>VBEQ01000193.1:547-4271 GCA_005881235.1 Chloroflexota bacterium | reverse complement strand
CGACCGGGATCCCGGTTTCGGCGATCATGGCTCAGGCGGCGCCGGTCATCAGAAGACCGAGCCGGTCGGGGGTGGCCTGGGCGGCGGGGAGATCGGCGACGATGCGCCCCTCGAAGATGACGAGCAGGCGATCGGAGAGTTCGATGAGTTCGGATAGCTCTTCAGAGATGAGCAGGGTCGCCGCGCCGTCAGCGCGCGCCTGCGTCAGCTGCTCGTGAATGAAGGCGATGCCGCGGACATCCACCCCGCGGGTGGGGTGGGCCGCGAGCAGCAGCCTCGGTGTCTTGCGAATTTCGCGGCCGAGGACCAGGCGTTGCAGGTTTCCCCCGGAAAGAGAACGGGCGGGGCTGTTCGGTGCCGCGCCTCGGACATTGAAGCGAGTCAGGACCGAGCGCGCGAAGGCGGCGATCGCCGAGGTTCGCAGGCGGCCGCCGCGGGCCAGATCGGGGTCGTAGCGTTCCAACGGAAACACGTTCTCGGCGAGCGTGGCAGGGAGGCAGGCGCCTTCGCCGTCGCGGTCTTCCGAGATGAAGGCGATGCCTCGCTTGCGCCGGTCCCAGACGGACGTCCCCGCCACCGGTTGGCCGTGCAGGCGAATGCTTCCACCGACCGGATGGCGCAGGCCGAGCAATGCCTCGACGAGCTCGCGCTGTCCGCTGCCCTCGATGCCGGCGACTCCCACGATCTCGCCGGCATGGACGCTGAAGGTCGCCTCCCTGAGGCTAAGCGCACCGAGGTCGTCGCAGACGCTGAGCCGATCGGCTTCGATGACGGCCGCGCCGCGCTCCGTGCCGCCTCGCAGCGAAGGGCGCTCGAACTGCTCGCCCACGATCAGGGAGGCCAGCGCCTGGGGATCACTCCCTTTGGTCGGGACGGTGGTGATGATGCGTCCGCGGCGCATGACCGTCACCTGCTCCGCGAGGGCGAAGACCTCGCGGAGCTTGTGCGTGATGAAGATGATGGTGCGGCCCTGGCCCGCCAGGCGGCGCAGCACGCGGAACAGGTCGTCCGCCTCCTGCGGCGTGAGCACGCTGGTCGGCTCGTCGAAGATCAGGATGTCCGCCTTGCGGTAGAGCAGCCGCATGATCTCCAGCCGCTGGCGCGCACCCACGCTCAGGTTGGCGACGGCCCGGTTCCACTCCATCGTCGTGCCGAGCTCGGCGGCCAGGGCGCGCGCGCGGGCGAGCGCGGCCGGCCGGTCGAAGAAGACGCCCTTGTGAGGGAGGTCCCCGAGCGTCAGGTTCTCGAGCGCGGTCAGCGGCTCGACCAGCTGAAATCGCTGGTGCACCATGCCGATCCCGTGCTGGATCGCCTGGGCGGGCGACGCGATGGTGACGCGCTGCCCGTCCAGCTCGATACTGCCCGCGTCCGGCTCGACCAGGCCGTAGACGGCGCGCACCAGCGTGGTCTTTCCCGCGCCGTTTTCGCCCACGATCGCGTGGATTCCGCCGCGCGTAATCTCCAGGTCGACGCCGTCGTTCGCCAGGATCGGTCCGTACGCCTTGCGCAGGCCGCGGATCCGAATCCGGGCTTCGGTCACGAAGTGAACCAGGGCGGATTGCCCTGCGTGATCGTGTTCCACACCTTGATCTCGCCGTTGATGATCTTCTGCTGGTCGGCGTTGACCTTGTCGAGGTACTTGCTCGGCACCAGGCTCTTGGTGAACTTCATGGGGCTGAGGCCGACCGCGCCTTCCTTCAAACCGAGGTTGACGGTGTCTCCGCCTTTGAGTTTGCCGCAGACGAGCCGGTTGATGGAGTCATACACGGCAAAGTCGGTCCGCTTGATCATGCTGGTCAGCACGTGGCCGGGTGCGATGGCGTCCTGGTCCGAATCGACGCCGATCGCGTACTTGTTGGCCGCCTGCGCTGCTTGAATGACCCCGGTCCCGGTCCCGCCGGCCACCTGGTAGACGACGTTGGCGCCCTGCTGGAACATGGCATCGGCGAGTTGCTTGCCCTTGGCGGGGTCGCCGAAGCCGTTGGAATAGTTGACCAGCACCTTGAGGTTCGGATCGATCTCATGGGCGCCCTGGACGTAGCCGACGAGGAACTTGTCGATCCCGACGGCCTTGATCCCACCGATGACCCCGATCGTCTTGCTCGGCGTGACCCCGGGAACGCTCGAATCCTGGGTCACCTGGGCCGCGAGCACGCCGGCGAGGTACGAGCCGTCCTGCTCGTTGAACAGGTAGCCGGTGTCGTTGGGCGCGACCGACGTGAAGTTCGGCGTCATCCACTGCGTGTTGGGGAATTGCGGCGCGACCGCTTTGACGGCGTCGTAGGTGCTGAACTCGAGGTCGATCACCAGGTCGAAGCTGGCCTGCCCGGCCTGCTGCACGATGGCCTGGCCCTGCGACACGATATCGGCCGACTGGATCACGCGCCCGACGATCGGAAAGTCGCCCTTCGCCTTCTGGAACCCGGAATAGGCGAGGTCGTTGTAGGACTGGTCGCCCAGTCCGCCCTGGGCGATGATCAGCGCCACCTTGTAGTTCTTCCCGCCCTGCGGCGTGCACAATGGCTTGAAGCTCGGGCCCGCCCCGGACGTATTGGCGCTGACGGACGACGCCGTGTTCGCTGTCGATGAGCCCCCACAGCTCGCAAGGATCAGGGCCACCACGGGTAGGATCGCCGACCACTGAAATCGTTGGGCTCGCGTCATCGTCTGGCTACCTCCTCCTCCCGCGCGTGAGTGACCAGTCCCCCCAGACCGGCAGCTGCGGGATGCCGTTCCAGGTACGCGATGAACGTGTACCGGTCGCCGAGCAACACCGTTCGCACCACCTCCATCAAGCGATCGCCGTCATAGCGGGTGAGCCGCAATACGTCCATCACGGGGATGCCGGCCCGAACGTTGAGCAGCTTCGCCTCGCCCCGGTTCGCGCCTCGTGAGCGCAGGTACTCTTGCGCCCAGGCGATGCGCAGCCCGGCGGCTTCCAGCCGCTGGTAGAGCGAGAGCGACGGATTGGCGCGCAGCACGGGCTCGAAAAATTGGGCGCGTTCGACGATCTCCTCCGGGAGAAAGGCGATGTGAATGCCGATGGGGACGTCGTTGGCGCAGCGCACCCGCGTCACCCGGATGAGCCGGGTGTTGTCCGGAAAGAAGTGCGTATCGCGGTCCTCCGATCGGTCGGCGACGCGATAGTCGACGAGCTGGCTGGTCGGTCGCATGCCGCGAGCGCGAACTTGCTCGGAGAAGCCGGTGAGCTGCGGCAAGGAGAGTTCCATGGTCGGAATCGCGAGAAACGTCCCGCGTCCCTGGCGGCGCTCGACGATGTGGCGGCGCTCGAGCTGTGCCAGCGCCTGCCGGACGGTGGCGCGGCTGACGCCGAACAGCGTCTGCAGTTCCTGCTCCGGGGGGATGGCATCACCGGGCGCCAGCCGCCGCTCCTGGATCAGCCCCTCGACGGCCTCCTCGACCGCCGCGTAGAGGGCCAGACCGGGTCGACGATCGAGCGCCGGACGCTGCAAGGACATCCCCTTCCTTACCGTCACGCGGCCGCCATTAGGCCCCCGCAAAAACGCCGAAGGACCGGTTGTCCGGACAACCGGACTCTAGCACAATCAGGCGCCGCGGCAAAGACCGCGAGCTAGGTGTGCGTCCCTGGATTCATCAACGCGGTCATGGCTGCGTCCTTTCCGTCAGCGCGGTAGACGGCGAGGTAGCGATCCCAGTATTTCCGGTCGGCTCCGATGTAGTCGAGGAGCGCGTCCGCATTCTC
>VBEQ01000193.1:0-481 GCA_005881235.1 Chloroflexota bacterium | reverse complement strand
AGACCGTCATGCGGGCATCGTCGGGATCCATGTGCTTGATGCCGATCGCGTCGCAGACCGTGCGGTAGACGGCTTCACTGTGCTGCGGCGGCTGAGCCTGGCCGGCGAGATAGATTTTCACGGAATCTCCGACGGTCCCCAGGCCGAGGTCCAGGGCACGGGGCGCCCGGTGCTCGACCTCCTCCGCGGCGTCGATCGCGACCTGCTTCAGATGGCTCTTCGCTTCCTCGACCGACTTGACCGCGACCGCCTCGTTCGCTTTCTCGATCAGCTCCCTGCCGGGCTTCATCTCTTCGACGACGGTCTTGGCGGTCAGGTAGATCTCATGGGCCAGACCCGCCTCCGGGACCAGGATCTCGCCGGCGGCCATCAGCGCCTCGAAGACCGCGCCCAGGCCGGAGATTTGCTTGGGCTTTTCCTTGATGTACTCGTCGACCATCTTGTCGGCGTCGTCGCGGAAGTCGCGGGCGCCGGCGATATA
>VBEQ01000192.1 GCA_005881235.1 Chloroflexota bacterium | reverse complement strand
TGTCGTCACCATGCGCTTTCCCATGAGCGCGGTGGACAAGTTGATCAAGGAGGCGCTCGCCGAGGACGTCGGTGACGGCGATCTCACCACTGAGTCGCTCTTTCCGGGCAAGGTCAAGGCCCGCGGCAAGCTAATCGCCAACGAGGAGGGCGTGCTCGCCGGCCTGCCGATCTTCAAGCGCGTCTTCGAGCTGGTCGACAAGAACATCAGCTTCGAGCCGCGCGCCACCGATGGGATGGCGCTCGCCGGCGGCCAGCTCGTGGCGCGAGTTTCCGGCCCCGCGGTCAGTGTCCTGCGTGCTGAACGGACCGCCCTGAACTTCTTGCAACACCTCTCGGGGATCGCGAGCCAGACCGCCAGGTTCGCCAACGCGGTGAAGGGCACCAAGACCCGGATCCTCGATACCCGCCGCACCACCCCGGGTATGCGCTTCCTCGAAAAATACGCGGTCGAGGTCGGCGGCGGCGTCAGCCTGCAGAAGGGCTGAGCGAGGGTGTTCCGAACATCGTTCGCCAGCTTCGTAAAGCCCACCAGGGCAAGCGCATCGAACTGACCGTCACGAACATGCAGGAGCTCGACCAGGCCCTGACGGCGAAAGTCAACGTTCTGCATCTCGAGAACTTCCCGCCGGGACAGGTACGCCAGGCGATCGCGTTGGTGCAGGGCCGCGCCAAGGTGGAGGTGACCGGCAAGGTCGGCCTCGATAACGCCCGAGCCTATGCGCTGGCCGGCGTCGACTACATCTCGGTCAGCCAGCTGACCCAGTCGGTCAAGGCGTTCGACTTCAGCTTCCGCGTCTCCCGCTAGGCGGCGCGGCCTCTTGCAATTTGACGACGTCCTGAAGAAACGCCGGATGGTTCGCCGCTTCTCCACGGATCCGGTTCCAAAAGACGCCCTCGAGCGGATCGCGCGAGCGGCCAAGCGCGCGCCGAGCGCCGGTTTCAGCCAGGGTCAGCGTCTGGTGATCGTCACCGACCCGGCGCTCATGGCGCAAGTCGCCGAGGGGGCCGACGAAGAGAGCTACGCGGACATCGGCTACCACCGCTGGGTCAGCCAATGCGGCGCCCAGTTCGTTCCGTGTGTCAGCGAGCGGCTCTACCACGAGCGTTACCAGCAGCCCGACAAGCTGGAAGACGGCAAGGAGTTGATTTGGCCTATTCCCTACTGGTGGATGGACATCGGCTGCACCGTGATGCTGATCATCCTGGCGGCGATCGACGAAGGCCTCGCCTCGGGGTTCGCCGGGCCCTTCCCACACCCGAAGGGCATGAACCTGATCCGGTCGGCCCTGAAAATCCCAGACCACTTCACCCCGGTCGGGATCATGCAAGCCCGAGCACTTTAGCCGCTGGAACGGTTGGTAGCCATTCGCCGATTTGCGCCCGGACGCCGGCCTCGCTACGCTCGAATCAGGCTCCGATGACTGTCGACAGGACGGCTGGTCTCTCCTCCGATGGGTCCTTCGTCATGCGCCCATCGATGGGGCAGACGGGAAAGGTGCTCGGGACTGCTCTCCTCGTGGGAGGCGGTTATCTCGCGGTGCGACTTGTGCGGGCCTGGCAGGACCCATCTGGGCGTCCGCTGTTCACCGGGATGCTTGTGGTGCTCGTGGCTCCTGTCGCGGTGGGTTACCTGCTCTTCTTTGCTCGCGCCAGGATCGAGCTTGCTGGCGAGCGCCTTCTGAAAGTCAGCGCCTTTGGCGGGAAGCGTTCCTACCCACTCAGTGCCGTTGGGGGCGTCGCCTTCCGGGTTCTCCATCAGCCTCTCTCACGGGCTGGCGATCCAACGCTCGGGGTCGTCTACGGTCGCGACGGCCGAGGCCTGTTCACCTTTTCGGCCAGGCTCTGGGACCCAGTCGACGTCCGCCGGCTGGCTGGCTTGCTCGGCGGTACCGGCGCGGAATCTCCCCCAGTGGTTTCCCGAACGGAGTTTGAGCGCCAGTTTCCGGGCGCGTTCAACGTATGGGAGCGACATCCATACGTTCTTGGAGTGATGCTCACGATCGTCCTCCTCGTCGTCGTGATCTTCGTCGTTAGCTTGAAAGGCTAGTGATAGACAGGTGCTGCGATCGGCGCCAGCTCGGGAGCCCGGCGGCGCTTGCCTCGTGTCTCGAGCACCTCGCTGGCGAAGCGATAGCCCTCGTTCAGGTAAAAATCCGTGGCGCCGAAGTCCATCGAATGGCGCAGGAATCCCGCGTCCGGCCGCAGGTGGATGATCTCCACCGAGCGACCCATCTGCTGGATCGTCCAGCGGGTGCGGTGTTGGGCGGCGATCTGGAAGGTGTGATCGACGATCGCGTTCATCGAGCCCAGCGGGGCCGGTAGCCGGCCGGCGTAGCCCGAGTCCAGC
>VBEQ01000191.1 GCA_005881235.1 Chloroflexota bacterium | reverse complement strand
AATAACACAAGGTGGTGGCCTACTGTATTGTCTGATTTCGAGCTTTCTCAGGACTCGTCCGACTCGCAGAATGGAAGCGCCGCGACGATGGAGGAGTTCCTCAACCAGGAGGAGGCTTCCAGTAAGCGACTAGCCCACGGTGACATCATCGATGGTGTCGTCGTCCGGGTCGATCCCGACGAGGTTCTGGTCGATGTCGGCTCGAAATCCGAAGGCGTCATCTCCAGCCGGGAGCTGGGGACCCGCGAGGCAGGCACGCCCGACCTGCACTCCGGCGACCACATCAAGGTCTTCGTGCTGCAGCCTGAAAATGAGGACGGCAACGTCGTCCTGTCGCTGCGCCGGGCGCGCGCCGAGTCGGTCTGGATCAAGGCGCAGGATCAGCAGGCCACCGGCGAGATGATGGATGCCGAGGTCCGCGAGCAGAACAAGGGCGGCCTGATCGTCAACATCCTGGGCTTGCGCGGCTTCCTGCCGACCTCCCAGGTCTCTCGCACCTACAGCTCGAACCTCCAGGAGCTCGTCGGCCAGCGCATCGGCGTCAAGATCCTCGAGGTCAACCGCAAGCGCAACCGCCTGATCGTCAGCCAGAAGGCGGCCTTCGACGAAGATCGGGCCCGGCAACGAGGCGAGCTCTTCGAAAAATTGAAGATCGGCGACGAGATCCACGGCAAGGTGTCCGGACTGACGACCTATGGCGCGTTCGTCAACCTGGGCGCGGCGGATGGCCTCATCCATATCTCCGAGCTCTCCTGGGACCGCGTGGCCAATGTGGGCGATGTCCTCCAGATCGGTCAAGACGTTCGCGTCAAGGTCATCAAGCTCGACCCGGAGACATCGCGCATCTCCCTCAGCCTCCGGCAGCTGGGGCAGGACCCGTGGGACCACATCGAGAAGCGGTTTCCGCCGGGCGCCATCGTCGAGGGGGAGGTCACGAAGATCAAGAAGTACGGCGCCTTCCTCCAGATCGGCGACGGCATCGAAGGCCTGCTCCACATCTCCGAGCTGGCGTGGGAGCATGTCGAGCACACGGAAGATGTCGTCCAGGTCGGACAGAAGCTACGGGTTCGAGTGCTCCAGGCAGACCGCAGCCGCCGCCGCATCAGCCTCTCGCTTAAGCAAGTGGAAGAGCCGCCACCGGGAGGCCGGACCGACGAGACCGAGGTCTCGGATTATCCGGGAGAGATCGAGCGGGTTCCGCAGGCGGAACGCCAGCCGGTCTACGCCGAGGTCAGCGCCGCTCCGCAGGAATAGGGCCCCCGCCCTACGTCAAACGGGGAGGGGACGTCTCGAGCGACCTCCCCAAACGGTTAGAGTGCCTACGATTCCCTCCCCCTGAGGGGGAAGGTAGGGGGGTTTCGGCTAAGGGATTATTAGATTTTGCGCGTATTCAAACTGAATTTGCGCTATGCTTCCGAGAACGATTGTTTAGGCCTACCCGAGCAGTGGTAACTCCCTAACGTCTCAGCAGGCGGCCGGCCGCAGTTCCAGGCGGGAAGTCTGTCGAGATTCCGGGTATCGTAATAGGTAGCAGAGAACTTTAGTCGGAGGATTTTGGTTGTACCCCTTTGAGCGATTTACGGAGCGAGCGAAGAAGGTCCTGACGCTCGCCCAGGAAGAGGCCGAACGCTCGCACCACTCTTATATCGGCACCGAGCACCTGCTCCTTGGTTTGCTGCGCGAAGGCGAAGGCCTCGCGGCCAAGGTGCTGAACAACCTTGGCGTCGAGATCAACAAGGTCCGCGCCACCATCGAGTCGGTGCTGGGCCGCAACGAACGCATCATCATCCAGCAGATCATCCCCACCTCGCGGGTCAAGAAGGTCATCGAGATCTCCTTCGAGGAAGCCCGCCGGATGGGGAACAACTACGTTGGCACCGAGCACCTGCTGCTCGGACTCCTGATCGAAGGTGAGGGCATCGCCGCCCACGTCCTCGAGGACCTGGGTGCCAACCTCGAGAAGGTGCGCGGCGAGATCGACCGCCTGCTGCACGAGAGCGGCCTCGACGAAGAGGCGGCCACCGCGAAGAAGCCGTCCAAGACGCCCCTGCTCGACCAGTTCTGCCGCGACCTGACGGACCTGGCGGCCAAGAACACCCTCGACCCGGTGATCGGCCGCGAGACCGAGATCGAGCGGGTCGTCCAGATCCTGTCCCGCCGGACCAAGAACAACCCGGCGCTGATCGGCGAGCCCGGCGTCGGCAAGACCGCGATCGCCGAGGGCCT
>VBEQ01000190.1 GCA_005881235.1 Chloroflexota bacterium | reverse complement strand
GATCCGCCTCGACGAGTTTCGTACCGGTCTTCTCGACCAGGTCGATGACGGGATCGAACGGCCCCGATGCGGTGCCGATGATTGTCAGCCAGCGGTCGAGCGGCAGCTCCTGGCCGTGGTCCCGGTAGATGCGTTGCCAGACGCGGAAGATCGGGACTTCCGTGTCGACGATCAGGCCATCGAAGTCGAAGACCAACGCCTTGACGGCAGAGCCCCCGGCCTGCCCTCCCCCGCGAGCGGGGGAGGGAGAATTTCCCGGCATTACAGGTTGCGCTGGAAGAACTCGAGGA
The DNA here is from genome assembly GCA_005881235.1 of Chloroflexota bacterium. Taxonomy (GTDB): domain Bacteria; phylum Chloroflexota; class Dormibacteria; order CF-121; family CF-121; genus CF-13. The sequence goes on along the minus strand of VBEQ01000190.1, from coordinate 3,125 downwards.
TGCGCCGCTCCATGTCGACCCGATCGCGCTCGGAGCGCGGCATGTGCCGCTCATTCGGATAGAGGAGCGTTTCGAACGGCTTGCCGGCATCGATGAGCGCCTGCATCAGGCGGGCGGTGTGCCGGAAGTGGACATTCTCGTCGATCATCCCGTGGATCATCAGCAGCTTGCCTCGCAGCCGGTCGACGTGGGTCAACGGCGAGCCGAGCCTGTACCCCTCCGGATTCTCCTGCGGCGTCCCCATGTATTTCTCGGTGTACGCCGTGTCGTAACCCTCCCAGAACGTGACTGGTGAGCCGGCCACGCCGGCCTTGAACACGTCCGGCGCCGTGACCAGCGCCATCAGCGCCATGTACCCGCCATAGCTCCAGCCGTAGATGCCAACTCGAGAAATATCGGAGAATCCGAGCGTCTCCAACCAGCGAACGCCCTCGACCTGATCGCGGACCTCGATCTGGCCCATGCGTCGCGCGATGGCTGCCTCGAACGCGAGCCCGCGCCGCGGCGAGCCGCGGTTGTCCACCTTGAGGACGACAAAACCCTGCTGCGCCAGCATCTGTGCGCGCAAGTCCACCGTTTGCACCCAGCTGTCGTTCACCATCTGCGGCCCGGGACCACCGTAGACCGAGACGATGACGGGGGCGCGACCCCCACCCTCGCTCGGTCGGTAGACGGCGGCGAAGAGCTCGACGCCATCGCTGGTTCGAAACGAATGCAGTTCGGGTGGTGGGAAATCAACGGAGACATCGCGCGGCGAATGGATCGATTGGCTTGTTTGACGGTCGGTGAGGCTCACGACATCGATGGTGGGGGGTTCGTTGAGGGAGTCGACGGCCCTGACATAGCTGGAGAAGTCCGGTGCGATCACGGCGCCGTTCATCCCCGAGCCGCGAGTCAGCGGCTCGAGGTCACCACCGTTGAGCGAAACACGCAAGAGCTGGCGATCGAGCGGCCGCTCGCGCCAACCGACAAAGTAGAGCTGGCGGCCCTTCTCATCCAGCGCTACCGTGGCCTCAGCCGGCCAATTGCCGCTGGTGAGCTGCCGAACCAGAGTCCCATCAGGCGCATATAGATATAGGTGTCGGAAGCCTGACCGTTCAGCAGACCAGGTGAACTCGCCGGTCGACTCGACGAACCGTAGATCGTCGGGCAGGTTGATCCACGGCTCAAGCTCTTCGACCAGGATGGCACGGCCGGCCCCACTTCCAACGTCGTAGCCCCGCAGCTCGAGGCGCTTCCAATCCCGGGAGAGCCATTGGACCAGCAGGCGGCCATCGGGATGCCAATCGACGCGAGCGATGTAGCCCTCGTCATTGCCGAGGTCCATCCAGGTCGTCGCGCCGCCGTCGACTGAGACCACACCCAGCTTGACGCGGGCATTCTCCGCGCCGGCGAAGGGATAGCGATGCTCCTCGACCTCGAGCGTTGACTTGGCCTGGTGCACGATCGGCAACACCGGAATGTTCGACTCGTCGACCTGCTCGAACGCGACCAGGTTGCCGCTGGGGGACGGCCAGTAACCGCTCGAGCGATCGAGCTCCTCCTGGGCGATGAACTCCGCCAGGCCGTTGGTCGTGCCGGCGGGGTGCGACGTCAGACGCCGTTCCCCCGCCTCATCGATCGTCCAGACATCGCCGTCGCGATTAAAGAAGGTGCGACGGCCGTCATCGGTGACCTTGGGGTCGATGACGCCGCCGCCAGTGAGGCGCGTGACCGAACCCTCGGCCCACCGGTACAAGTCGCCGCGGAGCGGCAACAGCATGACGTTGGCTTTCTCCGCCCAGAGGTAGTCGGTGATGCCCGTTTCCCGCAGGCGCAGCCGCTCGCGCCGGAGCATCTCCTCGCGGGAGATGTTCTCCTCGGTGACCGTCTCGCCTGGCGGGGACAGCCACCGCTGTTTCCGCCCGGTAGCGAGCTCGAGGCCCCAGAGGTCGCGGTCGAGGTCGCCTCGCTCGCTCACCAGGTAGGTGATGAATTTCGCGTCCGGCGAGTAGCGGATCTTGCCCGGGATGGCCATGCCGGGCCGCGGATAGTGGGCGACCTGTTCCGGGGTGAGCTGACGGCGTTGAGCTGTTTTCATCGCGCCCAACGGTGAGCTTAAGACGGGAGCTAGGGGACGGGGGCCTCCGCCGCCTTTCGGCGGGCCGCCTCGTCGCCAATCCTGCAGGCGGCATACCAGCCCACTTTTCCGTTGTGCAGCGTCCGGGTTATGAGGTGGCTGCAGGTCAGCATGGGCGCGAGCGGGCGGTCATTCATGTCTACCGGATCGAAGGGTTGTGGCTCAAACGTCAAGCACCCGTCGAATCCCATGGGAAATGGCCGTGAGAACGGACATTCGTCGGCAGGCCGCGTGGAGCCGTTGGCTTTTCCGTCGGCGGGCTGGGACGCATTCAAAGTGTATTGCCCCTTACAAGCGGCTTCCCAAACTCAGGCATAGCACAGGCTTGCACCTTAGTCAACGCAAAAAAACGCGCCACACGCAGGTGAGCTACTCCTTGCTGGAGGCCGCCCAGAGGTCGATGCCGCTGTCGGTGGCGTGGCGATCGATTTCACCGAGCTCGTCCGGCGAAAACCGCAGTTTGTCGATCGCGCCGACGTTCTGTTCCAGCTGCGCGACGCTGCTGGCGCCCACCAGGGTGGAGGTTACCCGAGGGTCGCGCAGCGTCCAGGCGAGCGCCATCTGGGCCAGCGTCTGGCCGCGGCGCTGGGCCATCTGGTTCAGCGCTCGCACCTTGCCGAGCGTCTGTTCGGTCAGCATCTCCTGGGAAAACGACCCCGCGTGGCTGGCTCGCGATCCGGCCGGGATACCCTGCAGGTAACGGTCGGTCAGGAGGCCCTGCGCCAGCGGGGAGAAGGTGATGCAGCCGATCCCTTCCTGCCCGAGCACGTCGAGGAGGTCTTTCTCGATCCAGCGGTTGAGCATCGAGTAGGACGGCTGGTGGATCAGCAGGGGCGTTCCCAGCCGGCGCAGGATGGCGACGGCCTCCTTGGTTCGGCGCGCCGAGTAGGAGGAGATACCCGCGTAGAGCGCCTTGCCCTGGCGCACCGCGGTGTCGAGCGCGCCCATCGTTTCCTCGAGCGGCGTCTGCGGGTCGAAGCGATGGGAATAGAAGATGTCGACATAC
>VBEQ01000189.1 GCA_005881235.1 Chloroflexota bacterium | reverse complement strand
GCCACGCAGGATACCGCTGAGCGACGCGTGCCCAACGACCCCCGGCGAGATTTCCGGGACGGGGCCGACGATGACTTCGGTGCACTTCTCGGCGAGGATGGGATAGATCGATTGCGCGACCAGCAGGCGGACGATGCCCGCGCCCGAGCGCGCTGCCCCCATGCTCGCCAGGTAGGCAGCGCCGGTAAAGCCCTGCGATCCCGCCAGCACCACGACGGTGCCGAAGGTGCCCTTGTGCCCATCGCGAGGACGGGCCGGAAGCCGGAAACCGTCCGGGAGACCCCCACCCTGACCCTCCCCCGCAAGCGGGGGAGGGAAATGGGCTGGCGATCGGAGTAGATCCGGGATGACGGCGACGGCGACGGCGAAGTGGCCGTCGTGCGCGATGCTGACGTCGATCTCGCGCCCGGTCAGCGTGGTGGCCGGCGCGACCCGGACGTGCGGGCGGCCGTCGTCACTGGGAAGGATCTCGACGTCGCGCATGCGCGGCCGCGGGACGCCGGTCGGCATCGCCTTGCCGATCGCTTCCTTCGCCGCCCAGCGACCCGCCCAACGCTCGGCACTGCCGCCGCAGTAGTCGATCTCCCGGTCGCTGAGGAACTTGTGGAGGAACCGATCGCCGAAGCGCTTCTGGGCTTCCGCAATGCGCGGAATCGCCGCCACATCTACGCCGACCCGAGGGGTCACGGTCTTACTCTACGGTGACGCTCTTTGCCAGGTTGCGCGGCTGGTCGACATTGCAGCCGCGCTCGGTCGCGACGAAATAGGCGAAGAGCTGCAACGCGACGACGTTGGGGATGGGCGATAGGAACTCGGACACCGCCGGCGCCTCGATGCGGTCGAGCTCGACCTCGGCGAGCGTGCGATCACCGTCACTGATCAGGGCCAGTACCGGCGCGTCCCTGGCGATGACCTCCTGGATATTGCTCACCATCTTTTCCAGGGTCGCGGCCTGGGTGGCGATCGCGAACACGGGGAAATTCTTATCGAGCAGGGCGATCGGCCCATGCTTCAGCTCACCCGCGGCATATCCCTCAGCGTGCAGGTACGAAATCTCCTTCAGTTTCAGCGCGCCTTCGAGGGCGATTGGATAATTGATCCCCCGCCCGATGTACATGAAGTTGCGATAGCCGGAGTACTTGCGCGCGAGCGCCTGAAACGCCTCGGCACGATCCAGGACTTGCTGGACAGCGGCGGGCAGGGCTTTGAGATCGGCGGTCAGCTCGCCCAGACGCTCGGGCGCAAGCCGGTGCCGGACCGCGGCCAGCCGGATGCCGAGCAAGTACAGGCAGGTCAGATGCGCGATGAAGGTCTTGGTCGACGCCACTCCGATCTCGGGCCCGGCGTGCAGGTAGATGACACCGTCGCTTTCCAGCGCCATCGAGCTGCCGACGACATTGGTAATGGAGAGGACCCTCGCCTTGCGCTCCCGTGCCTCGCGGATGGCGGCGAGCGTGTCGGCGGTCTCACCCGACTGCGAGACGCCGATCACGAGCGTGTCCTGGTCGATGATCGGCTGGCGGTAACGGAACTCCGAGGCCGGCTCGACCTCGACCGGGATGCGGGCCAGGTCCTCGATGATGTACTTGCCGAGAAGGGCGGCGTAGTACGACGTACCGGCCGCCACCATCTTGATGTCGTGGATCTTGAGCAGCTGGCGATCGGTCAGCCCGAATTCCTCGAACGTGACCTCGCCCTCATCGCTGAGCCGGCCTCGAAGCGCGTTGGAGACCGCCTCCGGTGCTTCGTTGATTTCCTTGGCCATGAAGTGCGGGAAACCGCCCTTCTGGGCCTGGCTGATATCCCACTTGACCTCGATCACCTTGGGCTTGACGGCGGCGCCGCCAATCGTGCTCACCTCCGGTCCCAGCTTGGTGACCGACACCATCTCGCCCTCACCGAGGAGCAGAACCTTCTTCGTGTAGGGGATCACCGCGGTGATGTCGGAGGCGACGAACCATTCCTTGTCGCCGATGCCGACCACGAGCGGGGCGTTGAGCCGGGCACCGATCAAGAGGTCGGGGTCGCGCTGCGAGAAGATCACCATGGCGTAGGCACCTCGCAGTTTTGCCAGTGCCTCCCGGACGGCCGCCACGAGGTCTCCCTTGTCGAACTCCTCGATCAGGTGCGGCACCACCTCGGTGTCCGTCTCGGAGATGAACACGTGGCCCTTCGCCTGCAGGTCCTTTCGCAGCTCGGCGAAGTTCTCGATGATGCCGTTGTGGATCACCATGATCTGCTTGTGACAGTCGGTGTGAGGATGCGCGTTGATGACGGTGGGACGCCCGTGCGTGGCCCAGCGCGTGTGGCCGATGCCGAGCCGGCCGGCGGGCATCTCCTCGGTGAGGCGCTCGACCAGCGTGTCGACCTTGGCGGCGCTCTTTACGACGGAGGTTTGGCCGTCCGCCTCGTTGAAAATGGCGACCCCGGCGGAATCATAGCCGCGATACTCGAGCCGCTTGAGGCTCTCCATGATGATGGGCGCCGCCGATCGCTCGCCCAGGTAGCCAATAATCCCGCACATATCCCCGCAGCCTCCTATGTTCCCACTCTGGACACGCTCAAACGAGCGAACTCAGTTCGTTGTTTTGGTTAAACGGGCGTGTGGGCCCAAAGTTACGGACTCGAGCTGGGCGTAGCTCCTGGGATGGGTGAGATGAAGACGTGCACCTGAGCGGTTTTCTGATTCGTGGTGACCCCGTCCGGCGGCCGGATGGTCACGGTCTTGACAATGTCGGCCTTGGCGCCGGTGAGGTCGATAGGGTCGGTGGCGAGAAGTACCAACCCGGCCAGGGTGTTCTGGAGCCCGGTCGCCTGAACGAGCAGCGGGGCGATCGTGACGTTGACCAGGCGGTAGCCGGCGGCCGGCTGGCCGGTGACGGTAAACCCGACCGCCTTGTCAACCGTGATGGCGTCCGCCTGGATGACCATCTTCACCGTCACTTGAGCGGGGGTTGCGGTCATCGACTTGGTGACGGGCTTCTTGTTCTGGTCCCAGAGGACAACCGAGAACGGCTGGTTGAAGCCTGGGCTGTTATAGGCGTCCATTTCAACAAGAACCACCGCCTGAATGCCGGTGAGCTGGCTCTTCGGTCCGTCGATGCGGACATTGGGGGGCGTCACCGTCGTGGCCGCCGTCTGCTCGTGGAACCCGGGTGCCAGGGCCTTGACCCGCTCGATCGAAACCGGCAGGGTCGTCGTGCCGAGCTCATCGAGCGTGACCGATATCGTGCTGGGCGCGACGACCGTGATCGTGGGATCGGCATTGTTGACGCGAATGGGAACGTCGTTCTTTCCGACGTGCGTTCCGGAAAAGTTGCCCGTAATGTGCAGCAGGCTCGGGTTCGCACGCAGCTGAATGTCGAACGCGCGCATGTGGTCGGAGCTGCCGATGGCCGTGATCGTCACTTGCGGGACGTCACCGACCAGCACGAGCCCCGCGGGCAGCGCCGGCGTGTCCATCCGCAGGCTGTACTTGTGGTCCTGGGTGGGATTCTGCGCGTAGGCGACCACGCTCCAGAGCGCGACGGCAAAGGCGATCGCCAGCAGCTTGAGTCGCAGGTTCGCGAGCAGGAACGTTATTTTACCCGGCTGACCCTACCGACGCCAGACGGGGAGCGGTGGCCGATGCAGCTCGGTGCGGGGCTGCAGCAGCGATGTCAAGACCTGCCGCAGCCGGTCCGGGTCGAGGTTGCGCAGCAGCTTTCCCTCGTGCGCCACCGCGATCTGCCCCAGTTCCTCGCTCAGGATCAGGACAACCGCGTCCGTTTGCATCGAGAGGCCGAGCCCAGCGCGGTGGCGGGTTCCCATCCGCTCCCGGACGGTCCCTTCCTCGGCCAGCGGAAGGACGCATCCCGCGGCCAGGATCTGGTTCCCCCGGACGATGACGGCGCCGTCGTGGAGGGGCGAGTTCGGGAAGAAGATCGCCTCCAGGAATTCCGCCGTGAGCTCGCCATTGATCCGGATGCCGCTGTTGGCGTAGTTTTCAAGGCCGGTTTCCTTCTCGAAGACGATCAGGGCGCCGGTGAAACGCTGGGTCAGCTTGGTGGTGGCCCGGATCACCTCGTCGATCATCCGGTTGAAGATCTGCAGGTTGTAGTGGGCCATCGGCCGTCCGATGAAGCCGATCCGGCCGAACTGGTCGAGGGCGCGGCGGATCTCCGGCTGGAAGAGGACGATGATGCCGATCAGGACGGCCGGGGCGGCATTGCGGAAGATCCACGAGAGCAGCCGCAAGTCGAGCAGGTTCGCCAGCAAGCCGATCAGGGCCAGCAGCAGAATGCCGAACATCAGC
>VBEQ01000160.1 GCA_005881235.1 Chloroflexota bacterium | reverse complement strand
GACTGATGCGCCCGACGACGCCGTCGCGGCCGAGCGTGCTCGTGTCGCTACTGAAGGCTGGGGCGCACGGGTGCTCGCCCTCCAGCGCCAGGATGGCCAGTGGGATGGAGGCATCCCCACGTTTACCTCCACTGCCGCAGCGAACTGGTGGCAATCACTGCCAGCCGAGAGGCAAGGCACCCTCTTCCCCGAATGGACCTCCACTACCTGGAGCTTGACGCTGTTGCAGGCGTTCGGTCTTGATCCTGCCAGCCCGGAAGCGCGCCAGGCCGTCCGTCTGGTCCGCGAACACTGCAGATGGGAGCACGACGGCGAGCCCTTCTTTAAGGGCGAGGTCGAGCCGTGCATCAACGGCAGAACCGTGGCGATCGGGGCCTACTTCGGCGAGGACGTCGAGCCCATCGTCGCCCGGCTTCTCGCCGAGCAGATGAGCGATGGCGGGTGGAACTGCGAGCAGGAGAACGGATCAACGCGGGGGTCGTTCCACACCACGATCGACGTGCTGGAGGGTCTGCTGGAGTACGAGCGGGCGGTGGGGAGCGTCCCGAACGTGACCGCTGCCCGCCTCCGCGGCCAGGAGTACCTACTCGAGCGGCGGATGCTTCGCCGGCTGTCGACCGGTGAGGTGATCGACCAGGACCGCAAGACCCAACGCCCCGCGGCCTGGACACAGTTCTCCTACCCGACCTTTTGGCACTATGACGTGCTCCGCGGTCTCGACTACCTGCGCGCGGCCGGCGCCATTCCGGACGAGAGGGTGGCCGAGGCGATCGACCTGGTTGAGTCCAAGCGCGATGCGGACGGCCGATGGCCCCTCGAGAATCCCCACCCCGGCCAGCTGCACTTCGCGATGGACGAGGGCGAGGGGAGACCGAGCCGGTGGAACACCCTCCGCGCCACGCGCGTGCTCAGCTGGTACCACCAGGCTCAGCGATTGGCGGCCTCGTCCCGGTCTCGTTAGTGTAGGGGTGTTCGAAAAGCGTCGGGTAAGTAGCCCCCGGCGGACAGTATCCGAACAACGGTACGCTCGTCGTAGTGGCTAAGCCGCAGCTGACTGACGCGCGTCGCATCCGTGGACACATTAGCTGGCGCACCGTTGACTTGCGGCTGCACGCCATTCGAGAGGTCTGGGTTGCCCTCACGCGATCTGATGGTAGGCCTCATTCAGTGCCGGTATGGTTCTGGTGGGACGGTGTCAGCCTGTACTTCACCGCGCGCGCCGGGACTCTCAAGCCACGGAGCCTCGCGAAGCGACCGGCCGTGATCGTTCATAACGGCGACGGTGTAGATCCGATCATCATCGAGGGGAGGGCGACGGCGGTGGTGGAACCGAGCGACCTGGAGCGCGTAAACGCCGCGTACGGCAGGAAGTACGTTGATCCGGCGACTGGAAACCGCGCCATGGTCGATGCCAATGTCGACGCCGTGTTCCGGGTAGGGCTAGAACGCGTCCAGGCCTGGGCCTATGCCAACGCCAGCACGCAAACGGTCTGGCAATTTATCGAGCGTCGCATTGACGGGGAGTCTGGTCGTCCGCGTGGCGGACGCTAATCGAAGATTCGAGTTCGATCAATAGCCCATGGCGGACACTAATCGAACCATCGAGTCGCTCGCGGCAGCCCAGTTAGAGCGGCCGGCTGCCTGTCGGCCGCCGACGCGTTAGCGCTTCAGGGTTCCGACTCCGCCATCGCGACCACACCGCGAACATTGACGCTGCCCAACTTCTGGCCCATCGGGCCCGAACGTCCCCCAGCCCCTGAATTCGTAATGATGGCCGATGATCTTGCACAGCCACCCTGGAAGTTGAACGCCCACGATGCCAAACGGAGGCCAGCGCCATAGGTGTCGATTCATGCGGTTGACTGCAGTCTAGGGCCAGCGCTTCTTCGAGAATGAGCTCAGCCAGCGCGAGTCAGTTTGTAGTGGTAGCCCGTGGCGGACACTAATCGAGCAAATGAATAACAGCGCCGCCGCTCGACCAGCTCGAGGAGCCGGCTAGGATCAGCTTCCATCGAGTCCGAACCAGCTACCCGCGCGTCTCGAGCACCCGTCTGACCTGAGCCAGCTTGCGTGGGTCTACCACTGCGTAGATCCGAGTGATCACATGCTCCCTGACGGTGAGAGCCAGCACGGCGGCGACTACCCCGTTGCGCAAGGCAACGATGCCGGGCTCACCATTGATCTCTCGGGCGGTCAGGGTCGTTCCCGGGTCACCGAAGAACCTCATGACTTGCTGGGCGACCGTTTCGCGGCCGACGTTTGGCTGGTTGACCACGGCCAACGTCCCACCCACGTCAGCCCATCCGACGACCGAAGGATCCAGCAGCGGAAGCAGGGCCTTGAGTTCCCCGCCCGCGCAGGCGGCGATGAAGGCATCGACGACCCGCCGTTGCTCCTGCGGATCGATCGCGAAGCGAGGCGAGGCTGCCTCTTCGTTGATGCGGCGGCGTGCGCGACTAGCGAGCTGCCGGCACGCGGCCGGTGACCTCTTGACCATGGGCGCGACCTTCTCAAAGGGAAAGTCGAACACGTCGTGGAGCACGAAAACGACGCGCTCGGCGGGGGACATGCGCTCGAGGACAATGAGGAGCGCCATGCGTACGCTCTCGTCCATGGTCACGATGTCGGCCGGGTCTGACATCTCGTCCGAATGGATCAGCGGTTCGGGAAACCATGGCCCCACGTAGGCCTCGCGCCGGACCCGGGCCGATCGCAGCTGGTCGAGGCAGAGGCGGCTGACCACGACGACCAGCCAGGCTCGCACGTCTTCGATCGGATCAAGGTCTGTGCGGAGGAGCCGCGTGAACGCCTCCTGGACGGTGTCCTCCGCTTCGCTGTAACTACCCAGCAGTCGATAGGCGACGTCCAGCAAGAAGCCGTGGTGTTCCGACCAGGCCTGCGTGACCCAGGTGTCGTTCTCGATCATCTGCCGTCGCCTCGACCAAAGCATGCGCTTTGCATCAACACAAGGACGGGGTAGGGGTCCGGAATGTGACATCGACAGCCGATGTCACGTTCCCCCTCGGTCGGCCGTCCTAGAGGCACAAGTCATAACTCATTCAGTTTTGGAGGCATTCAAATGACCACGTCACGCTCGGCGATCCACACGATCAGGCTCGGACCGCGCACTCGGCGCGTGGTCCGGTCCGTTGCCCGCTTCGTCAATCCCGTCACCGTGCAGATGGCGGGCCGGCGATGGATGCCCGTCCTCGGCGTCCTGCACCATGTCGGCCGTCGCTCCGGCCAGTCGTATGCCACACCCCTGGGGATGCGCCCGCTGGGCGACACCTTCGTCATGCCGCGCACCTTCGGTGAGGACGCGGCATGGTATCGGAACGTGATGGCGGCGGGCGGGGGCCGTGTCACGTACCTCGGAAAGGACTACACGCTGGTCGAGCCCGAAGTCATCGACTACACAACGGCGGCAGCGGCCTTTCCGCGCTACGAGCGGCTGCAGTTCCGCCTTATCGGCATCAACGAATACCTTCGGCTTCGCATCGCGCATTCATCAGCGACCGCTTAAAGGAGGAACCCAATGGCTACAACAGCTTCTGTCGCTCGCCGCGCAGGACGCGGCACGGCGCCGCAGACTCGCAACCTCGGCCTCGCCCTCGTCGTCATCGCGATTGCCCAACTCATGGTGGTGCTCGACACGGCGATCGTAAACATCGCGCTGCCGTCGATCCAGCGGGCTCTGCACTTCACGCCAACTGGCCTGGAGTGGGTGGTCAACGGCTATGCCCTGGCATTCGGCGGCCTGCTGCTCCTCGGCGGTCGCGCGGGCGACCTGTTCGGACGGCGCCGCGTGTTTGGCACGGGCGTGCTGTTGTTCACACTCGGCTCGCTGGCGGGAGGGTTTGCCAGCACGTCGACCTGGTTGATCATTGCTCGCGTGGCCCAGGGCGTCGGGGCAGCGATCGTCGCTCCAACCGCGCTGTCGCTGGTCGCAGACACGTTTCCGGAAGGGAGTGGTCGCAACCGCGCGCTCGGCGCGTACGCGGCCGTATCGGGAGCCGGCGGCGCCCTCGGCCTGCTCCTCGGCGGTCTGATCACCAACTACTTCTCCTGGCGTTGGGTTCTGTTCGTCAATGTGCCGATCGGCGTGATGCTCGCCATCGCCGCACCGCGGGTGCTGGCAGCGACGCACGGCCGGCCGGGCCGGCTCGACCTGCCTGGCGCCGCCACGGTGACGGCCGGGATGACGCTCCTCGTCTACGGACTGAGTCGCGCCGCCAGCAGCGGATGGACGAACACCTTGACCGTCGGGTCGCTCGTGACTGCCGTAGTGCTGCTGGCCGCCTTCATCGCTATCGAGCTCCGCAGCGAGCAGCCGTTGATGCCGCTTCGCATCTTTGCCAATCGCAATCGCTCGGGCGCCTACGCAGTCCGGCTGGCCATTGGGGCCACTCTATCGGGCATGCTGTTTTTCCTGACGCAGTTCATGCAGAACATCCTTGGCTACAGCCCGCTCGAGGCTGGTCTCGCCTTTTTGCCGATCACGGTGGGCGTCGTCCTGGGCGCCCAGTCGGCCTCCCGGCTGATCGGGCGGATCGGGCCCCGCCCCCTGATGTCACTTGGAGCCCTGGTCGGTGCCGTCGGGTTGTTCGGGCTATCCCGAGTCACCGAACACTCTGGCTACGTTTTGGGCGTGCTGGGTCCGGTGCTCGCCCTCTCGTTTGGCCTGGGGCTGATCTTTGTGTCGACCACGATTGTCGCCGTTGCCGGAGTCTCGCCGAGGGAATCGGGATTGAGCTCCGCGCTTCTGAACGTGGGCCAGCAGCTCGGCGGCTCACTCGGGATCGCCGTCCTGGGAACCATCGCGGCTACCGTCACCAGGAACCAGCTCGCGAGTCGCATTCCTACTCACGCGCTGATCAACCAGGCCTTTACCCACGGATATCGCAGCGCGTTTGCAATCTCCGCCGTGATCGCGCTTGTGGGGTTCGGGGTGGCGGCTATCGTTATCAAGGGCCGTCCACAACCCACCGAGGTTGCCGGAGTACCCGAGGCAGCGTAAGGCGCAAAGAACTCGCCCATCGAGAGGCAGAGAGGGTGTGTCGGGCACTCTCTCTTCAAAATCCCACGAGGACTCAGGGGGTCAATTGCCCTGGCGGACACTTTCGCTAGGAGGGCAGGAGGGGCCGGGGGGGTACTGGTAGCCCCTGGCGGACACTATTCGAACACGGAACGGAAGGGGAACGACGCCACGTCATATCTAAATGAGGCTCAACCTGCCTCGAGCGATGCGCCAGCTGAGGCTTCCAACTAGCCTGCCGAGGGCAGCGGTTATTCTCGGCGTTGGCTGCGCCGTCCTTATCAGCCTGCTGGGACTCTCTCACGGATTTCCGCCATGGCGAACGGCTTGGTTGCCACCATCGAATGCTAAATACGCTATCTGCTTCACTGTCCGCGCTGGGGCGGATCCCATAGCCGTGGCTGAGCCAATCGCCGGCCCCCACCCATACATCGGCGCCATTGCGGATACGGACCAAGATGTGCGCAAGTGGCAATGCACTCCGATTCCGACGGGCAACGCCGATGGCTTGACAGCGTTGCACGAGGCTGAGCGCATTTGGGAGCAGGTGCGAGGGGATACATACGTTACGGCGAGCTATATGCGCCCTGTTGGCCCAGAGGATATGTTTGGCCACTAGCACAAAGGAGTTGGTCATAGCCCGTAGCGGATTCGAACCGCTGATTTCTGCCTTGAGAGGGCAGCGTCCTGGACCAGCTAGACGAACGGGCCTTGGGCCTCCGCGGCGAACCCATATTATAGGTAGGCTCACCCAGATCACCCGGAGGATTTGATCGTGATCTACGATCCGACCGCGGTCAATTACGTGATGAACACGCTGCAGGCCGCCAGCTATCTCGGCGTACCCAAGGATCTGATCGACGATCTCGTCGCCAAAGGCAATATCCCCTTCACCAAGGTGGGCGATCGCATCGTCTTTTCCAAGGCGGCCCTGGATTATTGGATTTACGCGAAGTCGATGGAGAACCTCAAGGATGATCTTCCCAACCTCGGCTTCCAGGGCCGAAAGGTCGGCTGACGATGCGGACCAGTCGTCTGCTGCGCGCCGTCCTCTTCTTCCTGACGCTGGCGGCCGTCGCCCAGGAGCTGAGCAAGCCGGAAGGTCAACGCACCTGGCACGGGAAGGTTGCCGGCGTGCCCTACGACTTTCGCGTCCCCACGCCAAGGCGGTTCCGTGACGCCTATTGGAACCCCAACGACGATCGGATTTTCACCGAGCGCGTGATTGGCATCGGATGGGCGATCAACTTCGCCCAGCTGATTCCCCGCCTGCGGGAGGGCTACCGCCGCCTCGCCGTGCGCGCCTAGCCGGACAGAGGTGACGGTCCGGTAACGTCCGCTTCTCCCGAGTGACAGCCTTTCTGCCACTCAGCGTTCTATTAACGTGCCTGCGCCCAGTCAGCGCCCCTGCTCCGTGGTCGAAGGCCATCTTTCCGCAGGCGGAAACGGCCAATGAGTGGACTGCAAAACTTCCTGACCCCCTTCAGCCACCTCGTCTTCGCCAACCGCGACAAGGTCATTCTTCTGCTGGGGTTGCTGCTGGCCTGGTTCACCGTCTGGTTGTTGGTCACGCGCTGGCGGAATGAACGCCTCCACCGCGACCTGGCGGCGGCAAAGTCGGCCGGCCCCAGCAGCGGCGGCGGCCGGCGCTACGTTACCAACGCCCCGGTTGTCGAAGAGGCTCCCGTCGAGAGCGGAGGAGCTCTCCCGCCGGTCAAGGGCGGCCGGACTTACGCCCGCAACCTTGGGACCGCGCTGCAGAAAGCCGGCATGGCCCCACAGATTTACTCGCCCCCGTCACCCCCGGGCTGGGCGCCAAACACAGGTCCAACACAGCCGAACGCGGGCCAGCCGCCGTACGCTCCTCCTCAAAACGTCCCATGGGCCGCCCCGGCCGCGCCGCAGGGATCGCCATGGGCTGGCTATCCGGCAAGCCCTGGACGTGGGATGCCCGGCCCTTCACCGACTCCGGTCCCGTTCTACCAACCTCAGCCCGCGCCCCAAGCGCCGATGTCTCAGCCGATCGCCCCGCCACCCGGCGTCCCCGGGCCCTACGGGCCGCCGGTCGGCTCGCCGTTCGCACCACCCAGCTTCGCGCCGGTAACCAGCGGCCCTGCCGCGCCGCCGAGTTTCGCACCGCCTGCGACGTCAGGTGCGCCGCCCGCCCCGCCGAACCTCGCGGGCAATGCAGCGGCCGCTCAACCCCCCGCGGCAGAACCGCCTGGTGGCGATGGGGGCCGCCGCGGAAAGCCCAAGCGCCGCCGCTTCAACTTCAACGTGCTCGAGAATCTCGAGAAGATCGTGCAGGCGAAGATCGCGGAGCCCCCACCGACCACGGGGTGGACACCGCCTGTTCCGGGAACGCCGGCGACCTGGACCCCGCCGGCGGTAGCAGCGGCCGCGCCGGCGCCCGGTGCATCCGCTCCTTCACCGGCGCCTTCGCTGAGCGCCAGCGCGCAGCCGGCGCCGCCCGTCGAGGCGATCCCGGCCGAGGAAGAGAAGCCAGCGGAGAGCGAGTCACTCCCCCTTGCATTCGGCCCACCGGCTGAGGCGACATCCGACGAGTCCGAGGCCGCCGCTGCCGAGACAACCGTCGAGGAGGAGGAACCGGTTGCCACCGAGGCCGAGGTCGAACCGGAAACGCAGCCGGAGCCGGAGCCAGAGCCGAAGCACGATGCGCGACGGTCGATGCGAGACATGCTCTTTGGCGAGGAAGCGGCTTCTGCGCCAGAACCTCAGCCAGCTCCCGCACCGGTCGCCGCGGAGCCAGAAGCCGAGTCCGAGCCACAGCACGAACCGGAGTCGGTCACGGCCAGCCACCCCTGGGAGGAAGAGACATCGGCTCCGGAGCCCGTCGCTCCCTCGACCGAGTCCGATTCGTGGCGCCCCTGGAATGCGACGCCGGAGCCCGAGCCGGAGGCACAGCCCGAGGTCGTCGCCGCGGCGGCGACTGACGAAGAGCCGGCGGCGGACGTCCCGTCGACAACCGCGACCGGCGACGGGCCGAACGCCGGGACCATCGTCATCATTGAGGATGATCCGGTGGCCGCCAATTACTATGCGACGCTCTTCCGCGGCAACAGTTACCAGGTCGAGGTTGCCAACGACGGCGTATCGGGCGTCGACCTCTGCGCCCGCGTCCAACCACAGGTGATCCTGCTGGACGTCATGATGCCGCGCCAGAACGGCATCCTGGTGCTGCAGACCCTCCGTGCCTCCGACGAGACGAAAAACACACCGGTTGTCGTGATGTCGAACTTCAGCGAGCCCACCTTGATCAAGCGTGCCATCCAGCTCGGTGCCCTGGAGTACGTTATCAAGACGCAGGTCGAGGGGCCGGCGCTTCTGAGTGCCTTGCCGCGCTGGATGAACCACGAGAAGGCGTTCGCCGCCGCGTAACCACGCGCGTCGCTTGTTTGCTAGCGCGTCGCGCGCAGGGTCACGATTTCCCAGGGATTGACGGGGAGGTGCAGCACACCACCCGCCGGCACCAGGCGCTCGCGCTCGACGTCGCCGAGCGTCACGACCCTCACGTCCGCCGGTTGCGGCTGCAGTCGAACGCGCGCCTCCTGTGAAGCATCCGAGGCGTTGAGGAAGCGGAGATCGTAGCCTGCGGGCCGTGGCTGTAGTGCCGTCATCTGCATGCAGCCGGGTTCGAGCTCGATCACCGGGGGCGTGGTGGTGACAGGTGCGCCCCGTGCGGCCACGATGGGCTGCAGGACCGATTCGGCGGCGCGCCATACGCCCCCCGATTGCCAGTCACCGGCGTGGAAGAAGAGGCTGTAGCGGAACCGGTGTCCGCCAGGGACCTGGGCGCCCGGCGTCTCCATCTCGGGACCGGCATGTCCGGCGCGCGTGACGAGGTCATCTCGCGACAGCCAGCCGACCGAACGCAGCAGGGTGAGCGCGAGCTCCTGGGGAGGACCCGGCAGCACTTCGTATTCGTGCAGGCCGTGTGCAATCAGCGCCAGGCCCGCGCGGCCATCGCTGACGTCGACGAAGGACCACATCGGGTAGGTGGGCAGTTCGAGTTCCGCGGCGCCGGGATCGCGCCGGGCCGCGGCAACGGCGCGCGCCGTCGCGTGAAACGCGGTATCCGCGACCGAGTGACCGGCCTGAAAGGGTAGCGGGAAGTGGACGCGGAGGCGGTGATCCTCCGCACGGTTGATGACTTCGAGCTCGATGTCGAGACGCGGTCGGTCGGCCTCGAGCGAGAGCATGAGTCGAACGGGTAGCGCCGTCTCCGCCTCGCCGCGTCGCCGCCGATCATGGCTGAGCCCGCTGAAGACCGCGAAATCGTAGCGTGCCTCCAGGCGTCCTCGGAGTGGTCCCTCTTCCAGCAGCGCGCTCCGAAAGTTGCGCACCGGATCGGCCGGTTGCGGATTCCCAGCCGGCGGTGAGAAGTTGTATTCATCGCCGGCGTCCCCACTGTCGACCAGCCGGTGCAGCCCCTGGTAGCGCACTCCGGTTCGCCGGTCGAGAATCGCGAGCGTGCCGTCGGCGCCTAGGTCGCAGACGAGGTCGGCGTTCTCGAGTCGAGTTCCGCGCGCGCGAATCGGCGCCGCGGGAGTCGCGGTCGCCAACGAAACGATCGAGCCTCCCGGGATGAGGGGGGTGAGAACCAGCGCGCCCTCGGCCTCGACCAGGCCCTGTCGCGGAAAAGGGCTGGGATTCCAGACCTGACCCGCCCCGGCCAGGCGCGGGAGAGCCTGATCGATGATCCGCTCAGCGATCTCGATCACCTCCGTACTGCGTCGCCTCGACGCCTCGGCCACGGCGTCGATGCCGGAGCCGCAGGCCGTGTCGTGCGCGGCGTTTTGCAGCATGAGCGTCCAGGCCTGGTCGAGCGCCTTCGCAGCATCGACTCCGGTGATGGCGGCGAGGGGCTCCGCCATCCGCTCGAGCACGCGGGTGGCCTCGAAGTGACGCTGCTTGTCGGGCGCGCGAACCGAGAGTGTCCCCATCAGGACGTTGGCACGTGCCGAGGAGCGCAATTCGCCGCGCCAGCGTGGCCAGCCATGCTCGGGCAGGCGCGCGAGGTAGTCGTCGAGGCGGGCGAGCCGGATCACGGTGCCGGTGAGCCATCCGGTTGCTTCTCGCACCGCTGCGCTCAGCGCCGCCTGGGGAAGGACGTGGTCGTTGCCATTCATCAACAGGACATCGGCGGTCGGGTGGAAGGGGGCGATCGCCTGCAGCACGCTCGCAATGCGCGCCGCGAGCGCGTCGCGCTCGGTCGGCAGATCGACCCCCTGAGAGTAGGAATTGCCCATGTAGGCGGTAAGAATCCGGCTGCCGTCCGGCGCCTCCCAGTCGAAGGCGACACGGTCGATCGCGAGCGGCACGCCGCGCCAGACGGCAGCGTGCTTAAAGCCCAGCTGGCGGTAAATCTGCGGCATCTGGGCGGCATGGCCGAACGAGTCCGGTAAGTAGCCGGCCCGCATCGAGCCGCCGTGGAGGTCCGCCGACGCGAGCCCACGTTGCAGGTCACGGACCAACGTCTCGCCGCTCACGAGGAACTCGTCGGGGAGCGTGTACCAGGGGCCGACCTGGATCTGTCCGCTGCGAACGGCGCGCTCGAGCCGTCCTCGCGCTTCGGGCCGGACCTGCAGGTAATCGTCGATCACCACCGTCTGCCCGTCCATCAGGAAACGGAAGTCGGGATCGGCCTCGGTGAGGGTGAGGAGCTGGTCCCAGAGTTCGACGAGTTGCGCCCGGAAGGTCTCAAACGTCGCATACCACTCACGGTCCCAGTGGGTATGCGGAACGATGTAGACCGTCGTCGTGCTAATCGATCAGCCGACTCCGTGCCACTTTTGGGAGCCGATCACGTGGACCCAGGTCAGACCATTGTCCAGGTCGATCGGGTTCCCGCTGGCATCGAGATAGACCGCCGGAACGTTCGGGTCTGGATGATGCCAGGTGGCGTGGATCACGACACCGTCCACAAAGATGTCGGCCTTGCCGTCACCGGTGAGCTCGTAGGCTTCAGTAAAGTAGCCGTGGAAGCTATTCGCCGGATTGGTGTCGAGGTACGAGTTGACGTACTCGACGATGACCGTCTTCGCGTGCACGCGGCCGGTTCCGAAATTCATGAAGTTCGCGCCATCCTGCGACTTGAGGTACTGCTTTGAGGCGGGGTCGTAGTACCAGACCGCGCCGTGATCGGGAACGCTGATCACCGGCGCCGCATCACCGGCGAAACTGGCGTCGGGGTGCTTGGCGGCAATATCGTAGGGCGGGGCCGGGATGCCATGGAGGGCGGTAAAGGGTGCGACGTTGTTGCCGTGCATCATCACGTTATGCGGGGCATAACGGGTGGCATTGTCGCGATAGAAGACGTTCCCCGCTCCTCGGGCATAGTCGTTGACAAGGTTGGGGTGTTTCCAGACCATGCCCAGGACATAGTCGTTCGCGCCGGAACAGTAGATCATGCCCTTGTACATCAGCTCCAACCGGATCGTGATCAGCCGGCAGCTGCGTACTGGCCCGACCAGGTCCGGTAACGGGTGCCAGTAGACGGCACTGAGTCGCGGGATCGAGCCCTCGCTGATGTACTCATAGACCACGTCGGCCTGCTGCATCCCCGCTTGGGGGCGGGCGTCAACGCTGTTCTCGATTTGGATGATGACCGGAACGCCGGCCCCGATGCGGGCGGGGTCGCCTTGCGACGGGACCTCGATCAGCGTGGTGAACGAGAACTTCCAGTCGGCCGCCAGCGGGTCCTGCTTGCGATTGACGGCGGTTTGCGGAATCGAGAGCTGGTACTGGTGGCTGTGCCCCAGCTTGAGGCCGAGCGTGGCGCTCTTCCCGTCGCTCGCCCAGCTGATGGGTTTGTCATAGGGCTTGCCGTTCAGTGAGATTGGCGTCCTGGCGCCATCCATGGGCTGGGAGAAATTGATTTTGACGTCGCCGGTTGGCTTCACCGCTTGCTGGCCGTCGGTGACCGCGCTGCTGTTGACGAGGACGGCGGCAACGGCGGGCGCGGGCTCCGTCTTGAAGCTGAAGCCGCTGCTGACGCCACGTCCCGAAGTGTTCTGGGCGTCCTTCAGGGTGACGTGATACGCAATGCTCGGTTTCATCGCCGGCCGGAACTGGAATTCCTTGGGGCTAACGGCTTTGAATGAGACCGGTACGGACGGCGTGATGCTAAAGGCCCGCTGGACGGAAGCCGGTTTCATCTCCTGGTTGAAGTGGAGATCGATGGTCGCCGTTCGTGGGACGGCCTGGTCGCCGTTGTTGACGTTGGCGCTCACCTCGAGCGGGGTGGTGATGATGCGAATCACGATGGCAACCGCGACCGCCAGGATGGCGATCGGCAGCAGCCACCAGCGCTGTCGAAGTGTGTGCGTCCAGGTCATTGATCACTCCCTATCACGTGAACCCAGGTCAATCCGGTGTTGAGGTCCACCGGGTTGCCGCTGGCATCGTAGTAAACAACCGGTAGGTCGCGATTGGGATGTTTCCATGTCGCGTGGATCATCCCGCCGTCGGAGTAGATGTCGGCCGTTCCCTCGCCGGCCAGCTCGTAGTACTCGGTGTTGTAGGTATGGTGGACGCCGGTATTGGCCGGGTTCAGATCGAGGCGCGACTGGACGTGCTCGATGATCAGGTTTTTGGCGTGGACCTGACCGGTGCCAACATTGCTGAAGGGCGCGCCGTCCTGCCACTTGCGGTACTCATGCGAGTTGGCATCATACCGCCAGACCGCCCCATGCTGCGGGATGGAAACGCTGGTCGCCGGCGTGGCGCCTGGGAGCGGTACGTCCGGGTGGGCCGGCGCGATGTCGTAGTTAAGCGCTGGCAGATTCGCCTGGGCCGTATGCATGGTGATCTGGTCGGGGCGGGCGATCACGTTGTGGGGCGCAGACCGATCTGATGCACGGTACATGAAGGAGTACATGTAGGCGTAGTCATAGACGACGTTGGGCCACTTCCAGACCTGGCCGAGCACATAGTCGTTTGCTCCGGAGCAGTAGATCATGCCGCGATACATCTGCTCGAGCTGCAGCGTGATCAGGCGGCAGCTTCGCACCGGACCGATCAAGCTGGTCGGCACATGCCAGTAGACAGCACTGAGCCGAGGGATTCCGAACTCGCTGATGTATTCGTAGATCATGTCGGCCTGCTGCATACCGGTCTGCGGCCGAACCGTGGGTTGTGAGCTGTTCTCGATCTGGATGATGATCGGCGCACTCGACGTCCCGATCCGTGTCGTCGACCCGGCGGATGGCACCTGGACCACCGTGCTGAAGCCGATGGTCCAGCTGGCGACAGCGAGATCCTGCTTGCGGTTCATCGCCGTCTTGGGGACGAGAAGCGTGTGGGTGCGACTATGGCTGAGCGTCACCGCCAGCGTGGCGCTCTGGCCCGTCGCGTCCCAGGTGATGTTCTTGGCATCGACGGCGGCTCCGTCCAGGAGGATGGGCGTCCGCGCCGGGTCCATCGGCTGCGAGAAGGCGACCTTCAGGTTACCTCGCAGGGCGACGGCCTGTTGACCGTCGGCAAGCGGCGCATCGTTGAAGGTCGCACCGGCGACCTTGGGGGCGGGTTCCGTGCGAAACGCGACCGAATAGTTCTCGCTCCCGAATCCGACCCCCTTGCGGGCTCCGATCACCTGGATCCGGTATGCGGTGTCGGGCGCCAGTTGCGGATGGAATTCGAAGCTCCGCGGACTCTTGACGACCACCGTGTAGGGCACTGCGGGAATGATGTGAAAGCCTCTGGTGACCGACGCCACATCCATGTCCTGGTTGAATCTGAGCGCGACGGTCGAGCTCCGAACCACGGCGTGGTCCCCGTCAGCGACGCTGGCACTGACCGCCAGCGGTGCGGAGAGCGCGCGGAACACCAGCGCGGCCGCCACCAGCAGCAGGACGATGGGGAAAATCCACCAGCGACGCTTCAGCATCGCGGCCAACCCGTGGTTGCGGGTCAAGGTCTGGCGCATCAAGGGATCCTCAGCAGGGTACTCCGACCGGCCGCACAGGCTATTTCACGCACAATCCGGAATCAACTGCAACGGCTATCCGGCTTATTGAGCGCGCTGGCTAACGGTTTTCTTGGCGGAGAACCCCCCTTACGCCAGGATTACGCCACCATCATCCGCGGCAAGAGCAGTTGCTGGCAATCGAAGAGGACGTCCAGCACGCGCACCGGGTCACGCGTCACGTTGCGGTTGAGTGCGCGCAGCAGCTTGCGGCTCAGCGGGCGCACGAAGCGGGTGATGTCATCCATCAGCGGTGCTGGGACCGCACCCCGGCGGTTCTCGATGATGTCCTCAATTGACAGGAGGAAGTCGTCGACGCGGCGCACGTCGGCGCGCCGCTTCAGTTCCTGGTTGCGCCGATCGGCCGCCGCCTCGAACTCGCGATGTATTTCCTCGATCGCATCGCTCAACATCTAATTCGCTCCCTTCACTGACGCGAATATCCCTGAATCATTTAGGCACGAAAGCTGATACGCCTACTGTTACATAGTTGGGAAGGGCTGTCAAGGGTTTTCGCAAATAGCCGCCCCCGACGTGCAAAGGGCGGCGGATAGTGCTGAAATCAGGCGGTGAGGCCGTTTCCGGACACTTCCTGTAGCGTGTCGAGTTCGCGGACCTGGTTCAGGTCGAGGCCCTGATTGCCCAGTGACTGCAGCAGGCGGAGCACGTACTTGACCCCTGCCAGGTTGACGCCCTTTTGACGGGTGAGGAACTGGATCACGCGCACCCGCCGGATGTCGTCCTCTGAGTAGCGCCGCCGGTTGGTGGCGGTCCGTTGCGGTTTG
Source organism: Chloroflexota bacterium (assembly GCA_005881235.1). Lineage (GTDB taxonomy): Bacteria > Chloroflexota > Dormibacteria > CF-121 > CF-121 > CF-13. The sequence continues at coordinate 1,443 of VBEQ01000160.1, read as the reverse complement.
ATGAGGTTCTCGCTTTCGTAGATCATCAGCGTGCGCGGATGCAGGTTGAGGATCTCGCTCGCGATGCTCGGCGTGAAGACCGCCCGGCCGGGCGCGATCGCCGATGTCCGCTTCCGTTTTCCCACGCTTAACCCCCTGGCCCCATACGCACGCCTGCCTGGAGCCTAACTTTATATTTACGATATCACATATTCACGAGGCGTGCAAGCGACCGGTCCTTTGGGGGGCCGATTGGGAGGTGGCCGCGTAGAGTTAGACGCGAGCGATGCTGGCGATCGAGCAATACACCCGGCGCCTTCTCAAGGACTTCCACCCGATCGTGGCCGCCAACCGGCCCCCGGTCGACCTGGCCCCGGATCCGGCCGAACGCGAGCGCTTCGTGCGCGGCTCGGGCGGGCTCGTCACCGGGCTCTCCGGACTGGCGCAGGCGACGGGGGCGGTCTGGGTCGCCTCCGTGCGCGACGGCTTCGAGGGCGAACTCGAGCTGGGCAACGGCGGCGAGCCGATGATGGTGGAGACCACCGACGGCTCGCGCTTCCAGGTGAGCTGGGTCAATCCGCCGCGGCTGGTCTACGACCTCTACTACAACACGATCGCCAACCCGCTGCTCTGGTTCGTGCAGCACTACCTGTGGAACCTGGCGCAAGCGCCGGTGCTGGACGACAGCACGCATCGTGCCTGGACCGAGGGCTACCGCCTGGTCAACCAGCTGTTCGCGCAGCAGATCGTCCGTGAAGCGCGACGCGGTCGCAAGCGGCCACTCGTCCTTTCCCATGACTATCACCTCTACCTGGTGCCGCGGCTGGTTCGACGCGAGCTGCCGGACGCTGTCATCCAGCATTTCGTCCACATCCCCTGGCCGACGCCGCAGTACTGGAAGGTCCTGCCGCACTACATGCGGGATGAGATCATGGACGGCTTGCTGGCGGCGGACATCATCGGCCTGCAGACGCACTCGGACGTACGCAACTTCCTGCTGACATGCGAGGAAAACATGGGCCTGCCGGTGGATCTCCGCCAGCAGACCGCGTTCTATCGCGGTCGCACCGTGTGGGTGCGTCGCTATCCGATCTCGATCGACGTTCGCGAGTTCGAGCGCAGCGCCGCCAGCCCGGCGGTAGAACGGGCCGAGCGCGAGGTGCTGCGCTGGCGTCCCGAGCAACTCGTCTACCGGGTCGACCGCATGGACCTCTCCAAGAACATCATCCGCGGGTTCATCGCCTACGACCGGCTCCTGCAGGCCCATCCGGAGTGGCACCGGCGCGTCATGTTCTGGGCGATGCTGCAGAAAACGCGCCAGAACGTGCCGGAGTATCGCGAGTACGCCCGCCAGGTGGTGCAGACCGCGCGCGTCATCAACGGCCGTTTCAGCGCTGGTGACTGGCAGCCGATCCGCCTCGAGCTCCGCGATGATATGAACCGGGCGGTAGCCGGCTACAAGCA
>VBEQ01000159.1 GCA_005881235.1 Chloroflexota bacterium | reverse complement strand
GCCCCAATTGCCCGCTATCTCTATAAACGTTGGGACGGCCAATAGGATTCGGTCGTTACGAGTGACCTAACGTTCCGGCTTGGGTCGTACGTGCCGGTTACGCCACGGCGGGCAACGCGCGGTTGTCGGCGTCGGCCATGGACGGCACCTGCGGGATGCGCGCGAACGCCGCCCAGATCAGGATGGGCGCGGCCCCGGCCACGACAACGACGATGCGCGCGAGAAGCATCTGGTTCATGGGCGCGGCCAGCAACAGGAAACACCCGATACTGAGCACCCGCCCGATGCCCAGGCACAGCTCCTGGTGGACGATGTAGTCGTAGCGCATCGCCTGCGGCGTCGGATCGCGGTCGATCACCTGCAACGCCAGTGGCGCCAGCGCGTTGCCGTGGAGCGGCCCACCGACGGCGCGCAACAAGCCGAAGCCGACGATCGCCCAGGCGCTCAGGTAGAGGGGCAACAAGAAGGTCGAGAGCACCAGCAACGAGCCGCCGACGAGGGCGCAGGCGATGCGGTGCTGCGGCCTCATGAAGGTGGCCAGTCCGAGGCTGATGCCGACGCCCAGCAGCCCCATCAGGCCGTTGAAGTTGCCCACCTGCTGCTCGTTTTTGAGCACCAGGAACATCAGGATTGTCAGCACGAGACCGACCAGGCTCCCAGTGAAACCGTCGGCGAGCCGCGCGCGGGTCACCCAGCGCCAATCCGGATTCCGGCGCGCCAGGGTGGCGACCCGGCGGAGCGACAGCCGCTGGCGCGCCGAGGCGGGCAACTGCCCGGCCAGCACCATGGCGGCCATCAAGACGACCGTCGACAGCGCGAAGACCATCTGATACCCGCGGTCGGTGCCGCCGATGTGGGCGCCGGCCACGATGATCGCGCCGGCCGCCGGCGGTAGGGTGGCGGTCAGCAACAGGCTGGCCGTCGCCTGGGCGCCAAAATAGCGGTCACGGTCGCGGTCTGACGTCGTGTCGTAGCTGACGAGGTGGAAGCCGGACCAGTAGAAGCCTTCGGAAACGCCCCGAAGCAGCCCGAGGGCCACCACCCAGTGCGGGGCATCGGTTCCCAGGAGCAGGATCAGCAGGTAGGAGAGGCCGTTGCCGAACAGGCCCAGGCGGATCGAGGCGCCGGCGCCCAAACGGCGCCAGACCAGTCCGTTGGCGAGGAACGCAACCGGAATCATGACCGCGCTGAGCCCGCTGTAGATGGCGATCGGGGTCAGGTCGTGGCTGGCCCGCCAGAGGAAGATCGAGAGGAAGGTCCCGGCGAGCAGGTTGGAGGCGGTGTAGGCACCATGCACCACCACCATGCAGCTGGCGCGCCGGTCCAGCCCGCCCGCTAACGCCTTCGGCGCAAACACCCGTCCCTCTCTTCGGGCCCCGTCCGGCAAGACCCGTATTCGGACAACGCCTGAAACTAGGGTCGCTTTCCTGGGTCATCGGCCTGTGACCCGCAACACGGCCCGGTGACGCCCAGACGTAACGTCCCCCGCAATCCACCGGCAGTAGCCTCCGCGTAGGCGCTCACCTAAGCGCCATCCAGGGGGTCGCTACTACGGAAACCAACGACGTCCACTACACGACGCGAGAGGTTGCCCAGCGCCCGGGCGAGCAGCCACATCCGGCCGCTACCCAGGAGCTGCTGGCGTCGCTCCAGCAGGGCGCGATCTCGCCGGCCGCCTACGACACCGCGTTCGTCGCCCGCCTCCGCGAGCCCAACGATCCGAACGCCATGGCCTATCCCCAAACCTTGGGCTGGCTGCTGCGCAGCCAGAATGCCGACGGAAGCTTCGGGACGACGCTGCCGATTCCCAAGGACAAGTTGATCTCGACCCTGAGCGCGCTGGTGGCGCTGGCCGACCTGCCGGCGCCGCTCCAGGATGGCGCCGCGCACCGCGCCCGAGTACGGGCGCTGCGCTTCGTGCACGAGGACACCGGCAACTGGCAGACCGGCCCGGACCTGGCCGGCTTCGAGCTCGTGCTCCCGGCCATGCTCGACGCGGCCAAGCTTCGCGAGCTGCCCCTGCCCTACGAGCGCTTCATGGGCATCTCGGCCCAACGTGACGCGAAGATCGGCCACGTCCCGCCCCGGCTCATCTACAACGTCGCGACGCCGTTGCTGCACTCGATCGAATACCTGGGGAACCGGCTCGACGTCGAGGCCGCCCGCAAGCAACTCTCTCCCAACGGCTCCTTCGCGAACTCGCCCTCGGCCACCGCCTATTTCTTGCTCAAGACCCGCGACGAGCAGGCGAACGAATACATCGCCATGCTGATGGCCAATCGGGGCGACGGCAGCCTTCCGACCGTCGCGCCCTTCGAGGTTTTCGAGATCGCCTGGGTGCTGTACAACCTGGCCCGCGCCGAGCTGCGCCCGGCAGAAGCGCAGCCACTCGTTCGGTACCTGGCGCAAGCGCTCACCGACGACGGCGTCGGCGTCTCGATGGAGGGGCTACGGCCCGACTCGGACGACACGGCCCTGACGCTCAGCGTCTTGCACCGCTACGGCTTCCCCATCTCGGCTGGGCCGCTGCGCCCGTTCGAAGGCGTGAACTTCTTCTTTACTTTCCCCCTCGAGCGTGACGCGTCCGTGACGGCCAATGCTCACGTCCTCGAGGTGCTCCAGGTCGCCCCGCCATTCCCCCGCCAGCACGTGATTGCGCAGAAGGTCGTCAAGTACCTGCGTGATGCGCGCGTAGACGGCGACCACTGGGTCGACAAGTGGCATGGGTCCCCCTTCTATGCCACCGCCCACGCCGTCTTCGCGCTCACCGCGTCGGCACCGGATATCTGCGCGCCGGCCTTCGGCTGGCTTGTCAAGAGTCAGCGCCAGGACGGCTCCTGGGGCTGGTTCAGCCAGGGCACCCCGGAGGAGACCGCCTACGCCGTGCAGGCGCTGATGCTGGCTCCGGCCGAATTCCGGGCCCAGATCAGGGAGCCGCTGCGCCGGGCCGCCGTCTACCTGAATGAAACCGAGGGCGAACCCGTCATTCCTATGTGGGTTGGCAAGACGCTCTACGGGCCAACCCAGGTTGTGCGTTCCGCGGTGCTTTCCGCCCAGATCCTGCTTGCGAGGAGCGAACATGCTAGACCGGCGGATTAACAAGCTCAAAGAGAACCTCATGCGACAGGCGGACGAAGCCCTGGTGGTCCGCCACCTGGTCGACGCCAACCCTCGCGGTGACGACATGCTGGGCGAGGTCTGTCGCGCCGCCGTGCTTCTCCACCCGAGCGCCAGCTTCGAGCAAGCCCTGACGCTGGCTCGCACGATGGCGTACATCGTCTACATCGACGACTACCTCGAGGAAGAACATCCCGAGCTGGACCTGGCCGACTACCGGCGGGTCTGCCAGAACTTCTTGCTCTGGCCCAACCGCGACCTCAGCCAGATGCCCCTCGTCAACGCGACCGTTGCCCGCAAGATCGAGGAGCAGTTCCGCGAGGACGAGGTGCCCGAGGAATGGACCGCGATGCGCCGGCTCGTCTGGGAAAAGTCGATCTGGACGATGCTCCAGGAAAACCACTGGCTCAAGCACAAGGAGCGCGTCACGCTCGACGCCTACCTGGCGAACGGCATGTACAGCAGCTCCTTCCCCATCGTGCAGGTCTCGATCCTGGCGTTTTCCTACCAGGACGTGTCACAGGAACTCAAGAACCGAATCTTCGGCCACATCTGCCAGGCCTCGCGCGTGGTGCGGCTGGCCAACGACCTGCGCACGCACGAGCGTGAGTCGGCGCAGGGCCGCTTCAACTCGGTCGACCTGATCTCTGGCGGATCCGCCGAGCGCACCCTCGACAGTGCGCGTGACGCCGTCCGCCACCTGATGGAGGAAGAGTTCGAGCAGCTCAAGAAGGCGATCGCGCGCGAGCGCCGCACCGGCATCACCCAGCAATTCCTCAGCCACCTGATCGACAGCACGCAGGTGTTACTCGACTTCTACGAAGTCCCGGGCGGGCGCCACAGTCAGGGTCGGCCCGATCGGGCGCTGAAGGCCAGCTAACCGGACCCGATGAGCAGCTCCATCAACTTGAAGCTCGGTGCTCGCAAGGCATCCGACCCCGACAAGCCGGATGCGTCGGCGATCGAGATGGAACGGCGCATCATCTGGATCCGCTGGCTGGCGATTCTCGTCTCGCTCGGTGCCCTTCCCTTCCTGGCATCGAGCCTCAATCGCCAGTCACTGGTGACCCTGCTGGCCCTGATCGGCCTGGGTGCGATCTACAACCTGACGTTGCTGGTCGTGCTGCTGCCGCACAAGCCGCAATGGCTGACGAGCGGGTATATCTCGGCCATCGGCGACGTCCTGCTCGTGACCGGCGGCGTGGCCGTCACCGGCGGCCTGGCAGGTCCCCTGGCCTCACCCTTCTTCCTCGCCTACTTCGTGGTGACCGTCACCACGGCCGTCCGATTCGGTGGGCTCGCGGCAATCGTCGCCGTCCTGACGATTGCGCTGAGCTACACCGCAGTCGTCTACTACGGCAACACCGTCCTGGGCACGGCGCTGACGCCGAACGACCTCACCAACCTGGCGATGCGCACCGGCTTCGTCGCCCTCACCGGCATCTTCGTGGGTTTCGTCGGCGACCGCGCCCGGCGCGCGGAGCGGGCGCTGCAGGAGGAACTGGAGCGGGCGCATGCCTCGCTGTCGGAAGTCACCGTCGAGCTGAACCGCGACCTCGAGTTCGAGCAGACCTGCCAGCTGACCGCCGACAAGGGCCGCTCACTGCTCAACGCCGACGCCTTCCTGATGCAGGTCCAGATGCCGCCGCTGATCGGCCAGGACGAGTCGACGCCCCCGGCCTCGATGCTCTACGTCGACTGGACGCCCGAGCTGAAGGCGCACCATGCCGGGGTCGACCTGACAACCGCCCGGCTGGCGCTCACGCCGGCAACCGGCGAGCAGGTGATCGCGGTCTCGGATCCCAACCTGCTACTGCCCAACGAGCACAAACCGCTCCCGGCCGGCATGTGGTTTCGGATCCCCGTGTTCCACGGCGCCCGCGCGATCGCCGACATGATCGTCGGCTTCATGGGGCGCGAGCAACCCCTCCGTCAGACCGAGATGGAACTGATGCTGACCTTCGCCGAGCGCGCCGGCATCGCGATGCGCAACGCCCACGCCCTCGACCAGGCGCAGAAGCTCTCCGTCACCGACTCGGTGACCGGGCTGCCGAACCACCGCTACTTCCATACGAGGTTCGACGAAGAGATGGAGAAGACGAAGGACACCGGCGGGTCGATCACGGTGATGATGATCGACCTCGACCGCTTCAAGGTCTACAACGACAGCTTCGGCCACGCGGCCGGTGACGTCGCGTTGAAAGCCGCGGCCCGCACCATTTCTTCCACCATGCGACGCGAGGACACCGTGACCCGTTACGGCGGCGAGGAGTTCGTCGCCATCCTGCCGGGCGTCGACATCCAGACCGCGCCGATCCGAGCGCAAGAGATCTGCGACACGCTCTCCAAAGTCTTCATGTACAACCCCAAGACGATCTTCGCCCCGCTCACCGCCTCGGTCGGTTGGGCGACCTATCCAGTCGACGCGCGGAACCGCGATGAGCTGTTGAACCGGGCTGACCTCGCCATGTACATGGCGAAGAAGCGTGGACGCAACTGCATCTGCGGCGCCTGCGAGCTGGAAAGCGTCGCCGCCCTCGACTCAGTCCTCAGCGAGGTCGTCGCCCAGCTGGCGAGCGCCGACACGGTCGGCCCTGGGATGGTGGCCACGCTCGAGAAGCGTCTAGGGCAGATCGCCAACTCGAGCCATCTGGAAGAGCTCGCTGAAGGGATGCTGTCGCCAAACAGCGAGTCGACGCTGGAAGCGCTCAACGCCCTGGCCGCGTCCATCGACGCCAAGGACCCCTACACCAGCGGTCACTCGCAGTCGGTGGCGAAGCTGGCCGAGGACCTGGGCGACATGCTGCAGCTGTCAGGGGCGCACAAGAACCAGTTGCGCCTGGCCGCGATCCTGCACGACGTCGGCAAGATCGGCGTCGTCGACAAGGTCCTGCTCAAAGAAGGCAAGCTCGACGAGGACGAGAAGCTCATCATGCGCATGCACCCCATCCTGGGCGCACGCATCCTGCAGCCAATCAAGGCCTTCCGGCAAATCTTGAACGTCGTCTTGCACCACCACGAGTGGTACGACGGGAGCGGCTACCCGGACGGCCTGGCGGGCCAGAACATCCCGCTGCACGCGCGCATCGTGTCGGTTTGCGATGCCTATCACGCCATGACGTCGACCCGCCCCTACCGCCAGCGCCGCACCCCCGAGTTCGCGCTCGCCCAGCTGGAAGCCGGCAAGGGGACCCAGTTCGACCCCATCATCGTCGACTACTTCATCCAGATGATGCGCAAGCGCCAGGCAGAAAATCCGGATGCCCTCGAGGCCGACGTGCACGACGAGCACCCGAGCACGCCAGACGCCGCGGCGGCCGCGAGCTAAGCCCGATGGCGCTGGACGCGAACGGCCATCCGGTCTCTCGCATCGCCCAGCGCAAGCTCGACCATCTCCGGCTCTCCCTCGAAGCGTCTGTGCAGTCGACCCGGGGCGCCGGCTTCGAGCGCTTCGCGTTCACCCACCAGGCGCTCCCCGAGCTGGACCTGGACACGATCGACACGAGCACCAGCTTTCTGGGCAAACCGCTCAAACTGCCCTTCCTGATCTCGAGCATGACGGGCGGGGCGCAGGCCGCGGGCGATATCAACCGGCGGCTGGCGCTGGTGGCGCAGACGGTCGGCATCGCCTTCGGCGTCGGCTCCCAGCGAGCCGGGCTCACGCACAAGGACCTGCGTCCCACCTACCAGGTTCGCAGTGTCGCCCCTGACGTCCTGCTCTTCGCCAACCTCGGCGCTGTCCAGCTGAACTACGGCATGCGGACGGAGCAGGCGCTGGAAGCGATCGAGATGATCGGAGCCGATGCCCTGGTGCTGCATCTCAATCCGCTGCAGGAGGCGCTGCAGGCGGAGGGCGACCACAACTTCAAGGGACTGATCGAGAAGATCGGCGTCCTCTGTAAGGAACTGCCCGTGCCCGTGATCGTCAAGGAGGTCGGCTGCGGGATCTCAGAGCGCACCGCGCGGCTGCTGGCGGTGGCCGGCGTGGCCGCCATCGACGTCGCCGGGCTCGGCGGGACGAGTTTCGCCCGCGTGGAGGCCTTCCGGCGGGAGCGCCCCGAGGAGGTCGAGCTCGCCCTGGCGTTTTCCGAGTGGGGCATCCCGACGTCGGAGGCGCTGGTCTTAACCCACCGGGCGGCGCCACAGCTGCCGCTGATCGCCAGCGGCGGGCTGCACCACGGGCTCGATGCCGCCAAGGCGATCGGCCTGGGAGCGGACCTTACCGGCTTCGCCCACGCGGTGCTGGCCGCCGCTTCGGAAGGCGAGGAGCCGGTCCGCCGGCTGCTCGACGGCTTCGCCTGGCAGCTGCGGGTCGCCATGTTTTGCGCGGGGGCGCCCACCATCGCCGCCCTGAAGGCCAACCCACCGACGGAAATCCGCTGAAATGCGATGACACGCTCACCTTTCCACTTGTCACGCGGCCTTTCCACACCGGGGCCGCTTATGACCGGGGCTCGCTGATGAAGACCAAGAGCTTCGCCAGCCGCACCGATCGCCTGCAGGCGATGAACCAGGCGCTCGACCGCGAGCTCTCGCGCCTCTCCCAGCGAGCCGGGTCCAGCCAGAGCTCACTGCTCACCGAGATGGTCCAGTACCACCTCGGGTTGCGCAAAGCCGGTGACCGTCCCGGCAAACGGCTGCGGGCGAATATCGCCCTGCTCACCTGCGAGGCCTTCGGACGGCGCTACGCCGATGCGATCTGGGCGGCCGTCGCCGTCGAGCTGGTGCACAATTTCTCGCTGGTCTTCGACGACGTCCAGGACCGCGACGAGCTGCGGCGAGGCCGGCCCTCGGTCTGGAAGGTGTGGGGCACGGGCCAGGCGATCAATGCCGGTGCCGCGCTGGAGGCGCTCGTCACGCGCGCGGTCGTCGACCTGTTGCCTGCTCGGTACGCCGACCGCACGCGACCGGCGCTTTCTCTGCTGTCCGAGGCGATGCTCGCCCTGTGTCGCGGCCAGGTGATCGACCTGCAATTCGAGCAGCGTGTCGATGTGTCGGTCGACGAGTACCTGGAGATGGTCGGCCTCAAAACCGCGGCACTCTTCGAGTGCGCCGCACGGCTCGGGGGACTGGCGGCCGGCGTGGGCGACGCGTCGCTCGAGAAGGCCGGCAAGTTCGGCTACCACCTCGGCGTCGCATTCCAGGTGATCGACGACATGCTCGGCGTCTGGGGCTCCAGCTCACAGACAGGCAAGGCGGTTGGCAGCGACCTCAAGAATGGAAAGAAGACGCTGCCGACGCTGGTCGCGCTCAAAGGCGGAGCGGCCGGGAACCGCCGCGTGCTGCGCGCCCTGTTGACCCGAGCCAGGTTCACCGCCGCCGAAATGGAGACGGCGCGCGCCATCATCACCCAGGCCAGCGCGCAGGCCACCTGCCGCCGCCAGGCGGCCGAGCATCTCGCCGAGGCCCGACTGCAGCTTTTCGGCATGACCGACCGTCCAAACTGGGCCGTCCGCGCGCTGGCCGAGATGGTCACCACCCTGGAGTCGGGACTGGTTTAGCCGCGGTGTTCGACCTTCGCGGAAGCACCAGCAGGGGTTGGGCTGGCACAATGGTCGGAGGAGGATGGGGTCAGCGGCTGTACGGACGCGTACCCCCAGGGTCGTGACATATCTGGTTTGGGCTCTACTATTTGTTCTCGCCGTCGGGCAGCCGGCCGCCAGGGGTCCGTCGATGGCACCGAATGAGGTGATCGGGGTGCACGCGGGAACCGACAACGAAGGCCTGCAGGGGAAGGTCTACGTCGCCCTCGGCGACAGCATCAGCGCCGGCCGATTCGCCACGGCGCAGGACGGAACCTTTCCCGCGCTGGTTGCCGACAAGCTGGGGATGAACCTCGACCTCGTGGCCCGCAGTGGCGCAAAAGCGGCCTGGGCAATCCCGCAGCTGGGCGCCGTCGTGGCCGCCCATCCCGGGCTGGTGACGATCGAGTTGGGCACGAACGATGTCGCCTTCAACACTCCGGCAGACGTCTTTGCCTCCCAATACGAGACCATCGTCGCCGCCGTGGCGGGGCCGCCCACGCGCGTGCTTTGCATCGGCAGCTGGCTGCCTTCCCCATTTTTTGACACGATCATCGCGCAGGCGTGCGAGCGGCATGGCGGGACCTTCGTCAGCCTGAGTGGGTTCTACGGCGTCAACGACTTTCACGCGACGGACGGCGGGTCGAGTTATCTCGGCCGCACCGACTGGTTCCATCCTGGCGACCAGGGACACGCCGCGATCGCCGCCGAGGTCCTCTCGACACTCGGCGCCGGGCCGGCACCCGTTGTCGGTCCACTGCCCCCGGCACCGCAGATTCCGGACGTCATCCGGACGCACCCGAAGTAGGCGCGGCCCCACCGCCGGGCTTTCGCCCCGGTTACGACTCCAGAATTTCGCCGATCTTCAACGCGAGATGCAATCCGAGCCGGACCTCGGCATTGCGCAGGTCAACGCCGAGCAGGTCCTCGATCCGGCTCAAGCGATAGAGGACGGTGTTGCGGTGCAGGTGCAACAGGTCGGCGGCCTCGGTGGGACTGCCATTGGTCGCGAGGTAGGCCGCCAGCGTCTGGAGCAGTACGCCGCGTCGGTCCTTCGTCCCCAGGCGCGCCAGTGCGTCATCGCGAAACGCGCGCAGCTCCGGCAACGGCTGCAGGGCGTAGAGAAGGCGGTATAGACCCAGATTCTTGAAGGCGGTCGCGCTGTCCGGGCCGAAGCGGCGGCGGCCCATGGCCAGGGCCTGCTCAGCCTCGCGGGCGCCGCTGGCGATCTCCGCCGTTCCCGTCCGGACCGCGCCGTAACCGAGTGCGACCGGACCGCTGGCGGCGCGCGCCGCGCGATGCAGCTGCTCGACGAGGGCCCTGGGTTCGATGCTCCGCTTCCCGGCGAGGCTCACCAGCGCCAGGATCGAGTCGCCGCGCTCGCGTACCAGCGCGCTGCTCCGCATGGTGGCGAGAAGGCGCTCCCACGCCGCGCGCACCTTGGGCGCGCGACCCCGCTCGGCCGGCTCCGCCGCGACCAGGAGATAGGGTGCATCGACGTCGAAGCCCTTGCGCTTCGCGCGGTCGCGGGCCGCCTGGTGCGAGCCCGGACGTCCCGCTGTCAGCACGTCGAGCAGCTCCTCGTCGACTGCATCGCGGGCGTCGTGGGCAGCGCGAGCCCGAACCAGCTCGATAGCGCAGGCATGAGCGGCCCGGCCTACCGCCAGGCGGTGCATCTCCCCCAGCTCACCATCCGAGCCGAGCAGTGAGAGGAATCCGGCGATGCTGCCCTGCACCAGGATGGGCGCGACCAGCCGAGCCTGGCCTTCGAGCAGCGGTCGCACCGCGACCGGCGGATCGAAGGCGCTGAGCGGCACCTCTCGCAACCATTCCTCCAGCGCCGGGCGCTCGGCGGCGATCGCCGCCGATGTGCTCTCGGAGAGCCGGCCACCGCCCACGTAGTCGACGGTGGTGTCGCGTTCGAGCAGGACGGGCACCCCAGTCAGCTCGTGCAGCCGCGCCAGCAAGGCGGGCAGGCCGCGTCCCGCCAGCGCAAGCTCACTCAGCTGGCGATGCAAGTCCTGCGCGCGCTCGTGCAACTCGGCGCGCCGGTCGACGATGTAGTGCAGCACCGATTGCTCGACCTGGTCGAGCGGCGTCGTCGCCGGCAAGGAGAACAGCGGAAGCGCGTGGGCGTCGGCGACGCGACGCGCCTCGGGCGACACGCGGCCGAGGATGGCCGCGCCGGCCACCGCCTGCCCGACGAGCGATTCAACCAGGCGCGCGAGCGTGAGCCGCGCGTCAACGGCGGTGAGCACCTGCGGATTGATCAGGAGCAGCTCGCCGCCGCGAAGCGGCGTGAAGGCCGGCGGCCGCGCCCGCAGCGCGGTGCACCACACGACCTCGCGCCGGCTCCCGGCTGCCCCGGCGACCAGTTCGGTTTCCTTCGGTAGGGCGCCGCGCCAGACGTCGTCGACGGTGACATGCGGGTGGGGCGGGGCGGCCGGTTTCGGGGAGGCCATCTTCGTACGCCGCGCCCTACATCGACGCGACGAGCGGTATTATCCCACAGCCAGGACGATGGGCTTCGGTCCCGCAGCACAAATCATGTAATCCCCCCGCTCGCGGGGTGGGGGGTTAAGCCGTTCGGACTCGGCGGCGAGAGGGGCGGGTCGGCTTGGCTTTGGGGCGGGCGCGCTCCTTGGTGGGCGCCTTCTTCGAGCCGTTCGTCGCGGCGGGCTCCCGGCCGGCCTTCGCGGGCGCCTTCCAGAGGGATTCGAGGTCGTAATAGGAGCGCTCGCCCGGAAGGAACACGTGCACGATCACGCTGGCATAGTCGAGGACGACCCAGGATCCATCGTCGTAACCGGCGGTGCGGAGCGGCCGCACGCCTTTCGCCTGGCAGGCCTCCACGATGGAGTCGGTGATCGCGCGCACCTGCCGGTCGGTGTCACCTTCGCAGATTACGAAGTAATCGGCGATCGAGCTCTTCTGCCGGATGTCGAGCCGGACGACCCCCCGAGCCTTCTTGTCGGCAGCCGCGTTCGCAATGAGCCGGCTGAGCTGAAGGGGGGTCACCGACCTAATTATCGCAATAGCGAGCCCCGGTCATAAGCGGCCCCGGTGTGGAAAGGCCGCGAGATAAGTGGAAAGGCGAGCGTGACAGTAGCGAACCCAGTGCATCAGACCTGGTACAGCTCGTGCGTGCGGATGAAATCCGCCACCGCCGACGGCACCAGGTCGTCGATTGGAGCGCCGCGCGCAACGCGATCGCGGACCTGATGGGCGGCGATCGCCGGCGTATCGAGATGAACGATCCGGCTACGCGCCGGGACAAAGCCGAGCTCGCGCAGGGTCTCGATGGCGAGCGCGGTCTCGGGCCGATTGAAGATCACGAAGTACCCCTCAGCGAGCAGCGCCTCGGCATCGTGCCAGCTGCGGATTTGCAATGCGGCATCCGATCCGATCAGAAACGCAAAGCGCTGGCGGGGATACTCGCGCGCCAGCTGGCGAATGGTATCGATCGTGTAGGAGATGCCGCCGCGGTCCACCTCGGTGCGTGATGCAAGCACGCCGTTTTGGCCAGCGACGGCGAGCTCCACCATCCGCATTCGGTCGTCTGCCGGCGCCACCGGTACGGCCGTGCGATGGGGCGGCGTCGCGTTCGGCATCAACCAGACCTGATCGAGGTTGGCCACGCCCAGCAACTGGCGGGCGGCGGCGAGGTGGCCATTGTGGACGGGGTCGAAGGTCCCGCCCAGGATGCCGATGTCAGCGCTGGGGATCGTAGAGAAACTCCACATCGGAAATCCGCACCGTCTCCCCACCGTGGGCACCATGACGCGCGAGGGCGTCGTTCAATCCCCAACGATCCAGCATTCGCTGGAAATGCGCCAGTCCTTCGGGATTGGTCATATCGGTCATCGCCAGCAGCCGCTCGAGCTGGTTGCCGGAAACTCGGAAGCCGTCGGCGACCCGCTCGATGGTAAAGGGCTCGGCCGAGCTCGGACCGCGATAGACCTTGAGCGCGGGCAGCGGCTGCGGCGCCTCACCCTTGCGCTTTTCCAGCGTGCGCGCTGCCGCCCAGAGCAGGTCCTTGACGCCCTCGCCGGTAGCGGCCGAGATTGGAAAGGTGCGCCGGCGGAGCTTCACCAGGCGCTGCCGGAAGGCCAGCACTTCGGACGCATCCCTGACCGCATCCATCTTGTTGAGCGCGATCAGGTGCGGGCGGCGCGCCAGCGCTGCACTGTATTTCTTGAGCTCGCTTCGAACCTGCTGGTAATCGCTCCACAGCTTGTGTTGATCGCCGGCGGCGGCATCGAGGATGTGAATCAGCACGCGGGTGCGATCGATGTGACGAAGAAACTGCAGGCCGAGACCCGCGCCCTCGTGAGCACCTTCGATCAGGCCGGGCAGGTCCGCCATGACGAAGGTGGCGTCTTCGGCGAGCTCCACCACGCCGAGCACCGGCTCGAGGGTGGTGAACGGATAGTCCGCAATCTTCGGCCTCGCCGCGCTGGCGGCGGAGAGGAGCGTCGATTTGCCGGCGTTGGGCAGGCCGACCAGGCCGACATCGGCGATCAGCCTCAGCTCGAGCCAGAGCCAGCGCGAGTCTCCCGGCTCGCCCAGCTCGGCAAAGCGGGGGGTCTGCCGGGTTGACGTCTTGAAGCTGGCGTTGCCGCGGCCGCCCCGCCCGCCCTTGGCGACGACCAGGCGCTGCCCCTGGGCGATCAGGTCAGCGATCGTTTTCCCCTCCTCATCCTTGACCAGCGTCCCGGGGGGAACCTGGAGGACGATGTCGGCGGCATCCTTTCCATGACGCCGGCTTCCGCCACCTCGGCTGCCGCGGCTGGCGGGAAAATGGTGCTTGAAGCGGTAGTCCTGCAGCGAGTTGAGCTGGCGGGAGACCTCGAGGATGACGTTGCCGCCGCGCCCCCCGTTGCCGCCGTCCGGTCCGCCACGCGGCACGAACTTTTCGCGGCGGAAGCTCACGGCACCGGCGCCACCGTCCCCACCCTTGACGAAGATCTTGACGCGGTCCGTGAACATCAGGACCCGGCCCGGCCGGGCGACTTTTGCTCGACCGGCTTAGACGGCTTGCGCGAGCACGGAGACTTTCTTGCGGCCGTGCCCCGTCCGCTCGAAGCGGACCACGCCGTCGACAAGCGCGAAGAGGGTGTGGTCGCGCCCCATGCCGACGTTGGTCCCGGGAAAGATCGCCGTGCCCCGCTGGCGCAGGAGAATGGTGCCGGCATTCACCGATTGGCCTGCGCCCGTCTTCATGCCCAGCCGCTGGCCGACGCTGTCGCGTCCGTTGCGTGAGCTGCCTGCGCCTTTCTTGTGTGCCATGCCTTACTCCTGGGTGGTCTTCGATGCAGCGGCCTTCCGAGTTTTCGTGGCGGGTCGTGGGCTCGCCGGCCGCGCCGCCTTCACGGGCTGTTCACTCGCCGCCGGTCGGGCGCCGGTCCCCGCGCCAGGTGTCCGGATGGCGCCGATGCGCAGCTCGGAGAGCTGTTGGCGGTGTCCGGTCTTGCGCCGCTTCCGCTTGCGAGCCTCGAACTTGAACACGATCACCTTGTCGCCGGCCCGGTGCGAGACCACGGTCGCCTCGACCGCCGCCCCGGAAACGAAGGGCGTCCCCACCATCGGCCCGCCGTCCCCACCCACCATCAAGACGGAATCGAGGCGTACGGTCTCGCCGACGTTGGCGGATACCCGATCGACTACGATTCGATCGCCCTCCGACACCCGAAACTGCTTTCCGCTGGTGGCAACGATGGCAAACATGGAGATAGCGCCCCCGGGCGCGACTTCGTAGTGTACCACTAGGGAATCTGCTCGGGCCCCTGGTCGACGTGGTTCTCGTAGAAGCGGGTGATCTCGGCCTGATCGTACGAGTCCAGGAACTCGATGTAGTCCCAGGCGACCAGCGCGACTTTCTTCTGCATCCCCCTGCTGTAGGGGGTGAGGACGACCTTGATCTCGTGGTAGGTCGGCTCGACGGGGGCCAGGTTCCTGACGTAGTTCTCGAGCGCGTTCTTCAGCGTGGTGCAGTCGGCGCCCGATGGGCAGTCATAGAGGATCGCGATCCCGCCATGCTCGAGGTTGTGAATATACTGGCCCTCCTGGAGGGTGTCGATCGTCTGCCAGGGAACAGGGGCAATGCCCTGCGCGGAAAAGTGCGGGCCTGAGGCGGGCGGATAGAACTTATAGGTGGGAGCGGTCGAGGGGTCGACGTGGTTTCGGCCCTCGTCGGCGACCGCCTGACCCACCGTACCACTGACCGTCTGGAAGGGCAGCCGGTTCTGCGTCGAGACCTGGGCGGCGTGGTTGAGGGCCAGCGCGACGATCAGGATCGCGACGGCGGCCGTCCCCAGGATGCCGCCGATGATGAACAGGTTGCGGCGGTCGCGGGCGCGCTGGCGCGCCGCGGCCTCTTCCCGTTGCTGCTGCCGGAGCGCCTTCAGCTCCCGCTGGGTCCTGGACACTGCCCCTCATTCTCCCAAACGGACGGGCGCGCTAAACGCGTCCGCACCGTTAACCTGACGTCACGATCACGGGCGACTGGTCGGACCCGCCGATCATCTGGGCATTGCTGCTGTTGCCGGAAACGACGTTGGCGTGCGGCCCGAGCGACGCCCCATTGATCTTCGCGGTGAACGTGATGACCAGCGTGGCGCCATTGAACCCGCCGGCAGGCAGCACAAAGGGCCCCCACTGCGGCGTCGGGGAGCCGGCGGCCGGCTGTAGGCGCGAGGCGGTGCTCTTCCCATTGATCACGACGCTGCCGGTCGACTGGTAGGCAAAGCCTTGCGGCAGGGTGTCGGTGACCGTCACCCACTGGGCGGCGTCGTTGCTGTCGTTCTCGACCGTGATGACGTAGGTGACCGTGCCGTTCTGGCCGGCATAGGGGGCAGTGGGCGCGACCGTCATCGTGATGGGGAGCTTGGTGCCCTTACCCACTGAGACGGGGGCGGCGTTGCCCAGGGTTTGCGGCGGGACATCCGCGGCGCTGGTCACCGCGGCCGTCAGGTTGTAGAGTCCGGGCGCTACGGCGGGAAGGATCCTGGCTTGAAAGGTGAGGCGCACCAGGCCCGGCACGCCATTACTCGCTCCCGGGATATCCCACGAGGACCAGAGCGGAAGGAGGCTGTTCGCCGGTGGATCGATAGTCGCCACCCGCAGGCCGTTGCCCTCGTAGCTGGTGGTCGTGCTGTAGAGGAAGCCGGGGGCCAGGCTCACCGAGACCACCACCCGCTTTGCGACCGCGGAGCCGACGTTGGCGACCGAAATCACGTAGGTCGCCAGGCCGCCGGTGGTCACCTGGCCGGCAGCCGCGGCCACCGTCAGGGTCAGCGAGGGGCGCGGTTCGACGACGATCGCGACCGGATCACCCTGGTCGATCTCCACGCCGGTCGCGGTGGTGATCTTGACCTGGTTCTTGTAATCGCCCGGATTCAGCGGCACCTGGACCTTGAAGCTCAACACGAGGGCGCTCACCGTGTTGCCCGTTCCAGCCGGGATCGTCCACGTCCCCCAGGATGGATTGCCTTGTGACCCGGGATCGCTGGTCGCCGTCCGGATCGCATTGCCGCCCAGCGTCGTCAACTCGTAGTAATGAAACCCTTCGGGCAGGACATCTTCGACGACAACGCCGCGCGCTGCGCCGGCGCCGCTGTTGGCGATCGAGAGGGTGATCCCGGTGAAGACGCCGGGCGACACGTGGCCTTTGTGGTCAGCGCCGGCTGGGGCGTCGGTGGTCTGCGTAATCACCAGGCGCGAGGTTTCGCTACCGGTGCATGCGGCCAGCGCTACTGGGCTGAGCAGCAGGCTGACGGCGAGAGCGTTTGAGACGTTTCTGAGTGACTTTGGGACCATCCGGATTCTTCAACGGAAGCGGGATCCCGCATTCGCCCAGCAAGCGCGTCAGCAGGCGCATTGGCATCCCAACGACGTTGTCGTAGGGCCCGCGGATCGATTTGACCAGCCGGTGGCCCTCGCCCTGTATAGCGTATGCACCGGCCTTATCCTGCGCTTCGCCCGTCCGAATGTAGGCCGCGATCACCCTCGATGAAAGTTCACGCATCGTGACATCCGTCCGTGAGATTCCATGGGCCTCGCATCCGGATCGGCGGTCGATGACGTGCACGGCCGTATACACCTGGTGCCGTCGCCCGGAGAGTGACCGCAGGAAAGCGGCGGCCTGGCGGCGGTTGCCTGGTTTGCCGAAGATGCGCCGCGCGCGGACCACCTCCGTGTCGGCGGCGACGACGATTGCCCCGGGTGTACGCTTGGCGACCGCATCCGCCTTGGCGGCCGCGGCCCAGGAGACGTAGCGCAGCGGTCCAAGCGGTGCCGGCGGCCGCTCATCGATTCCAGGCGCCACGACGCGGAACACAACGCCCGCCTGCGTGAGAATGTCGATCCGCCTCGGGGACGTCGACGCCAGCACGATGGGCCGCACGAAAACCTCCCCGATCAGAAACGAAGCATGCGCAGCAGCAGGGCGGGCGCGACCCCGCATGCGATCGACACGGCGGGAACGACCCATCCGAGTGGCGAGCGCGGCCGCTGCGGCGATGGCGCCAGCGCATGCCCGTCGAGCAGCGGCGCCAGCTGCAACCCGGCGAGGAGGAGCGCGGCCAGCATGCCGAGGGCAAGGCTCGCCTGGAGCGCGGCGATAACCGCCATCGACGCGCCCGCGAAGGTTACCGCCGGCGGCCAGTTGGACCGGGCGAGCAGCACGAGCCGGGCGGCCGTACCCGCCCAGCGCTCCGGCATCACCTCGATGCGGACGATGGCGAGGTCGATCAGAAGCAGTGCGGCGGCCAGCGCGCCGAGCCCGAGCGCGTCACGCGCGCTGATCGCGAGTAAGAGCAGGGCGAAGAGCAATTGGTCGCGGACGATCGCCGGACGGCCGCTGCGGTCGATGAGCCACACGAGCACCATCCGTGCCACCAGCAGCACGGCGCCCATCGCCGTGATCCACTGCAACCGAACGAGATTCGGCGATGTCACGGTGGTCAGCGCGAGCATCACCACAAACCCGGCGCTGGGGAGCACCAGGACGCGGATCACCCCCACCCGCGAGGCCAGCACGATGAGGACGAGCCCGAGCGCGAGTGCCACGGCCTGCGCCCGGACGGTCGAGGTGGACGTCGAGGTCGCTACCCCCTGGAGCACCGGTGCCAGGCCAAGCACGCCGAAGGCGATCCACGCCAGCTGCTCCCCTTCCTTCGCCAGCACCGTTGCCACCGCGATCAATGCCGCCAACGCCGCCCACCGCAGACTGGGTGCCGACGCGCTGACGACCAGCACGCCCAACAGCGCGGTCCACTCGGACCCGATGGGTGTGAGGGCGGCGCCCGCGACCAGCAGCACGGCGCTGGCCAGCAGGATCGCCCCGCCCACGTCAACCGAAAAATCGAAGAGGACGACGCGGGCGATCGATGTGCCGACTCCCGCGAGGACGACCGCGACCGCCGCAAGCCCCAGCATTGTCAGGCTCACCGGAAGCTGGAGCGGGCCCGGAAGGCGCCAGTGTTCGCCGGCAATCGGCATCAGGGCCATGGCTCCCGCAAGGCTCGCCGTCACCGGTCCGGCCGGGACGGCAGCGAGGATCACGGCCGCCGCGGCCGCCACCATGAGGACCTGGCCCTGCAGGCGCTCGGGCTGGTCGATCGGGCTCGCAAACCACGCGGCCCCCAGTGCGCCGAGAAACCAGGGGACGGCGCTGAGCAGCAGCGGGTTCTCTCCGACCGGTAGCCGCGAGGCGAGCAAGAGCGCGACGAGCAGCGCCACCGCGATGGTGGCGACGCGCCGGGTCAGCCCCTCGAAGCTCGAGTTGACCCGCTTCCCGGGGCGCGTCAACAGGAGCGCGGCGCCGATCGGCCCGATCGCCCATGCCACTGATCCGGGGTCGACCAGCAATGCCAGCGACCACGCGGCCGCGGCCAGGGTGCCGACGGTTGCCGCCTGCCGTCTTCGCCCCGCACTCCCATACGCCATCAGCAGGCTCACGACAAACAGCGCCGCCGGGAGGTAGAGGATCATGGCCGCGTCAGGACGTTGTAGACCGCCACGGCAAAGGCGCCCCACAATACGAATCGACCCCATGGCGGTACCCTCGGCAGGGCCGGCAGGGTGGGAGTGTTGATTTTCACTCCCTCTTTGGGGAAGGGCAGCGTGGGGGCTTTCAGACGCAGCCTCCAGGCCGCGAAGCCCAGGGCAAGCGCCATCACGAGCGACACGACCAGCGCCGGAAAGAAGCGGCCGCCGGCGACGATCCCGATGGGGTTGGCCGCGACCGTTCCGCCGGGAACGAGACGAACGGTCGCCGCCGCCGGCACCACGAGACGGCCCATCACGACAATCGGAAAGGCGGCGATCAGCAGCAGTCCCGCGGCCCAGACCGTGGGGGGATCCAGCCGGAGCGATCGCGGTCGCTTGAGACGGCTGAGCGCCGCGGTCGCCGACAGGGCGACGCCGACGCCCACGGGGATGACGCCGAAGAGGAGCCCACGGGCATTCAGCGCAAGGCTGCCCAGCCAAAGGCCAACGAACGCCGTACTCCCCGGGATCATGGCGAGGTTCACCTGTGTGAAAGCCTCGGGCAAGGACCCCGCCGCGACTCGAACGCTGGCAAGCCCTGCGAGGGGCACCAGCAGCAGCCAGAGCCAGGTGCACGCCACGGTCATGAGCGGATCGGCGCCGGTCGAGAGCGCCAGCGCGAGCGCGGCGTGGGCCACCAGCAACAGCGCGACGCGGCGCGCGGCCGAGCGCTCCAGGAGCGCGAGCGCGGCCATCGCCAGCGCCACCAGGGTGGCGGCCGCGAAGAGCACGACCGCCGTCGGGCGGTCCGGGAGCCGACCGCCCATCAGCGCCAGCATGCGCATGAGCAGGTATCCGGCGGGCGCGACCCAGACGATGGCCGGCTCGAAGGCCACCGTCGCCTGGGGTCCGCCCGCGGTGACCGCCAGGGCCGCGACCCGCGCCACGACCGGCAACAGGACGAAGACGAATGCGGGGAGCGCGAAGGTATCCGAGGGCACGCCCGAGAAGCCGCTGGTTCCGACGGATTGAATCGCGCTGGCCGCGGCGAGCAGCAGCCCGATGTCGGCAACCTGGACGCTGAGGCGAAGCCCACGACGCCGCCGCGCGGTCTCGTCCAGTGCCCCCGTCCAGGCAAGGGTCAGCAGCTGCAAGGCGATGTAAACCAGCAGCAGGTTGTGGGCGAAGATCACCGCGCACGTGGCGGCGGCGGTCAGCAGCCAGCCTAACCAGGGATCCCTTCGATCGCCGTGGAGTCGCAGCCGCGCCAGCATGAGCAACGCGGCGGTGATGAGCGTGACGCTCGCAAAAGCCAGCGAAAGACCATCGAGCCGGATGGCAAGGTCGGCGTAGGGGAAGGTCGTCAGATAGGGGACATCGACGTGCTCACCGGGCGCCAGGCGCACCAGCTCGACCATGGCGGTGATCCCGGCCAGGCCGGTCGCCGCGACCGAGATCCAGCCGTTTGACGCTCGGCGCGGTCGTCGCTGAACAATGACCGCCGCTCCCAGCAGCGCAAGAAATGGGAGCAGCGCCTGCGCCGCAAGCGGCATCTTGGGCTTAGCTCGAGGTTGCTAGCGAGCGATGCGTGGCGTGGGGACCGCCCCACCCTGGAGTGGGACTTCTTCGGCGCAGTAGGGGCAGACGCTCCAACCCAGCTTGAGCTGTTTGTTGCAGCGCGGGCAGAGCTTACTGAACTGCGTCTTGCAATGGGGGCAGAGGACATACTGGGAATCGATCGGCTCGCCGCAGCTGGGGCAGGGCCGCAATTCCCGCGCTGGGCCGCCGGGCTCGGACAATGCCTGGGTCTCGAGCTCCAGGGCGCGGCGTTCCGCCATCGTCAGCGGTGGCCGGATGATCATGTAGATGAACAGGCCGAAGATCGGCAGCACCAGCGAGAGGCCGGTGGCGAAGACGTGAAACAGCACGCTGTTCGAGCGCTCCCGCGCATCGCGGAAGGCCCAGTACGAGAGGCTGAGCCAGAACGCCAGCAGGTAGAAAACGACGATGAAGAGCAGTGGTTTCAGTGACGTTAGATTCGGCAAAGCGCCTCCTCAGGAATCTCAGAATTTGACTTCCGCTACCTTACCCTAATTCCCCCGTTTCACCCAACAGAGCGCGCAGGCGGGCGGCGGCCTGCCTGGCCTGGGCGAGCCGGGCACGCTCTCGCTCGACGACGACCGCCGGAGCCTTCCCCGTGAAGTCGGGGTTGTTCAGCTTGGCCTCGATAACCTCGATCTCCCGCCGTGTCTTCTGTAGCTCGCCCTGGTAACGCTGCGTCTCGGCGGCTCCATCACCCGGAAGGCCGACCTTAACGGTCGTGTTGCCGACCACCACAACTGACTGCGGCATGCCTTCCGGCAACTTGCCATCGAGCTCGAGCCCGGCCAGGGTGGCAAGGTAGGCGCGTCCCAGCGGCTCCGTCAGCAGCCGCCGTGCCGACGTCACTTCAGCCGGCTGCCGGCGCACTTTCTGATCGGACGACTGGCGCAGGTTGCGAACTGCCCTGACCACGTCGAGCAGATGCGCCATGTCTTCCATCAGTCCCCGATCCTCGATGGTCTCGTCGGGCAACGGCCAGGCCGCGTACATGATCGTCTCGCCTTCGTGCGGCAGCCGCTGCCAGAGCTCTTCCGTTACGAACGGCATGATCGGATGCAGCAGCCGTAGCGTTGTTTCCAGGACGTTCACGCCGACGGCCAGCGCCGTCGACGTCGAAGCCTCGGCAGCCTGCAGCCGCGGCTTGATCAGTTCCAGGTAATCGTCGGCAAACTCGTGCCAGGTGAACTCATAGAGCACGTCGATCGCCGGGCCGAACTCGTACCGCTGGAATGATTCGGTGACCAGCCGGGTGACCGCGCTGAGCCGCCCCAGGATCCAGGTATCGGCGGGCTCGAGGGTCGCCTCGTCGATGGGCATCGCCGAGGCGCCCTCCGGCAATTTCGCTACCAGAAGGCGCGTCGCATTCCAGAGCTTGTTGGCGAAGAGCTGGTAGGACTTGATCTTCTCCTCGGAAAAGCGGATGTCCTGCCCACTGGTGCCGAAGTAGGCGGTCCAGGCGCGGGTCGCATCCGCGCCGTACCGTTCGATCATGTCCAGTGGGTCGACGCCGGTGCCGAGCGACTTGCTCATCCGCCGGCCGTCGGGCGCCAGCACCGTACCGTGGATCAAGACATCCGAGAAGGGCACGACGTGCAGGAAGTGCAGGCTCATGAAGACCATGCGGGCCACCCACAGGTAGAGGATGTCGCGGGCGGTATCGAGCACCTGTGTCGGATAAAAGCGGCGCAGTTCGTTGGTGTCCGTCGGCCACCCGAGCGTGACGAAGGGCCACAGCGATGACGAGAACCAGGTGTCCAGCACGTCCGGGTCCTGTGTCAGGTGCCGGTTGCCGCATTGCTCGCATTGCTGCGGGTTCTTGAGGTAAGCGACGGCGTGGCCGTTGGCGCAGGTCCACACCGGGATTCGGTGGCCGAGCCAGAGCTGACGGGAAATATTCCAGTCGCGGATGTTGCGCATCCAGCGGAGGTACTGCTCGCGCCAGCGCTCGGGATGGAAGCGCAGATCGTCGCTCTCCGCCACCGCGATCGCCGGCGCCGCCAGCGGTTTCATCCGCACCCACCACTGCGCCGAGACGATCGGCTCGATAACCGCACCGCAGCGATCGCAGTGGCCGACCGAGTGGCGGTACGGTTCGATCTTCTGCAGGGCACCCTCGGACCGCAGCATCTCGACGATGCGCTCACGTGCCGCGGGGACCTTCAGGCCATGGAGTTGCGCGACCTCCGGGAGGTTCATCCGGCCGTCCAGGGTCAGGATGCTCAGCACCGGTAGGTGGTGCCGCTCGCCAATGTCGTAGTCGGTGGCATCGTGCCCGGGCGTCACCTTGACCGCGCCGGTGCCGAACTCCTGGTCGACCGCCTCATCGGCGACGATCGGCACGCGACGGTGGACGATGGGCAGCACGACGTGTTTGCCGATCAAATCCTTGTAGCGCCAGTCATCCGGGTGGACCGCGACGCCGGTGTCGCCGACCATCGTCTCGGGGCGCGCTGTGGCGACCGGGATCGTGCCGCCGCCCTCGACCGGGTAGTCGAGGAAGTAGAGGTGGCCGTCCTCTTCGACGTACTGCACTTCGAGGTCAGAGATCGCGCTCTGGTCGCGGGGACACCAGTTGACGATCCGCGGACCGCGGTAGATCAGCCCCTCCTTCCAGAGCTGGACGAAGACATAGCGGATCGCCTCCACATAGGCCGGGTCCATGGTGAAGCGGTTGCGCGACCAATCGGCGGAGAAGCCGAGGCGGCGCATCTGCCCGAGAATGGTGTGGCCGGTGGTCTCGTACCACTGGTTCACCAGGTGGTCCCAGGCCTCGCGGCCGATCGCTTCCTTGGTCGTCCCTTTTTTGGCCAGCTGCTTCTCCAACACGTTCTGCGTGGCGATGGCCGCGTGGTCGGTCCCCGGGACCCAGAGCGCCGCGTCACCGAGCATTCGGTGCCAGCGGATCAGGACATCCTGCAGGGTGTACATCGCGTGCCCCATATGAAGGTCGCCGGTGATGTTGGGCGGCGGCATCGAGATCGTGAAGGTCTTTCCCGTCAGGCTCTCGCGCGCCTTGAAGTAGCCGCGTTGCTCCCAGGCGTCATACCAGCGCTGCTCGACAGCCTTCGGGTCGTACCGGGTTTCCACAGTTGGGACAGTCTAGAGCGACGGCTGGCGCGGCGTGTCGGGTCGAGGCCGGTCTTCGGCGTTGGCGATCGCCACCTCTTCGACGCCGGCCGGTTCGGTGAGCTCGGGCAGGAGGATGGTCCCGCTGCTCGGCAGCAGCGCCTCGGCGATGACTTCGTCCATGGTCTGGACCAACTTGAACGTCAGGCGCTTGCGGATGTCGGCTGGGATGTCCGCGAGATCGGCCTCGTTGTCGGCTGGCAGCAGGATCGTCTGAATGCCGATCCGGTGGGCGGCCAGGACTTTCTCCTTGAGCCCGCCGATGGGCAGCACGCGTCCGCGCAACGTGATCTCACCGGTCAGCGCAACGTCTGACCGGATCGGTCGCTGCGACAGCGCGGAAATGATGGCGAGCGCCATCGAAATCCCCGCCGAGGGGCCGTCCTTGGGAATGGCGCCCTTGGGGATGTGGATGTGCAGGTCGAGCTTGTCGCGGAAATCGACCGGGATGCCGAGCATCTGCGCATTCGAACGCGCGTAGGAAAGCGCGGCCCGGGCCGATTCCTGCATCACGTCGCCCATCTGCCCGGTGAGATTCAGGTTGCCCTTCCCCGGCATGGTAATCACTTCGATCGTCAGCAGCACGCCGCCGACTTCGGTCCAGGCAAGCCCGTTGGCAACCCCCACCAGCGGCTCCTTGTGGCCTTCGTCCGGCTTATAGCGCGGTGGCCCGAGCAGGTCATCCAGCCGGCTGGGCGCGATCGTCATGCGGCGCGTCTTGCCCTTGACCACCTCGCGGGCGACCTTCCGGCAGACGCCGGCGATCGATCGCTCCAGGTTGCGCACGCCGGCCTCGCTGGTGTAGCGGTTGATGATCGTGGAAACCGCCGGCTTGGTGAACTCGATGTGTTTCTCGGTGAGGCCGTGGTCTAAGAGCTGCTTGGGGATGAGGAACTCGCGCGCGATGACCATCTTCTCCTCGGCCGTATAGCCGGGAAGGTTGATGACCTCCATACGGTCGAGCAGCGCCCGCGGGATCGAGTAGTAGACGTTCGCGGTCGTGATGAACAGGACTTCGGAAAGATCGAAGGGAATCTCCAGGTAATGATCCGAGAAGTGCTTGTTCTGCTCCGGGTCGAGGACCTCGAGCATCGCCGAGGCGGGGTCGCCTCGAAAGTCTGACGACATCTTGTCGATTTCATCCAGCAGGAAGACCGGGTTGCGGGTTCCAGCCTCGCGCAAGCCCTTGATGATCCGCCCCGGCATCGAGCCGACGTAGGTGCGCCGATGTCCACGGATCTCGGCCTCGTCGGAGACGCCGCCAAGTGACATCCGGACGAATTTCCGCCCCAACGCCCGGGCGATGGAGCGGCCGAGGCTGGTCTTCCCCACTCCGGGCGGCCCAATGAAGCAGAGGATCGGCCCTTTGGGCGACTTGGTCAGCTGGCGCACGGCGAGGAACTCCAGGATGCGTTCCTTGATCTTCCGCAGACCGTGGTGATCCTCGTCGAGGACCTTCTCCGCGGCGCGCAGGTCGGTGACGTCCTCGCTGGAGGCGTGCCAGGGAAGCGACACCACCAGGTCGAGATAGGCATGCAGCACCGAGATCTCCGGTGAGCCGGGCGGCATCCGCTCCAGGCGGTCGACGTCCTTGAGCAGGCGGTCCTCGATGGCTTCGGCCAGCTCCAGGGCCCGGATGCGCTCGCGCATCTCGTCCAACTCGCTCGGGTGCGGCTCCTCCCCACCGAGCTCTTCCTGGATGACGCGCATCTGTTCCTTCAGGTAGAACTCCTTCTGCCGCCGGTCGATCTGCTGCCGGACCCGCTGCCGGATGGAGCGGTCCATGTCGAGAATCTCGATCTCCCGCTGCAGCACCGCGGAGAGCTTCTCGAGGCGCGCGTTCATCTGAAAGGTCTCCAGCACGTCCTGCTTGTCGGTGACCCCAATGCCCAGATTGGAGGCGACGATGTCCGCCATCCGGCCGGCATCCTCGACGCCGCGCACCGTCAGGTTGACTTCCGGCGGCACCTTCTTGTCGAGCTCGACGTAGCGGTCAAAGAGGTCGACGACGCCGCGCATCAGGCCCTCCAGCTCCGGCGAGGGGATGAAGTCCTCCTCCAGCAGGGCGACCTCCACCCGGAGGTGCGCTTCACCGTCGACGAAGCGTTCGATCACCGCCCGCGACGAGCCCTCGATCAAGACCTTGATGGTGCTGTCCGGCAGCTTGAGCATCTGCACGACCTCGCCGATGACGCCCACGCGGTAGAGGTCCCCTTCCTGCGGGTCCTCGCAGTCCGCCTGGCGCTGCGTGCAGAGGAATACCTGCTTGCCCTGCGTCATCGCCGCCTCGAGAGCGTGGATCGACCGTTCCCGCCCGACATAGAGCGGCACGATCATGTGGGGGAACAGCACCACGTTCTTGAGGGGGAGGAGCGGTAACTGAATGGTGGCCGGCGCGCCGGTCACAGCCGACAAGTCAGTCCTACGCGGTCTGCTCGGGTGCGATCTCCTCGAGCTCTTCTTCCGAGTACATCTCGGGCTCGGTACTGAAGTTGACCGACTTCTCGGTAATGACGCATCGCTTGACCTCCGGGCGTGACGGAACTTCGAACATGGAGTTCAGCAGGATGTCCTCGATGATGCTCTTCAGCCCGCGTGCGCCGGTGCCGCGCTGCAGCGCCTTCTTGGCGATCGCCGTCAGCGCCGCCGGCTCGAAGACCAGCTGGACATCATCGAGGGCGAAGAACTTCTGGTATTGCTTGACGAAGGCGTTCTTCGGCTCGGTGAGGATCCGGATGATGTCCGCTTCGTCCAGGTAATCGAGGGTGACGCCGATCGGCAGGCGGCCGACGAACTCGGGGATCAGGCCGTACTTCAACAGGTCCATCGGCTGCAGTTGCTTGAGGATCTTGGTCGTTTCCTTGGTGCGGTTGGAGTGGATTTCCGAGCCGAAGCCGATCTGCTTGTGGCCAATCCGGTGTTCGATGATCCGCTCCAGCCCGTCGAAGGCGCCACCGCAGATGAAGAGGATGTTGGTGGTGTTGATCTGGATGAAATCCTGGTGAGGGTGCTTGCGCCCGCCCTGCGGCGGAACGTTGGCGATCGTACCCTCGAGGATCTTCAACAGCGCCTGCTGCACACCCTCGCCCGAGACGTCGCGGGTGATCGAGGGGTTATCGGACTTGCGCGCGATCTTGTCGATCTCGTCGATGTAGATGATGCCGCGCTCGGCGCGGGCGATATCGAAGTCGGCGGCCTGGATCAGGCGGAGCAGGATGTTCTCGACGTCCTCGCCGACGTAACCCGCCTCGGTCAGTGAGGTGGCGTCGGCAATCGAGAAGGGCACATCGATGATCTTGGCCAGCGTCTGCGCAAGCAGCGTCTTGCCGCAACCGGTCGGCCCCACCAGCAGCACGTTCGACTTCTGCAGCTCGACGTCGCCCGCCATCTTGCTATGGGCGATGCGCTTGTAGTGGTTGTAGACGGCGACCGAGAGCACGCGCTTGGCGTGGTCCTGGCCGATGACGTACTGATCGAGCGCCGCGTTGATCGTCTTGGGGTTGGGGATGAGCCCGCCCTTGGTTCGCTTCTGCGAGGTGGTCTTGGTGTCCTCTTCGAGGACCTCCTGGCAGAGGTCGATGCACTGATCGCAGATATAGACGCCTGGACCGGCGACCAGCTTTCGCACCTGGGACTGATCCTTCCCACAGAAGGAGCAGCGGGTGTGCCGGCGGCGATCCTCGCGTTCGTTCATCGGGATGTCTTCGGCCCTTCGCGTTCTGGTT
>VBEQ01000237.1 GCA_005881235.1 Chloroflexota bacterium | reverse complement strand
TCGACGTCTTCGAGCAGGAGCCTCCGGGAGAGAACCCGCTGCTGTCGATGCCGCAGGTGATCACGACGCCGCACCTGGGTGCCTCGACCGAGGAAGCGCAGATCAGCGTGGCACTCGAGATCACGGAGCAGGTGATCGCGGTCCTCGACGGCGGCCTGCCCCGCTTCTCCCTCAATGCTCCCGTCGCCCTGCCCGAGGCCATGGCGTTCCTGCGACCGTTCATCCCGGTTGCCGAAGGCATCGGCCGTTTCTACGCCCAGGTCGGGCGGCAGCCGGCGTCTCGGATCCATGTCGACTACGCCGGCGAGATCGCCAATTACGACTGCTCGGTGCTGACCGCCGCGCTCCTGACGGCGTTTCTGAGCCGCTTCAGCGCCGAGCGCGTCAACCCCGTCAATGCCCGGACCGTCGCGGCCGCTCATGGGATCACCGTGGTCGAGCAACGTGGCGCCCGCGCGAGCGAGTTCGCCAACCTCATCAGTCTGCAGGCCGTCGGCGACCACGGCACCACGCGGGTGGGCGGCACCCTGCTCTTGAATGAGCCGCACATCGTCACCTTCAACGATTTCCGCATCGACCTGGTGCCACAGGGCACTTTCTTGATGAGCTGGCACGCCGACCGCCCGGGCATCATCGGCGCCATCGGGACCTTCCTCGGACAGAACAACATCAACATTGCCAGCATGCAGGTAGGTCGCGACCGTCCGCGCGGCGACGCGGTGATGATTGTTTCGGTTGATGACCCGGTCCCCGAGTCGATCCTGGCGGACATCCGCCGGATTCCCGGAATGGCTGACGTGCTTTCCGTCAGCCTCTAAGTCTCCTTGGCGACGGTTCGTCCGTTTCGGGGGATTTTCTACGACCCGCAGCGGGTCGACCTGTCCCGCGTTGTCGCGCCGCCCTACGATGTCATCAGCCCCGCGGACCAGCGGCGCTATTACCAGCAGGATCCGCACAATGTCGTGCGGCTGATCGCGGGCGAAGTCCATCCCGAGGACACGCCGGAGGACAACAAGTACACGCGGGCAGCCGGGTTCTTCCGGCAGTGGCTGGCTGCTGGCATCCTGCACCAGGAATCGAGTCCCGGTCTCCATGTCTACCGTCACCGATTTGTCGACCCCATCAATGGCCTGCAGCGTGAGCGGCAGGGCATCCTCGGGGTGGTCGAGCTCGAACCGTTTGGACGCGGCGTCCTTCCCCACGAGCAAACGCACGCCCGCGCCAAGGCGGACCGGCTGTCGCTCACGCGCGCGGTCGTGGCCAACCTGAGTCCGGTTTTCGCGCTCTACGAGGATCCCCAATCGGCAGTCGGCCCCGTCATCGCACCGGTCACGGCGGAGCCACCTCGCCTGTCCATCACCGGCGAGGACGGCGATCAGCACACGGTCTGGTCGATCAGCGGGTCGGACCGCGTTGACAAACTTGCCGGCCTCTTCCGCGCGTCGCGCCTCTACATTGCCGACGGGCACCATCGGTACGAGACGGCGCTGAATTTTCGCAACAAGCAGCGGATCGATCACCCTGAAGGGCCGCCCGACGCCGCCTTCAACTATGTCCTGATGCTGCTCGTGGATATGGCGGACCCGGGGCTGACGATCCTGCCCACCCACCGGCTGCTGCACGACTTCGAGCGCTTCGATCCCGCGCTGGTCCACAGGTTGGCTAAGCGCCACCGCGTGGTCCCGCGCCGCGACCGCAAGGCGTTGCTGGCGGCGATGCAAGAACCAGTGCCGGGCCACCGCATCGGCATCGCGCTCGCTCGAGTTCCCTCCCCATCTCTGACATCTCCCTCCCCCTCTGGGGGAGGGCAGGGTGGGGGGTTCGTCACCGTCGACATCGCACCGACCGATCCTGCCGATCCGGTCTCCCGCCTCGACGTGTCGGTCCTCCACCGCGAGATCCTGCAGCGCGAGCTGGGCCTGGAACCGGCCGAGTTGGAGTCGGAGCGGTACCTCAGCTACTCACGGGACGTCGCGAGCTTGCTCGATCGCGTGGAAACGGGAGCCGGCCAGGCGGCCTTCTTGCTGCGGCCCCCCGCGGTCTCTGACGTTGTCGACGTCGCGCGCGCGGGCCAGGTGATGCCGCAGAAATCCACGTATTTCTTTCCCAAGCCAGCCTCCGGGATTGTGTTCAACCCCCTGTCGGCCGACATCCGGGTCTGAGTGCATTTGATCGGTTGCTTTGTTTCATTTTCGTGAGCCGATTTGGCTTGCCCGGGGCCGGAGCCTTGGCTACTATGCTGGGACTGATGAGCGCCAAGCGCATCGTGATCTACATGCCGGACGCCCTCGTTGATGCGCTCAACCGGGTCACGGCTGTCTCGCCGCAGAGCCGCAGCGAGCTGATCTGCGCTGCCGTCCAGCGGTTCCTTGCCGAGGGACCCGGCCCAGCCGTCGAGTCCGCCAGCCCCGACGAAGCCTTTTTCGACCGGGTGGCGGAAATGATGCAAAGCGGCCTGCTGCAGCCGGCCGACTTTACCGATCCGGCGGTTGAGCAGCCACGCCCCAAAAGCAAGCTCTGGATCAACTGACCGCCGGAGCTCAGCGTTTTCTCGAGGGCAAACCGGGTATAAGTTAATCGACAAATGCCCGTCTACGGATACCGCTGCAGCCGCGGTCACCACTTCGAGATCCAGCAGCGCATCACCGAGCCACCGCTGACGCAGTGCCCCGAGTGCGGCGCGCCGGTGACCCGCGTCTTCTACCCGGTGGGCATCATTTTCAAGGGCGGCGGTTTCTACAAGACGGACTCCCGAGGTGCGAGCAGCGACGGCAGCGTCACCACGGCGGACGGCGCCAAAACCGACACGAAGGCCGATTCGGGGACCAAGGCCGATTCAGGCACCAAGGCCAAGACCGCCCCGGATGCCGGCAGCTCCAAGCCGACCGCACCGCCTGCTAAAACTGAAGAGAAAACAAGTACCGAGGAAGGAGCCGCATGACGACAAAAAACATTGTCCAGGTCACCGACCAGAATTTCGAAACGACGGTCGGCGCCTCGACCCAGCTTGTCCTCCTCGATTTCTGGGCGACCTGGTGTGCGCCCTGCAAGATGCTGAAACCCCTGGTGGAGGAGCTCGCCCTTGAGTACGAGGGCCGGGTCGTGATCGCCGAGCTCGACGTGGACGCGAACCCCATGACCGCATCGAAGTTCGGCGTGCTCAGCATCCCATCGCTGATCCTGTTCCGGGGGGGTAAGCCCGCGGAGCGGATCGTGGGCTACAAGCCGAAGGCCTACCTCAAACAGAAGATCGACGCCGTCCTTTAACCTTCATCCCGCACGGGGGTGCATGGGCTCAGGTGGGCTCCACGGTCTTCAAAACCGCTGGTCGGCATCCTTGGCGATGTCGACGGACGGATCGTTCCCGTCGCGCCCCCGCCATTCCGAATTGAGCCAGCGGGCTTGAAGACCGTTGTCGCTTCTCTCCGCAGTCTCCACGCCGAGCGAACGGGCGTTCTGACGGCATAACTGACGGCATACGCGCTAGCAAGCGAGCCGCTTCGCGGTCGTTGTGCCGGAGTGGGAAACCAGGTTCGCAAATGGCAGCGAAGTGAGCGCATCACAAAGGCCAGGAGCTGATTCCCGCGGATCCATACCTATTCCGATTTCTTTGCTTGAGTACGGGAGAGCGCCGAGGCCGATGAATCTGCGCTACACGTCTGGGTTCGCGGTCCTACCTCGATGCGCGCCGGAGCTGCGTCAGACGGCACCGCGTAGTGATGCCTGGCTGCCGAGCTTGCGGGAGGAACTGCCTCACCATTGTGATCCGAACGCAAGGTCGTAGACTGACCCCGAGCATGGACCGGCGGCGATTGCATTTCCTCAACAGCGAAGCGTTAACGACAATCTTTGGAAGGTGGCCGTCCTTCCATGACTCCGAGGTCGTGGCTCTCCGCTTAAACCGCACAGGTGAGGACGCCATGCCATCAGTGGAAATCGACATCCATCTCTGGGAAACGGGCGGGGATGTCGATGCCGCCGGTCGGTACGTTACTGGACACCACACACTCG
>VBEQ01000236.1 GCA_005881235.1 Chloroflexota bacterium | reverse complement strand
GTTTCCGAAGTCGGTTCGCGCGCTCCGCGACCACTACCACGGCTCCTTCGACGAGTTCTGGAAGGACTTCCGTAGCCGAACCGCGTTTACCAGGGAGGGCGACGGCGACCTCCTCAACGATTGGTGCATGGCGGCCTGCTACTCGGCGGACGATGACGGCACCGTCCGCCTGCCCTACGAGACCGCGACCGGCCAGTTGATTCCGGAGATCTGGGAGCGCTGGCTGCGATGGGACCCGGTCCGGATGGTGCCGCACCATGCGGACGCGCTGCGGAAGATGCGGGCGATCTACATCGATGCCGGCAAACGCGACCAGTATTTCCTCGACCTGGGGGCGGAGGCCTTTCGCCGGGCGCTGGAAGCAATCGGAGTGACCGACATTTTCTTCGAGCTGTTCGACGCGACCCACGACGCGATCGAATACCGCTACCCGATCGCCATCAAGTACCTGGCCGAGCGGCTAACCCCTAACCGAACGTCCGGGTCGTAGCCTCGCCGTCCGGGTGAAGTCGTGCCGCTGATTTCCGCCTAGGGTGGAAGTCGATCGAAATTTCTCAACAACCCTAAGGAGCAAACAACATCATGGCGACTCTCAAAGATCTTTCGAACGACATCGCTGAATTGGTCGAGAAAGCCAGCAAGAGCGTGGTCCGGGTCGATGCCCGCCGGGGCCGCGCGGGCACCGGCATCGTCTGGGACAGCGGACTCGTGCTGACCGCAAACCACGTCGTCGAGCAAGAGGACGATATCGAGGTGGTCGTGGACGAGAAGAGCTCGAAGGCGACGCTGGTAGGCCGCGACCCGGCAACCGACCTGGCACTGCTCAAGGTCGACGGCCTGTCCGCGCCGGCGCTGCCACGCGCCAAGGTCGACGACCTCAAGCCGGGACAGATCGTGCTGGCGATCGGCCGGCCGGGCAGTCTCAAGGCAACCTTCGGCACCATCAGCGCCGTCTCGTCGTCGTGGCGCGGCTGGCGGGGCAGCGAGATCGAGCATCTGATCCAGACCAACGCCCCGCTCTACCCCGGATTCAGCGGCGGCCCCCTGGTCGACGTCGAGGGTCGCGCCGTCGGGATGAACAGCTGGGTCTTCGGCCGGGGCGACGGGCGGGCCATCGCTATGGATGTAGCCGAGCGCGTGGTCGCCAGCCTGCGCTCCGAGGGCCGCATCAAGCGGCCGTACCTGGGGATCGGCACCCAGGAGGTGCCGGTGAAGGGCCGGGTCAACCAGGACAGCGGCCTGCTGATCGTGGCGGTCGAGCCGCAGAGTCCCGCCGACAAGGCCGGGCTGATGCAGGGCGACACCCTGGTGGCGCTCGACGGAACGGCGACCAAGAGCCTGGAAGACCTGTATTCGGGGCTCCGCAAGATCAAGGTTGGCGCCACCCAGACGGTCAAGGTCGTCCGCGCCGGCGAACTCAAGGAGTTCCCGGTCACGGTGGGCGAAGCCGGGCGGTAGCCCCCACGCTGCCCTCCCCCGCGAGCGGGGGAGGGCATAGCGGCCGAGGAGGGAAAGATATCGGCGTAGCCCTGACTTATGCCTTTTAGGTGCGGGAGATCCCGTAAGGCTGAGCAGAATGGCACGCAACCGCCGCTTCTTGACGGTGCTCATCGGTTGGGCTGGTTTTTCCCTGTTTTTCGCGGCCTGGCTGCAGTTCCAATGGGGCGGCGGGGCGGTCACGCAGCGCTTCGACAACCTGGGCGAGACGCTCGCCGCCCTTCTTGCCGCCGCCGTCTGCGGTATCGCGGCCTGGCGTCACCAGCGACGGACCCGCATCGCCTGGGCTCTGATCGGCGCCTCGGCGCTTTCCTGGGGGCTGGGTCAGGCGATCTGGTCGTACTACGAGCTGGTCATGGGACAGCAGACGCCGTTTCCCTCCTTCGCGGATCTCGGCTTTCTCGGCGCCGTGCCCCTGGCGGTCGCCGGCGTGCTGTTCTTCCCGTGGGTACCCTCGCGCGCCACCTCGTTCCTCCGAACCATCCTCGACGCGCTGCTGGTCGCCGGCTCGCTTTTCATCATCAGCTGGGCCACCGTCCTGGGGACGGTCTACCGAACCGGCTCGGGGAGTCTGGTCGCGCAGCTGATCGGCCTTGCGTACCCAGCGGGCGACATCGTCATCGGCACGATCGTGCTGATCCTGGCGTCGAGGGCCCCCAAAGAAAACCGGCTACCCTTCATCCTGCTGGCGGGTGGGCTCGTCGCCAACCTGCTGGCCGACAGCGCGTTCGCCTACCTGACCACCACCAACACCTACGGCAGCGGCAGCACGACGGACACCGGCTGGGCGGCCGGCTACCTGCTGATCGCCGTGGCGGGTTTTCGGGCCGCCACGACACGGGCCGGATCCGCCGTCACCAACGACGGCACAACCGGCCGGATCTGGCTGGTACTGCCCTACCTGCCGATCGCACTGGCCGCCATCGTCGCGGTCTTCGAGGAAGCGCTCCCCGGTGAGCTCGATCCGGTGGTGTTCTGGTCCGTGATGGTCCTCATCGTCGGCGTGGTGCTTCGTCAATACCTGATGCTGACGGACAACCAGAGCCTCAACCGGCGGTTGGAAGCCAACGCGAGCGACCTCGCGAAGCGGGAGCAACATTTCCACGCGCTGGTCCAAAACTCCTCCGACGTCATCACCCTCATCGACCGTCATGGGGCAATCCAGTACCAGAGCGCCTCGGTGGAGCGGATCCTCGGCTACGGGGAGACCGAGCTCGTCGGTAAGAGCTTCGGAGAGCTGGTGCACCCGGACGACCGCACGCAGGCGCTCCGCAAGATCGACGAGGCCATCAATATCATGGGCCCGCCGATCGCGACCGAATGCCGGCTCCGGCGCGTCGACGACTCCTACTGCCCGGCCGAGGTCACGATCACCAATCTGCTCGAGCTGCCCGCGGTCCGCGGCCTCGTCCTCAACACCCGGGACGTCAGCGAGCGCAAAGCCTTGGAAGAGAAGCTCACCCATCAGGCATTCCACGACTCGCTCACCAGCCTGCCGAACCGGGCGGCCTTCCGCATCGGCCTCGACCACGCGTTGCATGGCGCGTCCGAGGGACGGATCGCCGTTCTCTTCCTGGACCTCGACGATTTCAAGGCCGTGAATGACACCCTGGGCCACGACACCGGCGACCGGTTGCTGGTCGCGGTCGGCGCTCGCATCGCGTCCACGCTGCGGCCCGGCGACACCGTCGCGCGCCTGGGGGGTGACGAGTTCGCGGTGCTGCTGAAGAAGATGGAGGACGAGCAGATCGCCCAGCGGGTGGCCGAGCGGATCACGCGGCAGCTCGTGCCGCCCTTCGCCATCGACGGCAAGGAGATCTCCATCCGAGCCAGTATCGGGATCGCCGGGCTGGTGACCGGCCAGGAGGCCGCGGATGACCTTATCCGCAACGCTGACGTTGCGATGTACATCGCGAAGTCGAAAGGCAAAGCGCGCTTCGTGCAGTACGAGGCGTCGATCGCGGCCGCGGCGATCGAGCGGATGGAACTCGAGCACGACCTGCGCAGCGCCCTTCAAGAAAAGCAGTTCGTGCTGCAGTACGAGCCCGTCATCATGCTCGAATCCGGCGCCATTCACAGCGTGGAGGCGCTGGTGCGCTGGAACCATCCACGACGTGGTTTGCTGGCCCCGGTCGATTTCATCGGAGTCGCCGAGCAGAGTGGGCTGATCGTCGAACTGGGCCGCTGGGTGCTGCAGCAGGCGGCCCGTGACGCACGCCGCTGGCAGGTCCACTACCCGTCCGTGCCGGCGATGAACATCAGCGTCAACCTCTCCGGCCGGCAGCTCGAGCGCCCGGAGCTGATCAAGGAGGTAGTCGATGCCGTCGACGCCGCGGGCCTCGATCCTCAATCACTGATCCTCGAGCTGACGGAGAGCGTCCTGCTGGCCGACACGGAGCCGGTGGCGCGCACCCTGCAGGAGCTCCGCAGCCTGGGCTTCCGCCTGGCGCTCGACGACTTCGGCACCGGCTTCTCATCGCTGGGGCACCTGCGTGATTTCCCCGTCGACATCCTCAAGATGGACGCGTCGTTCGTCGCCGGTATTGGACGCGGCATGGCCGACGGGGCCATCCTGCGGTCCATCATCGGGCTCGCCAACAGCCTGGGCCTGATGACGATCGCGGAGGGCATCGAGCGGCAGGAGCAGCTGGCCGCCCTCAACGCGATGGGCTGCAACGCGGGCCAGGGCTTCTACTTCTCCAAACCGCTGGACTACGAGGGCATGGACGCGCTGCTGGCATCGTGCATCCAGTCCGGTACCGGCCGGCAGCTTCCGCCCGCGTGGCGTATGACCGCCTAGGCTCAACACGTAACATGCACGCCTATGCGTGCCCGCCTCGCGGCCGCGCTGGGGGCGCTCCTGGTTACCGGTTGCGACAGCGCTCCGAAGGCGAGCGAGCCGAGCTTGCCGCCGCCGCGCATCATCAGCGGCCCCGTATCCGTGGCTGCGGCCTGCACCGGTCCATCGCCATCCGCGCGGCCGGCTGAGCCGTCAGTCGCGGCGGCGCCCGGTGATCCTCGGCAGCTGGTTGCGAGCTGGTTGGAGAATCCGGCCGGCACCGTCGTCGCCGTCAGCCACGACGGTGGTGGCACCTGGAGCCGATCGCCGCTGCCGGGTTTGCTCACCTGCGCCGGCGGGCCATACGCGCGCACCAGTGATCCCTGGGTGTCGATCGGGCAAGACGGCGTCACCTATGTTGCCTCGCTCGGTACTCGTCCGGCCGCGTCGAACGCTACCGCGCATGACATCGTGGTGAGCGTTTCCCGCGACCACGGGGTTGGCTGGGAGGCGCCGGTTGTCGTTGAAACCGCGAGCGCACCGCCGACACAGCCAGACAAGGAGGCGATCCTGGCCGACCCCCGCCACCCGGCTACGGCCTACCTCGTCTGGGTCGACTACCGCGTTACGGCGGGCGTCGACCCGAGCGTCAACCAGGTGATGTTCGCGCGAACCAGTGACGCTGGCCGCACCTGGTCGACCCCGGCCGCGATCTATAGCGGCAACGACGAAGCCCAGCAGAACCAGCTGCTGATGACCGCGGGTGGCGTCCTCCTCGATGTCTTCGTCGAGGGCCCCGCACTGCCCTCGGCGCCGCACCCGCCGCCGTTGCCGGTGAAGATCCGCTTGATCCGCTCCACCGACCAGGGCAAGACCTGGTCGGCACCGGTGGATGCTGCGAGGTTCACGTTCACAAACGCCGTCGATCCGGGCACCGGTGGGCAGCTTCGCTTTACCGGCCAGGACATCAGCGCGACATCGGCGGGAAATGCCGTGTATGTCAGCTGGTTCGAGGACCACGGCGACTTCTCCACCATATTTGTCGCCCGCTCGGAGGACGCCGGACTCCACTGGCGCCCGCCACAGCTCGTGGTTCGCGAGAGAGCCGAGGCCTTTCTCCCGACGCTCGCGGTTGCCGGCGACGCCACCGTCGGCCTGCTGTGGTACGACTTCCGCCATTTCACGAGTAGCAGCTCGGCCCTCGATACCGACGTCTGGTTCAGCGCGTCGCGCGATCGCGGCGTGCACTGGACCGAGCGTCGCGCGGCCGGCCCCTTTGATCTCCGCACCGTGCCCAGCGCTCGGTTCGGCCCCTTCATCGGCGACTACATGGGCCTGGTCGGACTGCCCGACGGCTTTGCGGCCACTTTCGTGCAGGGAAAACCGATGAGCCGCAACGGCCC
>VBEQ01000158.1 GCA_005881235.1 Chloroflexota bacterium | reverse complement strand
ATCCGTTGCACCGGCAGCATGGCTGCCACCTACGATCCGCCCGTCTCCGACGACCGCGGCGAACTTGTGATCCGTCCTTCATGGAAGGTCCTAGCCCGCTGGGATCTCCGGCTCGTCGCTTTCGCGGCACTGGCCCTGGTTGCCGGCAGCGTCAGGATTTACAGCTACGGCGCGGCTTGGCTGCTGGCCTTCCTTGGGATCGCATCCCTGGTCTGGGTTGGCGGTGCACTCTACCTGGTTGCCTACATGGCCGGCACCAAGATCGCCGTCACGGCCGACGCCATCCTCGTGACCCACTGGTTCTGGCCGACCGCCAGCGTTGACCCAAGAACCGTCGCGCGCGTCGTCCGCTGTTCGGTACGCAACACGCTGGCGAGGTCACAACCGCAACGCCCGGTCGTCTTCGCGTTTTCGTCAAGCGGACGATGCGTCCTGTCGCTCTATGCCGAACGATGGAGCCAGGATGACCTGGACCGCATATGGCACCATCTTGGCGTGGTCCCCGAAGGCACCTGGAACGACGTCGTCGCCGACATTAATCTCAAGAACCGGTTCCCCGGCGCCTTCTAGCGTCCTCGAGCGGCCTCCCACGTGACAGCGTTTCTGGGCCAATCCGGCCCTGCGGGCTGATACCCTAGGAGGTCAGTGGCCCAACTCCTGATCGAGGGGGGAACTCGATTGGTCGGGCGGGTCCCGATCAGTGGCTCCAAGAACGCGGTCCTTCCCATCCTCGCCGCCTGCCTGCTCACCGAGGAGGAATGCCGGCTCAAGAACGTGCCCCGGATCGAGGACGTGGCCACCATGATGCGCCTCCTGGAAGGAATGGGCGTCCAGATCCGCTGGCTCGATCCCCAGCAGCTGCAGATCAACGCCGAGCGGCTGGCCCGGAGCGAGGTGCTGGCCGCGATGGCGAACCGGATGCGCGCATCCTTCCTCTTGATGGGTCCGCTGCTGGCCCGGCGGGGCGAGGCTCGCGTGGCAAAGCCGGGCGGGGACGACATCGGCATGCGCCGCGTCGAACAGCATCTCGTCGGACTGCGCCTGATGGGGGCCAGCGTCGAGCTCGAGGGCGGTGAGTATGTCGCGCGCGCCGACCGCCTCAAAGGCGCCACCATCCATCTCGACATGCCGACGGTAACCGGAACCGAGAACCTGATGATGGCCGCCGCCACGGCCGAGGGCATCACCACCATCCACAACGCGGCCCGCGAGCCGCATGTCGTCGACCTGGCCATGTTCCTTGGCAAGATGGGAGCCAGGATCCACGGGATCGGCACCGATGTGCTGGAGATCGAAGGCGTCCTGGAGTTGAGCGGTGCCACGCACCGCGTGATCCCCGACAACATCGAGGCGGGAACGTACGCGTTCGCCATCGCCGCGACCGGCGGCGAAGGTGTGCTCGAAGACGTCGAGACCGCCGACCTTCGGGCCATGATGCTCAAGCTGCGGGCGGCCGGCGTCGAGGTCGAAGATCGGATGCACACGCTGTGGGTGCGTGGCAACAGCGACCTGCAGCCGGTCGACGTGACGACCTGGCCCCACCCCGGGTTTCCGACCGACCTGCAGGCACCCTTCGTCAGCTTGATGACGCAGGCGCACGGCCGGTGCCATGTATCGGAAGCCGTCTTTGAAAACCGATTTCAGCACGTGCCAGAGCTTCGCAAGCTCGGGGCGGATGTCTACGTCGAGGGCCGCAGCGCCATCGTCTCGGGTCCCAGTGCCCTGCACGGCGGCTCGGTCACGGTGCCCGACATCCGATCCGGCGCGGCGCTCGTGGTCGCGGCCCTCTGCGCCAACGGGACAACCGTGCTCGACAACATCTATCACCTCGACCGTGGCTACCAGGAAATCGTGGGCAAGCTCGAAGGCCTGGGTGCGCACATCACCCGCGTCGAGGGCGAAGATGGAGCCCGCCATGATCTCTCCCGGGTCGTCGGGGATTGAGCCGGCCGTGCTCTCAAAAAAGATCGGCATCGACCTCGGCACCTCGACCGTCCTCGTCTATGTCAAAGGCGAGGGGGTCGTCGTCAACGAGCCGTCCGTGATGGCCACCGACGAGAAGGGCGGGCGCGTCCTGGCGGTGGGCCGGGCCGCCGCCGAACTGGTCGGTCGCGGCCGGAAAGCGCGCGCCGTCCGGCTGGTTCGCGACGGCAACGGCGTCGATTACAACCTGGCGGGCGCGATGCTTCAGCATCTGATCGGTCGCATCGTCGGCCGCCAGCGGATCTTCCGGCCCGACGTGATGCTCTCGGTGGCCGCCATGGTGACCGGGGTGGAGCGCCGGGCGGTGCTGGCGGCCACCATTCAGGCTGGCGCGAAGACCGCCTACCTGATCGACAAGCCGATGGCCGCGGCCATCGGTGCGCGCGTTGCGGTCGCCACCACCGAGGGGATCGCGATCGTCAACCTGGGCGCCGGTTCCACCGAGCTGGCCGTGATCGGCCACGGCGAAACGCTGGCCATCGAGTCGCTGCGCATCGGGGGCGACGCCTTCGACCGGGCGATCGATGCCGCGATCGGCAACGCGCGCGGCGTGCGACTGATGCCCGGTGAAGCCGAGCGGCTGAAAATCCAGCTCGGTTCGGCGAGCGGGCCGGTGCCTGACACCGGTCTCGAGGTCAGCGCCGTCGACGAGGGGGGCGCCCGCTCCACGCTGCGCGTGTCGGGTAACGATGTGCGCGCGGCGATCCAGGATCTTCTCGAGGCGATCGCCGCCGGCCTGCAGCGGGTGGTGGCTCAGCTTCCCGAGGCCCGGCGGGCTGCGGTCCTGCGCAGCGGCGCCGTCCTTACCGGTGGCGGGGCCCAGCTTCGTGGAATCGCGGAGTTTCTCGCGCTCCGCGCGGGTATCCCGACGCGGGTCGCACCCGAACCGCAGAGTTGCGTGGCGATCGGGACCGGGATGGCGCTCGATAACCTACAGGTGATCCGGCGGGGGCAGCACTACATCACATGAGCAGCGAGCCGCGACCCGCGTCACGAGTGGCCGTCGTCCTGGGCGGCGGTGTTCGCGAGGCGCTCCTGGCGCAGCCGGTGCTGCGGGCCTGCGACGGCGCCACGGTGTTCGCCTCAGCGGACGCCGTCGGGACGTTGCTCGGGCTCTCGTCAGTCGGCCGCGCCATCGTCGTCGATGATTCACCCCGCGAGCTCTTGCGCATCTTTCGGCGTCTGCGCGCGGGATCCGTCGACACGGTCGTCGTACCGTTCCCGGCGCGCTTGCTTCACGTCGCACTCGCCTATTTCGCGGGCGTCCCACGTCGCCTCATCGCCGCGGGCGGCAATCGCTGGGCGGCGACGGAACGGGTCCCGGGCATCAAGGGCCTGCACCCGGTGGAAGCGAACTGGCGCCTTGGCGCGGTCGCCAGCAACCGGCCGGTGCTCACGCCCGGCGAGGCCCCCGCGCTGCAACCCCCGGAAGCGGTGCGCAGCCAGGCGATGGCGCGCTGGCCCTCGTTCATCGGCAGCGGCCGGCGCCCGCTGGTCATGATTCCCGGTGGCGGTGGCTGGTCGTCGCGGCGCTCCAGCGGCTTATGGCCGGCCGAACGCTTCGCCGTCGTCGCCAATCAGTCGGGTGCGGATCGTATCGTTCTGCTGAGCGGCGCCGGTGATGAGCAGATCGTCCGCGAGACACGTGGCGGGATCGCCAAGCCAACGCTGGTCATCAACCTGGCGCAGATCACCGTGGACGAGGTTGCCGTCGTCAGCGAGCTCAGCCTTGGCGTGGTCGGCCACGACG
Source organism: Chloroflexota bacterium (assembly GCA_005881235.1). Classification (GTDB taxonomy): domain Bacteria; phylum Chloroflexota; class Dormibacteria; order CF-121; family CF-121; genus CF-13. The sequence continues at coordinate 28,195 of VBEQ01000158.1, read as the reverse complement.
GCGACGCGCTGCATGTCGCGGCGGCGGCTGGAGCCCCGGTGCTGGCCGTGGTTCGCCGGCCGGACATCCCGCCGCGTGGCGACCGGGTCGTCACCTTGTGGACGAAGGATTTCGAACGATTCCCCGCGCGGCAGGTCGTCGAGGCGCTCTCGAAGCAAGCCCGGATCGACAGCTACGCCTGAGCCGGAAACGCCAGCCCGCCCTCCACTTCGAGTCGCGCTCGACGCCCAGGCTTTCGCCGAGGACGCCACCGGGGTCGGCCGTTACATCGGCGCTCTCATCGAAGCCTTCCGGGCCAGCCCGAGCGTCGATCTGATGCCATACCGGGATTCGGGCCCGCGCCTGATCGGGCCGCACCTCGCGCTTCCGCTGCGGATGCGCCGGGACGGCGCCCGCCTCGTTCACGGTCCGGCCAACGCGCTGCCTCTGCTCAACACCGGACTGCCCGGCGTGGTGACGATCCATGACCTGGCGATCTACGACCATCCCGAATGGTTTCCAGCCGGCCAGTGGTTCGCCACGCGCGTCGTGGTGCCACAGTCGGCTCGCCGTGCCCGCATGATCATCTGCCCCTCGGAGGCGACCAAACGAGCGACGGTGCGCCTCTTCGACATCGAACCCGATCGTTGCCGCGTGATCCCGCACGGTGTGGAGACCGAGTTCGCTCTGCCCGCGTCGCCGTCAGTCAAGGACGAGGTCAGGGCCCGGTACGCGTTGCCGGATCGCTATCTGCTGCAGCTCGGAACCATCCAGCCGCGCAAGAACTATGTCACCTCGCTCCGCGCGCTGGCGCGGATCCCGGCTCCCCAGCGGATGCCGTTGATCGTCGCCGGCGCCTTTGGATGGAAATACGACGCGGTGGTCGATGCGGTTCGCGAGCTCGGGCTCCGCGATTGGGTCCGCTTCGTCGGCTATGCCGGTATGCCCGACCTGCCCGCGCTGTACCAGATGGCGCAGGCCGTGCTGTTTCCATCGCTCGATGAGGGCTTCGGGCTGCCGCTGCTCGAGGCGTTTGCCGCGGGCACGCCGGTCGTCGCCTCCAACGCGGGAGCGATTCCCGAAGTCGCCGGTGATGCTGCCTTGCTGAGCGCGCCGGAGGACGCCCAGGCACTGGCCGACAACCTGCTCCGCCTCCTAACAGACCGGCCGCTGCGCGAGCGCCAGGTCGCCGCCGGCCGCGCGCGTGCGGCCCTTTACACCTGGTCGGCGAGCGCCGCGGCGCACCGCGAGGTCTACGAGTCGGTAGTGAGCCCGTCGCGTGCGTCGAGGACTGTGACAGGAGTGTAGAACCGACGTATGCGCAACTCCTGTCGAGTCGAAAATACAATAGGGGCAGCATGGCTCGGGCCAAAAAGCCGTCCCGGCGCGATACGCGCAATTCCGCCAATGACGAAACTTCGGAAACTGCTCCCAAATCGTTGAAGCTCCCCAAGGCCACGGACCGGCGGAAGAAGACCGGCGGGCAACGCTTTAGTCCGATGAATGCGGCTTACGGTGATTCAGCGGTTCCGCCTTTCCCAATTCCCGACTAAGCGTTGCCTCGATGCCGCGGAGGTCACGGTCCTCGTCGATGAGAACGCTGACGTCGATATAACCGAGGCGCGCGAGATCGCTGCCCAGCAGTCCGGCCTGTTCGCCTCCGAGCTCAAGCAGAAGGGCGCCGCCGCGCCGAAGAAACCGGGGCGCGTCCCGCAGCACGCGTCGGAGGATCTCAGTGCCGTCCGGTCCGCCGTCGTAGGCGAGCGGCGACTCGAACGCGAAGGTGTCCCGCTGCAGCAGCGGCAGCTCGGGCGTGGGCACGTAGGGCACGACGCCGACGACGACGTCGACGCCGCCTTCGAGCGCGCGGGGGAGTGGGGCAAACAAATCGCCGAGATAGGCCTCCACGCCATTCGCGGCCGCGCAGGCGACGGCACGCGGGTCGATGTCGGAGGCGACGACACGCGCCGCGGGACGGCGGCTCATCAGGGTCCGGGCGATCGCGCCGCTCCCGGCGCAGAGGTCGACCGCCGTCCCGTTTCGCGGCAGGCGTGTGACGGCGCGTTGCGCGAGTGCTTCGCTGTGCCAGCGTGGGACGTAGACGCCCGGGTCGACGCGGATCTCGAGCTTGCAGAACGAGGTCCTTCCGGTAATCCACGCCAGTGGCTCGCCCGTGAGGCGCCGCGCGATCAGCGCGTCAAGGACCTCGTCATCCCCGGCCGCGCACGCGAGGAGATCGGCGGCTTCTTCCTGCGCCGCGATAAACCCCGCGCCCGACAGGATCGCGGCAAGGGTCGCGGCGTCGTGACCCACTAGGTTCGGCCGCCGACCGCGTCGAGCACGCGCCAGGTCTTGCTCGCCGCATTGGTCCAACTGAACTCGGCGCTGCGCGCGCTGCCGGCCGCGATCAGGCGTCGCTGCAACGCACCGTCGCTGGCGAGCTCGAGCATCGCCTGGCTCCAGGCGCCCGCGTCGTGCGGGCTCAGCAGGATGGCGGCGGTGCCGACGATCTCGGGGAGCGCGCCGGCGGTGGAGGCGATGACGGCGGTGCCACACGCCATCGCTTCGAGTGCGGGGAAGCCGAAGCCCTCGAAGCGCGAGGGGAGCGTCAGGGCGATGGCGCCGGCGTAGAGCGCGGGCAGGTCATCGGCGGAGACATACGGCAATACCCTGGCGGAGCCCGCCGATGCGATGTCGTGACCCGGTCCGACGAGAACCAGGTCGGCGTCGAGGCCCCGACGCCGTGCCTCGTCGAAGGCGCGGCGCAACATCGTCAGGTTCTTGCGCGGGTGGTTGCGTCCGACATAGAGGAAGTAGGCACCGCCGATCTTGAGCCGCTGCAGCACCTCCGCCACGCGGGACGGATCCTGCGGCTGCATGCGCGGGCCGATGCCGGAGTGCACGACGGCGATCCGGCCGCCGGGAACGCCGTAGAAGCGGGTCAGGTCATCAGCGGTCGACCGCGAGACCGCGATCAGGCGATTGGCGTGACGCGCGGCGTAGCGGGTCGTCGCTTCCAGGTACCAGCGCGCGGTGCGCGAGTAGGCGCGCGGCTCGTGGCGGTGTCCGACGTCGTGGATGGTGACCACGGAGTTGAGCCCGAGCCCGATGGGGAGCACGTGGCCCGGAATGAAGGTCACGTCCGGCCGCTCCCGTCGCAGGGCCTGCCGGAGTCGCCAGTGCGTCCAGAGCCGCGGGAAGGGAATGCCACGCCACTCGACCCCGGCCGGCAGCCAGGGCGGCGCATCGACGGCATTCGCATAGATCCGCATGCCTCGCGTGCCCCTCGAGGCTGCCAGGGCGTTGATGATGCTGCGGGCGTAGACCTCCGTCCCGGTGAGGTACGCACGGACGGCGGGCGTGCCATCGATGCCGACGATCACCTCACCGTCACCGGCGCCGCCGCCTCGGGATCCCGTGTCTTCCGCTAGCATCGCGGAAATGTCCAGCGGCAATTCGTTGCCCGAAGGCATCGCGGTCGACATGTTGTTCGCGGCTCGGCCGTTTACCGGTCTCGAGCACCACGCGTTGCACATCCTTCGAGGCCTGCACACCGTCGGCGTGTCGGTGGATGTCCTCGTGCCGAGCGATGTGATTGCCGACCTCGGTGACGCGGCCGTGGGCCATCGCCTCGTGCCATTTCCGCGAGTGCCTCGTGGCCTGCGATTGGGTCGAGAACAGTGGTCGGTCCCATGGCGGTTCGGCGCCTACCCGCGCGCCCTCCCGCTGCTGCATTCGGTGCTCGGCGTCGCACCCATGCTCAGCGGCGTCCCACTGGTGCTGACCGTGCCCGACCTCGTTTATCGCTTCCGTCCCGCGGACATGCACCCACGCGCCCGCTGGTACTTCGGGACGCTCGGGCCGAAGAGCATCCGCCGCGCGCGGCGTCTGATGGTCTCCTCGCAAGCGATCTGCCGGCAGCTCATCGATCTGTACCATATCGCGCCGGAGCGGGTCGCCTATGTCCCCCTATGCGCGGATCCGATCTTCACGCCGCGGCCGGCCGACGAGATCGCGAGCGTGCGAAAGCAGTTCGGGCTGCCTGGCGGCTACATCCTGTACGTGGGCACGACCGATCCGCGGAAAGACCTCACTCGATTGCGCGCCGCTTACGAGCTACTCCCGCCCGACCTCGTCGACGATTCGGCGCTCGTCTATGTCGGCCGCACCAACCGCGGCGCCGAGCGGCTCGCGAAACAGCTCCGGAAACCCGGACCCCGCGCGCACATCATCGCGCTCGACTATGTCCCGCGCGATGTGCTGCCGGCGATCTACAGCGGCGCATCGGTGTTCGTCTACCCCTCGCGCTATGAGGGCTTCGGCCTTCCCGTCCTGGAAGCAATGTCCTGCGGCGCGCCGGTCGTCGTGTCGTCGGACGAAGCGCTTGCCGAGCTCGTCGAGGATGCTGGCGTCGTGCTGCGCACGGAAAGCATCGAGGAGCTGACCCAGGCTATGGAACGGCTCCTTCGGTTCGACGATGATCAGGCGCGCCTGCGTAAGTTGGGTCTGGCGCGTTCGAAGGCGTTCAGCATCGCGCGCCTCGGCGGTGAGACCGCGGAGGTCTACCGGCAGGCGCTGGCGTCGTGACGCGCTTTACCCTGCTCGGGGTGCCGATCGACCCGCTGACCGAGGCCGAGGCGATCGACTGGGTCGCCCGCGCCATCACCGAGGGGCGTCCGCGCCTGGTCATCAGCGTCAATCCGGAGCGGATCATGCACGCTGGGCGTGACCCGGCGTTCGGAGCCTTGCTTCGCGGCGCCGACCTGGCGCTGGCCGATGGAGCGGGGGTGCTATGGGCAGCGCGCCGGCTGGGCCATCCCCTGCCGGAGCGTGTCCCCGGCGTCGACTTCGTCGAGAAGCTGGCGGCGCGCGGCGCCGGCGAGGGTTGGCGTTTTTTCTTCCTGGGGGGCGCGCCGGGAGTCGCGGAAGCGGCCGGTCGCGTCCTTCGAGATCGGTATCCCGGGTTCACCCTGGCCGGCAGCCACACCGGCTTCGGCTCCGGCTCACCCGATCCTGCCAGCGACCCGATCACCACGGCGGCGGTTCGGTCGAGTGGTGCCGAGCTGCTCTTCCTGGGCTATGGCTCTCCCGCGGAAGAAGCCTGGCTCGCCCGCAACCTCGCCCGCTCGGGCGCGATCGTCGGCATGGGTGTGGGTGGAAGCTTCGACTTCATCTCCGGTCGAGCTCGGCGCGCCCCTCGGTGGATGCGCGATCACGGCCTGGAATGGCTGCATCGCTTGAGCCGGGAGCCATGGCGCTGGCGCCGCATGCTCGCGCTGCCCCGCTTCGTCATTCACGTGATGCGCGAGGGTAAGCACGCGGATGAAGGAAGCCTGTGACCCGCCCGTTACAGAGGGTGTGCCACCGCCGATGACCCGCGACTCGTGGGGACGGCCCGCGCTGCCATGATGGTGGCTTGCGCCGGCGCGCTTCGCCGGGTGACCAGCACGGTGGTGCTTCGCGGTCTCCTATTCACCGCCATCTTCAGCCTGGCGGCGGTGCCGCCACTCGATCCCGACCTCTGGTGGCACCTGGCAAACGGGCGGTTGATGCTGGCGACGCACGCGATCCCCCACGCCGACGTGTATTCGTTCAGCGCCGCTGGCCATCCCTGGGTGATGCATGAATGGCTGGCCGATCTCGCGATGTACCTCCTCTTCCAGGCGGGCGGTCTGCCGTGGCTGGTTGCGGTCTTCGCCGGGGTGGTGACGGCGGCCGCGGTCTGCCTCTACCTGCTGCTGCGCCGGACTGGACTGACCGCTTCGGCGGCGGTCGTCCTGACCCTGGTCGGCGCGTTGGCCGGCTCGACCGCCTGGGGAGCGCGGCCTCAGTTGCTCAACGTGCTGTTCTGCGGCCTGCTCCTGCTCGGGCTGATCGAGTATCGGGCGGGCCGGCTGCACGCGTGGATGCTGCCGCCCTTCATCTGGCTCTGGGCGAACCTGCACTCGGCGTTCGTCGTCGGTGTCATCATCAGCGGGCTCTTTGTGGCCGGCGAAGCGGTCGACGCCTGGCGGACGGGGGAGGGCACCATGCCGCGGCGCCGCCTGACAGCTCTCGCGGCGGCAATCGGAGCGGGCTGCGTGCTTTCGTTCATCAACCCGTTCGGCATCCAGACGATCCTCTTTTCCCTTGGCACCCTCACCTCGCCCCTCATTCAGAACAACATCCAGGAATGGGCGTCGCCGGACTTCCACTCACTGCCGGGGCTGCTCGTGGAGGGGATCATCTTCCTGCTGCTCGCCGGGCTGGCGACGGGTCGCGTGCGGGCCCGCACCAGCGAGTGGCTGCTCGCGTTCGCGCTCCTCTACCTCGCGCTGTCGTCGCAGCGGCACGTGCCGCTCTTCGTCCTCGCCGCCGCGCCGCTCATGGCGCGCTGCGCCCAGGCGTTGCTCGGCCTCGCCTCCAGCCTGTTCCCGCGGACTGATCAGCGGCCGCTCGCGCAGGCGGCCCTGCGCTGGACGCCCGCCCGCCCGATGGGTCAGACGGCGACCCTGGGCGCGATCAACCTGCTGCTCCTGATGGTGGTGGCAACCGGCATGATCGCCTACCGGGCCGTTCCCAACTTGCGGCCGGAGGCGCAGGCCGCCTCGATCAAGGCGGCGCTCCCGGTGCAGGCGGCGGACGCGCTGGCGCGAGCCGGCCGGCCGGTGCGGGTCTTCAATTACTACGACTACGGCGGGTACCTGCTCTGGCGTCTCTATCCCGACGGCGGCCGGGTCTACATCGACGGCCGCGTCGAGGTCTACGGCCCGCAAGTCTTCAGCCGCTACCTCCGTGTCAGCTACCTCGCGTCCGGCTGGCAGGACGTCCTCACCCAGGCCCACCCCGACGCCATCGTGCTGCCCAGCGCGCACCCGCTGACCGGCGTCCTTGGCCAGGACGCGGACTTTCGCCTGCTCAGCCGAGACGATGTGGCCACCGTATTCATCCGAGTAGGCTTCGCACCATGACCGCGCCCGTGACGGCGGTGGAGATCAGCGCGGTGATGCCCGCCTACAACGAGGAGGCCAACCTGGAGCAGTCGGTGGGCCGGATGGCCAGCGCCCTGCAGACCTTCACGCGCGGATTCGAGATCATCGTCGTCGATGACGGCAGCCAGGACGGCACCCCGGCGGTGCTGGAACGGCTCAAGGCGGTGCACCCGAATCTGCGCGTCATCCGCCACCCGGTCAATCGCGGCTACGGAGCGGCGCTACGGTCGGGATTTAGCGCCGCGCGCCTGTCGTGGATCTTCCTGATGGATGCCGATAACCAGTTCGACCCGGCGGAAGTCGGGCTGCTCCTTGCGCGCGCGGCGGATGCGGACATCGTGGCCGGATACCGCAAGCATCGTCGCGATCCGCTGCTGCGGCGGCTCAATGCGTGGGCGTTTTTCACGCTGGTGCGCTTCCTCTTCGGCCGGCTGGTGCGCGACGTGAATTGCGCCTTCCGGCTCACGCGCAGCGACCTGGTCGCGCGCATGGAACTCCACTCGGAGGGAGCCCTGATCAACACCGAGATGCTGGTGCTGGCTCGTCAGCTTCATGCCCGGGTGGTCGAGGTCCCGGTGCACCATTACCCCAGGAAAGCGGGCAAGCAGACCGGGGCGAACATCCGCGTTGTGATCCGCGCGTTTGCGGAGCTGCTCGCGTTTCGAGCGGAGATGCGGAAGGTAGAACGCGCGGCATGACGCCTGAGATCTCGATTGTGATTCCGGCGTTCAACGAGGCGCTCCGGCTTCCGGCGACGCTCGATCGGGTGCAGCGCCATCTCGCAACGATCAGCGTTCCCGCCGAGGTGATCGTGGTGGACGATGGCAGCCGCGACACCACCGTCCAGCTCGTTCGCGAGCGCGCCGCCCGCTGGCCGCAGCTCTCGCTGGTCGTGGCGGAGCGCAATGGGGGCAAGGGGGGCGCCGTCCGCCTCGGGATGGCCGCCGCCCGCGGCCGCTACCGGATCTTCAGTGACGCCGATCTCAGCGTCCCGATCGACGACATGGAGAAGCTGCTGCGACCGCTGCGTGCTGGTGCCGGGGTCGCGATCGCCTCGCGCGGCTTGCGGGAGTCACAGGTGGAACTCCACCAGCCCTGGTATCGGGAGACGATGGGCAAGATCTTCAACCGGCTGGTGCGAATCTTCGTGCTCGGCGGTGTGCGAGATACGCAGTGCGGCTTCAAGGCCTTCACGGCCGAAGTCGCGGACCGGGTCTTCCCGCAGCTGCAGACGCGCGGCTTCGGCTTCGATGTCGAGGTCCTCTACCGCGCGCAGCAGGCCGGGTTCAAGATCGTCGAAGTCCCGACCCGCTGGATCAACTCGCCGCAGAGCCGGGTGCATCCGATCCGGCACTCGGCCGCGATGTTCCTCGAGCTCCTGGCCATCCCGGGCCGTGTCCGACGACATCCGACTCCGGCAGCCAAGACCGACGAGCGGCGGGCTTCCGCCTAGTCGGAAACCGCCAGACGCCGCTGTCCTAGGCGAGGCGCGCGAGGTCGCTTTCGCGAAGCCACTGCATCAACCGATCGAGACCGATAGGGACGTCGATCGATGGTTTCCAGTGCAATTCGTCGCGTGCCTTACTCACGTTGCTCACATAGACACGTTGGTCGCCGGCACGCCAGGGAGCGAACTCGTACGCCACGGGGTGACCGAGCCGTTCCTGGAGGTACGCAATCAGTTCAACCAACGACAGGGTGTTCAGCGGACCACCACCGATATTGAATACTTTTCCGGAGACGGCGTCGATGGCCTTGTGCGCCGCCGCATAGCATGCGATGAGGTCGTCAACATGCAAGATGTCACGCACCTGCAGCCCATCTCCATAAATAACGATCGTGTCTCCCCTCAGCGCTTGGATCATGAGGTGCGCGACCCACCCCTGATCCTCACTTCCAACCTGGCGCGGTCCGTAGATGCAACTTTGCCGAAAAACGACGGTGCGGAGACCGTAGATGCGCGAATAATCTCGCACGTACTGGTCGCCTGCTCCTTTGGAGCAGCCATAGGGGGAGTGGAAATCGAGTAACTGGGTTTCGCCGATTCCCTCGCTGAGATGAGCGAACTCGTAGCGAGTTCCGTTGCGCTGCACGCCAACCTCTTGCATCGAACCGTAGACCTTATTCGTTGAGCTGTACGCGAGGAATGCGCCAGGACATTCGGCCCGTACTGCCTCAAGCACGTTGAGCGTGCCCAGCGCGTTAATCTCAAAATCGCTCCTGGGATCGATCACGGATGTGGTAACGGCTACCTGTGCCGCAAGATGGTAGACGGCTTGCGCGTCCCGCACCGCCGCGCGCACGGCTTGATAGTCTCGAACGTCGGCGTGGATGACGGAGAGGTCGCCACCGAGCGTGGCGAGCCATTGAGCGTTGGCCGCCGCGCCAGGGCGGGCGAGGTTGTCGAGGACGACAACCTGGTCGCCAGCTCTCATCGCGTGGGCCGCCAGGTTGCAGCCAATGAAGCCAGCGCCTCCGGTGATTACCGTCTTCATGCTCGCAAATTAGAACAGGAATCCTGACGCCGCGCTCTCCTGGCCGGCGATCGTCACCAGTGAACGCGGTAGATGGTGACGGCCCCGTCCTGATGGATGGGCTCAAGATAGGACTGGGTCGCGGGCTGGAAGCCGGTCGATGTCTCGTCCGGGCCCCAGTAGAGCATCGTGATGCCGTTGTCGTGCAGGAAGGCTCGCACCGTCGCCTCGGGTACACCCGGTTTCAACACCTCCGAGACGTTGCGGATCTTCTGGAAATAATCGAGCGTCTCGCTGTAATGCCCGACATAGACGGAAACGCCCGCCCATGCGGGGAGTAGCTGCCCCGCACCCGGTGAGCTCAGCGCCCGATCGGTGGGGTTGCGATGCGACGAGAGCCATTGCATGGCCCGCCAGCTATCGTCGGCGACGTAGGCCTCCGCGAACGCCCCCGACGCGAATCGCAACGCGATGGCGAAGACGATCAGCGACGAGAGGCAGCAGGTGGTGACGAGGATCGCCTCGATCCGGCGCGTGCGCGCGCGACGCAGACGCGAGGTCAGGCTGCGAATGCCGACCGCGGCGAGGATGCCAACCGGCACGTAGAGCGCGTCGAGCAGCCGGCGCTGGATGTTCGCGATGTTGGGCAGGTAGAGCAGCGCCAGCACCAGCGGTGGCCAGACAACGAGGAGCGCCAGGCCGCGGTCGCGGCGCCGCCAGGCGATCACCATCCCGACCGTGGCGGCCAGCAGCGGCAGGCCGAGGCTCACCACGAGGCTCACCGGTCCGGGCGCCTGATGCCGCCACTGGCGTGCCCACTCGGCGATCGTCGGATCGCGGAAGAGGATCCAGGCGTTGTAGGCGAGCAGGGGGATGGTTGCCACAAACGGCACGAGCTGGGCCGCCATCGACCGGATCGAGGGCCGCTCGCCCCATGCCAGGAGCACGCCTCGATAGGCGACCCAGATGACACTGAGGACGGGGATCATCTGCGGATGGATGGCGGTGAGCGCGATCAGCGCGGCGGAGGCAACCGCCAGCGGACGCCAGGCGGGCGCGTCGGCGATGCGGAGCAAGCCCAGCAGCGCCACGATGATCAGCGCGGTCGCCCACGTGAAATGGGGGATCGCCAGGATCGAGTACCAGCCGCTGATCTCCGGAAGGTGGAGGTCGAGTGCCTCGACCCGGCTGCCGAAGACCGAGGGGTTGCCCAGCGCCTGAGCGAGAAACCCGGCGCCCGATGCCAGGACCACGAGCAGCAGCGCGAGGCGGCGGAGCTCCGTGGGCAGCACGCGGCGGCAGAGCTGGTCGGCGGCGAGCACGAGGGCGATCGCGCCGGAGATGCGGGCCAGGTGATAGGCGGCGATCAGCGGGAGATGAAGCAGCGCCGCCAGGTGGCCGAACAGCAGGTAGAAGGAGAAGAGGAAGACGCCGCCGTGGGGCTCGCTGGTGTAGGGGTCGTTCCAGAGCCATGAGCCGTCCGCCCCCTGGCGCATCTTCGCGAGGTAGGTCGTGGCATCGTCGGCGATGAAGAAGAAACCCGCGAAGTGATGCCCCGGCGGGGTCCAGAGATAGGCGAGCAGATAGGGGAGGAGCGAGATGATCGCCACGACCACAGCGAGAACGAGTGCGAACCGCGGCCATTGCCGAGATGCCGGCAACGGCGTGGCCGACGGCCGACTCAGCGGGAGCGCAGCAGCCATGGTGCCAGCAGAAAGAGAGCCAGCGTCCCGAAGCACAAGGCGTTGGCCACGACGAAGACGGTCGGGTCAGCCGTCTGGGCCGCGCGAAAGCCGGGCTGGTTGAAGGCGGGACCGACCGGCCAGCGGGCGACGACACTGAAGAGCAGCAGCAGAAGACCCATTGCGATCGTCGATGGGAGCGGCCACCCGCGCCCGGCGATCGCGATGAAGCCGAACCAGATGACCGGCAGAAGGAGAACCAGGTGATGCGGCCAGGTGACCGACGACGCGAGCGGTACGAGGGGAAGAAAGGCCGCCGCGCGGAGCATCGCCGGCTGACGGCGCGTCCGCACCATCCAGAGCCCGATGAAGGCGACGATCAAGGTCGGCGCGACCAGATAAGCCCATGACACAACCGTCCATGGCGGCGTGTATGGATTGTTGGTGCCAACCCGGGCGATGACGCCCTGCAGCGACTGATTGGCATAGATCGCCGAGCCGTGCGCCAGCGCAGGGACAACCTGGCGGGCCGCCTCGCGGAAGCGGCGGTCCAGGAGGAGCCAGGCGAGCAGGAGAAGAGGGGTCAACTTCAGCGCGGCCGCCACGCCGAGTGCGGCGCCGAACTTGGCGTTGCCCTGCGCGATGCCGGCGATGCCGCCGGTGACGAGGAGGAGGATGAGCAGGTTGGCCTGGCCCTGGACCGCATCGACCCAGAGGGGATAGAAGCTGGCGGTGGCGCAGAGGATCGCCGTTACCGCCCACGCCGGTGGCCGCAGCCAGCGGAGCGTCAGGAGCAGGGCCGCGACCAGTGCGGCCTGCCCGACCGCGAGCCAGAGGATGTTCGCGGCGGCGTCCGAAAGGAGCCCCAGCGGTGCGACGAGGAGCGCGAAGACCGGCGGGTAGATGTAGGCGGGTCGCAACGCCGGGTCGGGGAACGGATGGTGGAGGAAGGGCGCATAGAGCGGCTGGCCGTTTAAGACGGCCCGGGCGGCCGCCAGGTAGGCGTCGAGGTCCTGGTGATGCCAGCCGCCCTGGACCAGCACCAGGGCATAGAGGGCGAGCGCCGAACCGATCAGCGCGGCCTGGGCGACGAAGGCCGCTCGAACCTTCCGGACGGCCGGGGCGGCGGTACCGGCCGGAGCCGCGAAGGGAGGCGTCGACACTGCCCAGCTATAACGGGCGGGAGAAGGGGTTCCTCACACTCGGCGTTACACCGTCGTCATGGCTGGCGCCGCCTCGCCGGCCGGTGGACTTCGGGCGTCACTGACCCGGGCCGCCGCCCGGCTGACCACTCCCGTCGGGTACCTCGGCATCCTCGGCGGACTGCAGGTCGTGCTGCTCTGGGTGCTGCGCGAGCGCTACGGGATCTGGCTCGCCCTGGCCAGCACCGTCGGACTGTTTGCCCTCCTCCTGCTGCTGAGGGCGAGCACGGGTCACTGGCGGCTGAAGCTCTGGGGCATCTCGCTGCTGGGCCTGCTGACCGCGATGGGTCCGACGCTGATCGGCATCCTGCAGCGCCCGCGCATCGGCCTGACGATGGAGCACGACGGGCTGCTCCAACTGGAATCTGCCGTCGACCGCTTGCTCAGGGGCCAGCCGATCTACGGCGTGGACTGGTCCAACACCCCGATGGCCGCGTTCGGCTGGGACCTGACACCCGGCGCCAACCCCGCTCTGCATCACCTGGCTTACTACCCGCTCACGGTTCTCGCCGGCATTCCGTTCCGCCTCCTGACCGACGCACTCGGCGTTCCCTTCGACTATCGCCTCGTCCTGATGGCCTTTGGCGTCATCGGACTGATCGCGATCGTCACGCTGCCCATCGGTTCGGAGCGCCGCTTCCTGCTGATCACGGCCGTCTACGCCAGCCCGATGATCACGCTCTACCTGTGGTCGGGCCGCACCGACATCCAGTTTCTCGCGATCGTGCTGCTGACCCTCACCCTGCTCGCGCGCGGCCATCCGACACTCGCCGCGGGCGCCCTCGGCATCGCCGTCGCCTTGAAGCCGTTTGCCTGGATGGCGGTGCCGTTTCTGCTCCTCGTGCTCCTGATCCGCTGGCGCGCCCAGCACTCCCGCCGCGAGGTCGTCACCAGCCTGGTCGCGCTGGCCGTGACGCCGATCGCCACCATCCTGCCGTTCTTTGTCGCCAACCCGCGCGGCTTCTGGACGGATGTCGTCCTCTATACCAGCGGCGGCGTTGCCGATGCCTATCCCATCGCCGGCTACGGGTTTGGCGACCTCCTGTACAGGCTTCACGTCATCGCGCGGCGGACCGACGCCTTTCCCTTTCTGATCTTCCAACTTGCCGCCGCCCTGCCGGTCCTGTGGCTGACCGCCCGTGCCTTTCTGCGCCGCCCGACCATCGGGCGCTGGATGGCCGGCTACGCCGGCGTGCTGCTCGCCTTCACGTTCTTCGCCCGCTTCTTCAACGACAACTATGCCGCCGTCGTCATCACGCTGTTTCTCTGTGTCCTACCGCTCGGTAACCTGAGCCTCGCGCCGACACCGGCCGTCGAGGCCGAACGGCTTTCCGCCTGATGGCCGTCGCGCATCGGCGGTGGGAGGCGGAGCCCACGGCGTGGCGCCATCGGCTCCCGCGGTTCGCCTGGCGCTGGCCGGCGGTCTTCACCGCGGCGATCGGGTTGCTGACCCTGCCGCCGATCCTGCTCGCCGCGCTTCGCGTACCGTCAGGCAGCGCGTTCCCCGGCTACGTGGTGATCGCGCGCGATGCCTACGTGTACCAATCGATGTGGCGCGCCGGCTGGCACGGTGCCTGGCTCTTCCATCCGGCGTATACCGGCGAGATGTTGCCAGGGATCCTCCTCTATCCCTGGTACCTCTGGCCGGCCCACCTGGTCGGCTGGGCAGCGGGGCCCTGGCTCTATCACGCGTCGCGACTGCTCGCCGCCGCGGCGCTACTGGCGGCCGTCTGCCTGTTGATCCGGGAACTCTTTCGGCCGCACCTCCTGCGGCGCTGGGCTTTCGTGCTCTGCGTGCTGGGCGGGGGCATCGGCACCGTGCTGCCGCGCGACATCCACCTCGGCCCGCTCACGACGCGCGCGACAGAGATGAGCTCGCCGGGGAGCAGCGTCGCCGACCTGGTCTCCATGGCGCCGCACCTGCCATGGGCGCTGGCACTGCTCTGCTGGACGATGGTGGTCGCCCTGCGGCTGCGTCATGGCCGCGACCAACGCCTTACGGCGAGCGGCGTGTTGGCGGTCGTCGGCCTGCAGCTGATCTATCCGCAGCTCGCGCTGCTGGCACTTGTGACCATCGCCGGCTGGGCGCTGCTGCGCCATCAGCCGCGGGCCGTCACCTTTGTTGTTCCGGCGGCGCTCGTGCAGCTGCCCTACCTCGGTTACCTACTCTGGGTCTGGGCGACCACCCCCGATGCCTTGCGCGTCGTGCGCACGTCACTGGATGTCGGCGACCCGTTTGGTTTCCTGGTGCTCTCGCACCTCGTCGCCAGCGGACTGATCATCGTCGCCCTCGCGAGCCGGCGGTTGCGCGGTGATCTCGTTCTCCCTGCGCTCTGGATCGTGGGAATGACGGCCTTCATGTTCGTCCCCGGCCTGAGCGGCACCCTCGGCCGCAGCTTCATGGCGAGCTCGGTGCCCTTTGGCCTCTGCGCCGCCCCTGGCTTGCTCGTCGTGCTGCGCCGCGTGCGTGACGTCGATTGGCGCCGCCGCGTGCTCGCGGTCGTGCTGGCAGGCTCGAGCCTCTATGGCATCGTCAGCCTGGCGCAGCCCTACTGGATCGCGGCATTCCGTCTCGATCCGTACGCCGAATACGAGAGCCGTGCCGAGTCGGTCCTGCTCGCGCGCCTCGCTCCGCACCTGTCGGCGCGTGACGTCGTGTTGAGTACCTATCTCGACGGGATCTTCGTCCCGGCGCAGACGGACGCGCGCGCGTTCAACGGCCACCCGGAGATGACGATCGACGCCCGCCGCAAGTCGGACGATGCGCTTGCCTTCTTCACCACCTGGGGCGCGGCCCAGCGGGCGACATTCCTGCGCGCGAACGGCATCGACTACGTGCTCACCACCGACGCAGCCTTCGCCGCGCGGCTCGCGCCGGATCCCGACCTGGAGATGATCGATCTCGAGGACACGGCCGCGCTCTTTCGGGTGCGCCCGTGAGGCGGCCGGTGGATCGAGCCGTGCTCGCGGTGACCGTGGCCCTGGCCGCCGCCGGACTGGCCGTCATCCTCACCCAGTCGCCCGCCGCGCGGCTGAGCTCCGACTTCACCATCAACTACAGCGCGGGTGTGCTGTTGCGGCAGGGCCATCTCGCGGCTCCCTACGACCAGGCGGAGCTGGGCGCGATGATGCGCCGGGTAGCGCCCGACGGCGCGATCGACCCTCGCCTTCCATTCAGCCTGCCGCTGGCGGCCGCGCTGCCCTACGCGGTGCTGTCGCTGCTGCCGTTCGAGGTCGCCTTTCGCCTCTGCCAGCTCCTGAGCGCGGCCCTCCTGCTGGTCGCGGTCCTGCTGCTGATGCGCGCCGCCCCCACCCTGCCCTCCCCCGCACGCGGGGGCGGGAAATATCTAGGCCTGGCGGTACTCGGTGTGCTCGCCGCCGTTCCCACCTGGGGCGCGTTCACGGAGGGGCAGCCGACCGCCTGGCTGTTGCTGGGCGCCGCCATGATGGTGCTGGCGCTGCGCTCGGATTCGCCCGCGCTGGCCGCCGGCGCGGGGATGCTGCTCGCCGTCAAACCGCAGTACCTGCCCGTGTATCTCACCATCCTGTTCGCGGCCCGACGCTGGCGATCGCTGGGGGCCGCGGCCACGGGCGGCGCCATCGTACTGCTGAGCCCGCTGGCCGGCGGCGCCGGCGGCCTGAGCGCGATGGTCCACAACGCGCTCAGCGCCAACCAGGCCGTCGCCATCCGGCTCAACGAGTCCTGGATCGGCGTGATCGGAGCGGCGCTTCCCACCCGCGCCGCGACCATGGTCGCGATTGCGCTCTACCTGGCCGTGCTCCTGGCGCTCTGCTGGCTGGCCTGGCGCCGGCTCCCTTCGCTGATTGCCTTCGCCACGCTTGCCGGTGCGCTCGCGGTGCTTGCTTCACCCCACTCGCTGCCCCACGATCTCTTGATCCTGGCGGTGCCGGTGTGGCTCGCCATCGTGCTCTACCGCCAGGGTGCGTTGCCCAACCCAATGCCCGCCTTGCTCGCGATCGACCTCGCGGTCCTGATCGACCTGCGCGGTACCGATATCCCGCTGGGTCCCATCGTCATGACCGCGGTCGTCGCCTGGTACGGCTGGCAGTTCAGGCAGCGGGCTGCGCAGCAGCGCCGGCCACCGATTGGTCGAGCTGCCTGACCGACGCCCATCGGGCTTCGACGCGGAGCATCTGCAGGAGCAGGCTCCATAAGAGGAGCAGCCCGATCAGCTTGACGGAGGTGCCGGCCAGCACCAGCGCCGCGTCGCTCCAGGAGTGGACCTGCATATCGGCTGGCAGGGGGAAGGCGCGGCGGTCCATCCAGCACATCGCGTACGCGGCAAGCAGCCACCAACCGTAACGCGCGCCCGGCCGGCGGACGGTGATCCAGGCGACGCCGGTGGCCAGCGGGAGCAGCAGGGTCACCAGGTGGTGCTGCCAGGTGACGCTGCTCACGATCAGGAGCGCGGTGACCAGCGCCGACACGCTGAGGCGAAGGCTCCAGGCCTCGTTACCGCCGCGGCGCGCGACCCAGAGGGTGACGCCGATGACGGTGACCGCGGCGGCGCCGATGGCCACCTTGGCAATCGTTTGGGTCGCGCTCCCAAAGAGAGTGGGCGCGAGCTCCGCGATACGACTCACCAGGCCGTCGATCGATCCGTTGTCCCAGTTGGCGGTCCCCAGCCCGATGCGGGGGAGCACGACGGTGAAGAATTGCCAGCTGCCTGGCGCCGCCAGCATCGTGATGACCGTGAGGGCAACCAGCATCGCGCCTCCGGTGAGGGCGATGCGCCACCGGCCCAGGCGCGCGAAGAGCGGGATCAGGAAGATGGGCGAGACCTTGAGGGAAGCGGCTGCCGCGATGAAAGCCCCGGCCAAACCGGTGCGGCGCCGCAGCGCCGCCCACAGTGTCGCGGTGATCAATAGCAACCAGACCGTGGCGACCTGCTGGAATTTGAGGTTGAGGTACACCGGCATGAAGCCGAGGCTGGCGAGCAACAGCAGGCGCCGGCCGCTGCGCGTTAGTTCCGGATGGATCCGCAGCATGAGGAGCAGCGATCCGAAGAAGGCGGCGTGCACCGCCAGCAGCCAGATGCGCGCCGCGGCCAGCAGGCCGAAGGCGGTGAGGGGCGCGAGCACCAGCGCGAAGAAGGGTGGGTAGATGTATGCGACCACCCACGCCTGTGTTCCCCAGGACTGCTTGAAGTCGGCGTAGATGTCCGTCCCCCGCGCAGCGGCCTGGGCTCCGCCGAAATAGTTGACGAAATCGAAGCGCAGACTGTCCGGCGTCAGCGTCAGCCATTGGACAACCGACCAGGTCACGTAGTAGGCGGCGATGCCGAGCACGAGCATGAGCAGCACCCGGTCGCGAAACGATGCCTCGTACAAGCGCCGGACGCCGTACCAGCGCTTCACGCGGCGCGCACCTCTGCGATTTCGTCCAGACGTGGTATCACGACCCGGCGGTGCCAGGCGAGCAGCAGCAACGCCACGGGGATCGCCGTAAAGCCGTTGAAGAAGAAGACATGCCAACCCACGAAATAGGCGAAGGGGATGATGGCGAAGGCCCACACGGTCGCCTCGGTCGTGGCATCCCCCCAACCACGCTGGTCCGCAGCGACGAGGACGGCGAGTAGGGGGAGCAGCAGGATGGCATCGAAGGAGTGGACATAGGGCAAGAGCGCGAACCAGAGCAGGAGAACCGTCAAGCCCCTGGCGAGTGGGGATCGCACGCGGCCGAGCGCCCAGGCGGCGTAGGCGCATCCGGCTAAAACGACCAACAGCAGGGCGATCGTCTTGAAGGGGCCACTGAGCGCCGGGTAGTAGAAGCTATGGATCGAGGCGATGTCCGGCTGCGAGCCCTGTGCCGCCCGCCAGTGCGAGAGGATCTCGGCCGGCCAGTGAATCAGAACGCCCGGGAGGGCCAGGGCCGCGGCGCCGAAGGCCAGCACGCTGCCCGCGGCGAAGGTGAGCAACAGCCGGCGCGCGGCGGCCGGCTCGAGTAACGCGACGACGAGGGGAAGGGCCAGGCCGAGGTTCGGCTTGATCCAGACCAGCGTCAGCGCCAATCCGCCGGCCACCGGATGCCCACGCCAGGCGAGGTACCAGGCGGCGGCGAAGCCGAGGAACACCAGAGCGGTGACCTGTCCCTGGAAGATATTGAAGAAGACGATGGGGGAGAGGGTCGCAACCACGACCCCGATGCGCCGGCGCGTCGAGGGCCAGCCCAGCCGCGAGAGGATGAGCCAGCTGCCGGCCGCGATCGCCAGCAGCATCAGGGCCGCGAAGATGGGATAGACCGCCCGCCAGGACAGGCCGGTCAGCGGCTCGAGCGCGAGCGCCAGCCATGGACCCTCGGGATAGGGGAGGAAGTCGTAGTAGGCCGCATCGCCAACACGAATGTGCCCGGGGCTGTTGTAGAGCGCCTCCTCGGTGTGGCCCAGCGCCGTCCAGTCATAGGGGTCGCCACCGTGCGCCGCCAGCGTGGCCGCCGCGAAGAACGCGCGAAAGTCCTGCCCCGCGGTCGGTGCGTTAACGAGCTGGCGAGCGTAGGCCAGGACCAGCACCGCCGTGAAGACCACGAACAGCCGCTGGCGGCGCCGAATGCCACGCTCCGCGGCCGTCATTCAAGAGCGGCAGCGGCGTAGGCGCGGTTCGCCGGTGTGTCGCGCATCATGATGGTCGCCTTGTCGAAGGTCTTGAGCTCGAACCAGCCGGTCACTCCCGGCGCGTTGTGGATCTGCCGCAGCTCGGTGATGATCGGATCGTTGGCGTGGAAGATCACCCAGTTGATCTGGTATCGCTCGAAGAGCTGCGCCTGGTCTACGCCGAGCGACTGCAGATGGTCGTAATCACGCAACAACTTGTCGCCGTCGAGAGCCGCGTCGCCGAAGATGAAAACCGGCTGTGTGGTGCGCTGCGCGTCCAGTCGGAAGATCAGGTAGCCACCCCAGCCGTAGACGTTGAGCATGTGGCCGGGAGGGGGGTGCTGCACGAGAAAGTCCGCCGCCGTGATGGGGAAGTCGCGTGCCACCAGCTTGCCGTCGACGCGCTGCACCAGGCTCGGTGCGCTGGCGGCGGCCACGATGGCCAGGACGAGGACGATCATGACGACGTTGAGGGCGAAGGTCACCGGCGTAGTTTTCGGGACCCGCCGTGGCCGGCGGAGCGAGATCCGCTCCCCCGCCTGCTGGGCGTAGTCCGCCAGCGCCGGGACAGCGACCAGCATGAACAATGAGAGGTTGCGCACGGAGTGCAGGGCCAGGCCGAGGCCGACCAGCAGCAGGAGGAACTGCCGCGGTTCGATGCGGCGAGCGAGCGCCAACCCGCCGATGATGAGGAAGATCATGGCCTCGAAGGCCCAGATCTGGGACATCTGGAAGTTCGGGGAGAACCACTCGACGATCAGGCGCTGCTGCTCGGGGCTGCCGCCAGTCTGGAAGGGATAGAGGTAGATGTCCCAGCCATTGGGATTGACGATGGCGACCGCGACCGAAGCGGCGAGGATGGCCGCCATAGCCCGCAGGCGAGGCAACGACATCACCCCGGGACGCCGCAGCAGGAGGCGCGCCCCTTCCACCAACAGCGCGATCCCGAGGATTGCGTAGCCGAGCACGAAGCCGGCGTGGAGATTGACCCAGAGCAGCATGACGGCGGGCAGCAGGTAGAGCGCGCGGCTGCGGCCCTCGCAAAACCGCTTGACCCACAGGTAGGTCAGCGCGGTCAGCGCGAAGGTGATCATCTGGATGCGGGGGCCCCAGATCGGATTGGCCGCCGCCACCCCGAGCGCGAGCGAAAGCCCGGCGATTACGAAGTTCACGCGCCGGTCGATCGCCCGGTAGACGAGGAAGAAGCCGGTGGCGGTGACGGCGCCGAAGACCAGGCTCAGCAACGGTAAGCGCCCAATGGCGTAGAGGGCCGACATCAGCACCTCGCTCAGCCATTCGTGGGTGATCCAGCGGTGATCGTGGACGGTAAAGGTGTAGAGATCCTGGTGGGGCACCGCGCGGTGGCTCAGGATCCAGTTACCGGTCGTGAGATGCCACCAGAAATCCGGGTCGGTGACCGGCTGAATCGCGGCGATCAGCATCGTCAGGAAGATGGCGATGGTGAAGAAGTGCGGGAGGTCGAGCCAGCGGATGGCTCGGCTCAGCCACCGGTCGGGGCCTGGCTGGAGTGGGAACGGGGCGTTGGAACGGGCCAGGGTTGCCAATCTACAGGACGAAGGGGATGAGCCGGCGGGTGCGCCGGGCATAGGCCTCGTATTGCGGGTAGGTGCTGCGCAGCACCCGTTCCTCGAAATAGGTGCGGGCCAGCTGCGCCCCGAGAAACACCGCGAAGACCACGGCGTGGAGGCTGAGCACGGTTGGCAACACGAGCCCGAAGCCGGCGAGGATCTCGCCCAGGTAGATCGGATGCCGGGTCAGCTGGTAGGGTCCGCTGGTCACCAGCCCACGCGCCTCGGGGACGATGCTGAAGCGCCGGCCGAGATAGCTCAGCGAGTACAGGGCCCAGGTGATGCCGCAGGCGAGGAACATATCGCTGCCCGCCAGCACCCAGATGTCGCTGCTGCGGCCCTGGCCGGGAATCAGGAAAAGCCCGTAGAGGACGAAGCTGCCGACCAACGCCGAGGCGATCGCCACCGGATTGTGATCGCGAGCGATGGCCTTGCTGCGGATCGCGTAGATGACCACCAGGAAGGCGAAGAAGGCGACGGTAAGGATACGGTTGAGCAGGTACATGACCTGCGTCCGGTCGAGACCCCCTTGGGAGGCGTTCTGGACGCCGGCAAAGGCCAGCTCCGCCTGAATCGCCACCAGGAAGCCAAAGACGCCGATGGGCAGCGCCCGTCCGATGATGAAGGACGCCCTGTCATTCATCTGGTATGGAGATTCAGCGTGAATTCGCTGATTTTCCTGCTATCATTGGGCCGCCAAACGGGGCTCCAGCCAGAAAGCGACACCGTTTTCCATAGTCCTAGTAGTCCTATATGAGTGCGATCCAGGCCACGGATGAGACCTTCGATCCATTCGTGTTGATTCACCAGTCAGTCACGGCCCGCCTGCAGATCGTCGAGGCGGAGCTGGAGACGGCCGAAACCAAATCGCGGGACCTGGAAGCGTCGCTGGAGCAGGTCCGGGACCAGGCCGAGGAGTCACGGGTTGTGGAAAAGCACCTGCTGAACAACCTCAAGCAGTTCTCCCCGTCGGAGGTCCAGGAGACCTTCGCCAACATTCGCGAGACACAGCTGAGCGTGGAGCGGGTCCAGCTGGAGTACGAATTCCTCACGGCGCGCCGCGCCGAGCTCAAAGACCAGGGCCAGTTCCTGCGGTCCGCCAGCCAGATCCTGGCCGACCTGCAACGGATGTATGGCGAGAACGGCAGTCCGCCGACCGCCGCCGAAGGCGACAGGCAGTTTCGCGACGCGTCGCGCCAGGTGTTCCAAATCATCGAAGAGGAGCGGATGCGCATCGCCCGCGACATGCACGACGGGCCCGCCCAGTCGATGGCCAACCTCGTGCTCCAGGCGGAGATCCTGGAGCGGCTGCTCGACCGCAATCCGAAGCAGCTGGTGACCGAGCTGGCGGAATTCAAGAACAGCGTTCGCAATGCCCTCGAGGAAACGCGCCAGCTGATCTTCGACCTGCGGCCGATGACGCTCGACGACCTCGGCCTGGTCCCGACCTTGCGAAAGTTCATCAAGGAGTACGGCGATCGCTACGGTCTGGCCACCCGCTTCAACGTGGTCGGCCAGGAGCGCCGCTTGCCGGGCAACACCGAGGGTGTCCTCTTCCGCATCATCCAGGAGGCTCTCACCAACGTCCACAAGCACGCTCGCGCGAAGATGGCGGAGGTCACCATGAACCTGCAACCGTCCCGCGTCTCGGTGACGGTCAAGGACGATGGTCAGGGATTTGATGTGGCCCGCACTGAGGCCAACCTGCACAAGAACAAGAACCTGGGACTGCTCTCCATGCGTGAGCGCGCCGAGCTGGAAAAGGGGACGCTCGAGATTCGCTCCCAACCGGGCCGCGGAACCGAGGTCAAGGTCGAGATCGCGCTGGCCAAGCGCTAGTCCTCGCCCTGCGGGGCGCGCGGTAACAGCGTTCGCAACCCAGGCGATTCCTGTTACGGAGTCGTCAAAAGTTCTTAGCCGTTCCTCTGCGCGGGTTTCGTTGATTTGAACGCGGGCCAGTGTGAAACTGGGTCCTGTTCGATCTGCTCCACAAGGAGGTGAAACTAGCATGTTGACCAACCTTTATCTCAAGCTTCGCGCTCTGCTCAACCGTGAGGAAGGGCAGGGTATGGTCGAGTACGCCCTTATCCTCGTCTTGATCGCGGTGGTCGTGATCGTAGTCCTGATCATCCTCGGCAACCAGGTCAAGAACGTCTTCTGCAACATCTCGGGCGGCCTGGGCCAGTAAGCCCTTTTCGTTCTTGGGAGCATCAAGAGAGAGCCTGCGCAAGCGGGCTCTCTTTCTTTTTCCGGCTTGCGCAAGGAAGGGCGCTCGCCGATAGATACATGACCCGAAGGAGCGTCACGCCTTGGAGCGAGGGCGCCGAGTTTTCAGGAGGTGAGTCGATTGGCGACGGAGGTTAAGCCGAAGAGCAACCGCATCCTCTTGATCTTCGGTGTTTTCCTTGCCATTGTGGCGTTTGGAGGGGCCTTGCTCGTTGGCAGAACCTCGGGCGGCAATATCGCGGTTGGAGGATCGAAGAATGTGCCGGCGGTCGTGGCGTTGAAGGACATCCCGGCATCGACGCAGATCACGGCGGACATGGTCAGCGTGCAGCAGTTCTCGTCGGACCAGGCACCGCCCTATGCGTTCCGGGCCAAGGACCTTGTCGTCGGCAAGTTCGCGGCGATCCCGATCCATACCGGCTCGGCGATCATCGACTATGACGTCGTCAGCGACGTCAGCGGCGTGCAGCCGGCGAAGCAGGCGTTCCTGCCCATTCCCGCCGGCATGGTGGCCGTGCAGATCCCAACCGGTGAACTCGTCGGCGTGGGCGGTTACATCCAGCC
Source organism: Chloroflexota bacterium (assembly GCA_005881235.1). Classification (GTDB taxonomy): domain Bacteria; phylum Chloroflexota; class Dormibacteria; order CF-121; family CF-121; genus CF-13. The sequence continues at coordinate 4,897 of VBEQ01000158.1, read as the reverse complement.
CGACGACCGGATCGACGTCATCGTCAGCTATGCGCCAAAGGGCGCCCAGCAGGCCCTGACCAAGGTCAGCTTTACCAACCTCCACGTGATCCGCGTCGGCCCGGCCGGCGGTGCCAACACCCGTGGGATCAGCTCCACCCTGACCGTCATCGTGACCCTCAAGCAGGCCGAGGACCTGAAGTGGGCGCTGGACAACACCAACTACAAGTTCGTGCTCAAGTCAGTCAAGGACTACGACGTCCCCGACCCGGACTCCACCGCGACCTCGATGGACAGCTTCACCAGCACGTACCGCATCCGCTAGGGACCACATTCGGAAAAACGTTGACAGGCTCCCCGCGAAATCGGAAGATTTCGCGGGGTGCTTTCTTTAACGAGATGATCAGATGAGCGAACCAATCAAGGTCCTGATCGTGGACGACATCGCCAGCACCCTGGATAACCTCCAGAAGCTGCTCTCCTTCGAGCCGGACATCCAGGTCGTCGGGACGGCCATGAACGGAAAGGAAGGCATCGAGCAGGCGAAGAAGCTGGCTCCGGACATCGTGCTGATGGACGTCAACATGCCGATCATGGACGGCATCCAGGCCACGGAAACCCTCGCCCAGGAGGTTCCCAACTCACCCGTCATCATCATGTCCGTTCAGGGTGAGCGCGACTATCTCCGGCGGGCGATGCAGTCGGGGGCCCGCGAGTTCCTCATCAAACCCTTCAGCGGGGACGAGTTGATCGCCAGCATCCGGCGGGTATACCAGCTGGAGCAGAAGAAAGAGTCGTTCCTGGCGAAGACGACGGCTGGGACGGAGAAGGCGCCCGCCCCGCCGGCGGATGGCGAGACCCCGCGCCGGGGCGAGCACGGCCAGGTCTTCTTCTTCTACTCGGGCAAGGGTGGTGTCGGGAAGTCCCTGGTCGCGGCCAACCTGGCGGTCTCGATGGCGAACGAAACCAAGGGCAAGGTCGCGCTCGTCGACCTGGACCTGCAGTTCGGTGACATCGGGGTGCTCCTCAACCTCGACCACTCGCAAGGGATCACCGACCTGATCGAGAACATCGACCACATGGATCCCGAGTTCATCCGCGAGATCATGGTGGACGGACCCTTCGGCATCAAGGTGCTCCTCCCACCGATCAGTCCCGAGCTCGCCGACCTGGTCACGGTCGACCACGTCCGGCGCATCTTCAGCGAGCTACGCAAGATGTTCGACTACATCATCGTCGACAGCTCCGCGCACCTGGGCGAGATCAACCTCGAGGTGCTGGACCATGCCGACCGCGTGGTGGTGGTCACCTCGCTCAGCATCCCGGCGATCAAGAACACCAAGCTGGCGTTGAAGATCTTCGATTCGCTCTCCATCCCGCCGGAGCGCGTCGTCCTCTTGCTCAACAAGTCCGACGCCCACTCGGAATTCAACAAGGAGAGCGTGGAAGCGAACCTGCGCTTCCCGATCGCCGGACAGATCCCCAACGATCCCAAGCTGGTCATCAACTCGATCAACCGGGGGAATCCCTTCGTGACCACCCACCCGGAGTCGGAGATCAGCCAGCGGATTCGCGAGCTGGTGGCCAAGCTGATGCCGGTGGTCCCGGCGGCGGCGGCGGCGGCGGAGTCCGCCGAGAAGAAACCCCGCAAGGGTCTGTTCGCCCGCCGTTAGAAAGGTTGAGATGACCTCGCGGGCTTCTGTCTACCCTGCCGTACCACGCTGCGTAAACGAGTCGCTCCCATTTGTGGTGGCTCGAGGGACGGCCTGAGAGATGTCGCTCCTCGACCGCGTCCAGAAACAGCAGGGCCCCGACCCCAACGCGCCGCCCGACGGGGCCTACGTCCCGCAGGCCGGACAGAGCCCGCGCCAGTCTCTGGCGGCAGCCACGCGCAGCCGCACCCCGTCCGAGCTCCAGGCCGAGCGGATCAAGAACCGCCTCCAGGCGCGCCTGATCGAGGAGTCGGCCGATGACTCCGGCGACGAGGACCGGGAGCAGCGGGCCGCCAAGATCACCGACGCCCTCACCGCCGTGATCGCGGAGATGGGCATCTCCCTGGCCAAGCCGGAGAAGCAGCGGCTGCTCGACTCGGTTCTCAACGACTTCCTCGGGCTCGGTCCAATTGAGGCGCTGATCGGCGACCCGACCATCACCGAGATCATGGTCAACGGGCCGGACCAGATTTTCGTGGAGCACAAGGGCAAGCTGACCCTTTCCAACGTCCAGTTCGAAAGCGAGGACCAGCTGCGGCGGGTCATCGACCGGATCGTCTCGACGATCGGGCGGCGCATCGACGAGGGGTCGCCGATGGTCGATGCCCGGCTCAAGGACGGATCCCGTGTCAACGTCATTATCCCGCCGCTTGCCCTGAACGGGCCCATCCTGACCATCCGAAAGTTCTCGAAAGACCCCTACAAGATCACCGACCTGATCAAGTTCGGCACCATCACCGACCCCATGGCGCAGTTCGTGCGGGCCTGTGTTCGCTCCCGGCTGAACATGCTTGTCTCGGGCGGCACCGGCTCGGGGAAGACGACGACCCTCAACGTGCTTTCCAGCTTCATCCCGGAGGAGGAGCGGGTGGTGACGGTGGAAGACGCCGCCGAGCTGCAGCTCAACCAGGAGCACGTTGTAACGCTTGAGTCACGACCCGCGACCGTCGAAGGGCGCGGCCGGATCGCCATCCGGGACCTGGTCGTCAACGCGCTGCGCATGCGCCCCGATCGGATCGTGGTCGGCGAGTGCCGCGGCGGCGAGGCCCTGGACATGCTCCAGGCGATGAATACAGGCCATGACGGATCGTTGACGACTATTCACGCGAACTCGCCGCGTGACAGTTTGAACCGCCTGGAAACGTTGGTGTTGATGGCGGGTGCAGAACTGCCCTCCCGGGCGATCCGGGAACAGATCTCGTCCGCCATAAACGTCATCGTGCAGCAGAGCCGCTTGCGGGACGGGTCGCGGAAGATCATCGCCGTCAGCGAGGTGCTCGGACTGCACGGCGACCAGGTAAAGGTGCAGGACATATTCGTGTTCAAGCAGACCGGCGTCAGCGAAGACGGTAAGGTGCAGGGCTACTTCACGGCCACCGGCATCATTCCGAAATATTTCGATCACCTGCAGTCGTCAGGCGAGGGCGTGGCGAAGGAGATCTTTACGCCGGCGCCGGATCCTGCCGGACAAGGAGGCCACTAAGTGTCAATCCAGCTTGTCTTCGCGGCCATGGCAGCGATCGCGGCGCTGATTGTGGTCATGGCGCTGATGTCCAACAACCGGCAGCCCGGGGCAGAGAACGAGCTGCACATGGACAGCTACAACCCCGAGGCCGCTGGCAGCAAGAAAGGTGGCTTCGTCGAAGGGTTCCTGGAGAGGTTCAACAAGAGCCTGACCCGCAACAAGGGTGGGCGCAGTTCGAAGCTCACCGACGAGCTGGCCAAGGCCGACCTCAAACTCCGGGTCTCGGAATACGTCATGGTCATCGTCGGCCTCATCGTCCTGCTCTGCGCCATCCTGTTCCTCCGCTTCCACAGCCCGATCCTGGCTCTGATCGGCGTTCCCGTGGGCTATTTCGCGCCCGGATTCTTCCTCAAGTTCCGGCAGCGCCGCCGGCTCAAGGCCTTCAACAACCAGCTGGGCGACACCGTCGTCCTGCTCTCCAACGCGCTCAAGGCCGGCTATTCGTTCGCCCAGGCGATGGCCACCATCGCCAAGAGCTCCTCACCGCCGATGGCGGATGAGTTCAGCCGGGCGGTCCGGGAGATGAACCTGGGCGTCTCGGTCGATGACGCCTTGCAGCACATGGTCAAGCGCATCGAATCCGAAGACTTCGACCTGATGGTCACCGCGGTCCAGATCCACCGCGTGGTCGGTGGCAACCTGGCCGAGATCCTGGACACCATCGCCTTCACCATCCGGGAACGCATCCGGATCCAGGGCGAGATTCGCACCCTGACCGCGCAAGCCCGCGCCTCGGGCTACATCATCACGGGTCTACCCTTCGCGCTGGCGCTGATCCTGACCTTCATCTCGCCGAGCTATATCACGCCGCTCTTCCACGAATGGCTGGGCTACGTCCTGATCGGGATGGGCCTCGTCTCGATCGCGATCGGCTACGGCATCATCTCGAAAATCACAAACATCCAGGTGTAGCGAATGAATATTTTTAGCATCGTCTTCGCCTTCCTGGCCTTCAGCGGCATCATCATCGTGATGCAGGCCCTCACGGCCAAACCCCGACAGGACCTCATCGCGGAACGCCTGGCGCAGTATCGCGACCACAACCTGACGCTCGACGAAATCGAGCTCTCGCTGCCGTTCAGCGAGCGCTTCATCAAGCCCGTGCTGGAGCGGTTGGGCAGCTTGCTGACCGCCCGCATGGCGAAGAACCGCCAGGTTATCGTCCAGAACAAGATCAACCTCGCGGGCCGGCCCTACGCACTCAGCGTCAACGGCTTCGAGGTCGTCAAGGTGATCGTCGGCATCGTCATCGCCCTGGTGGCCCTGGGGCTCGTCGGGGTGATGGGCGTCACGAGCCTTCCGCTCAAGGGTGGGGCGCTCGGCCTCGGCTTCGTACTCGGTCGCTTCCTCCCCGACGTCTGGCTCAACAACAAGATCAAGGGACGGCAGAAAGAGTTGCGCCTGGCGCTGCCGAACGCGCTCGACCTGCTGACCATCTCGGTCGAGGCGGGCCTTGGCTTCGACGCCGCCATCGGGCGGCTCACGGAAAAATTCAAGAACGCGCTCTCCGACGAGTTCGCGCAAGTGCTCAACGAGATCCGGCTCGGCCGGCCGCGCCTGGAGGCGCTCGATGACATGGGTCGCCGCTCCGGCGTCGAGGAGCTGCACACCTTCATCCAGGCGCTGATCCAGTCGGAACAGCTCGGTGTCGGTATCGCGAAAGTGCTCCGCATCCAGTCGG
>VBEQ01000235.1 GCA_005881235.1 Chloroflexota bacterium | reverse complement strand
CACGCGGGTGGGCTTCTGGATCAGGATCGTCTGCACCGTCAACCAGCCAAACTCGCTCGCTGTGCTGAGCGCACCGAAGATCAGCATGATGGCCGCCCCGATCGTCCCGGCGGCACTGAGGACGGTCGGCACAAAGTTCTCGGGGAAGAGGCGGCGTTTGAGGACGCTCGCCGGGACTGGACCCTGAATACTTTTCGGCGACAACGTGACCACGAGGAACAGCGTTAGGTAGGTAAGTAACAGAATCCATGCCAGCAGGATGCCGATGAGGATCCAATTGGCCCAGCGCTTGCGGGTCTTGAGGTTCTCGGCGCGAAAGCTCGCGATCATCGCGCTATTTCCCTCCCGTGCCCGTCCGGTCATTTCCCTCCCCCGCTTGCGGGGGAGGGTTAGGGTGGGGGCTTTCAGGGGTCTCCGTCAACTCAAGAAACACGGCTTCGAGCGATTGCTCGGAAACGCGCAGCTCGCTCACGTCGACTCCGTCCGAGACGAGCCGGCGGTTGATCGACGCCGCCTGCGACGGATCGACGGACAGGAGGAGTGCCTCCCCCTCGACGCGCACCTGCTCCGGCTTGACGAGAGCCTCGACCAACCGCCGGGCCTGGTCCAGTGGTGTCGCCCGGATGAGAAGCGCGCTCCCGCCGCTCCGGGCCCGCAACTCATCCACGGTTCCCTCGGCGACGAGCTGGCCCTTCGCGATCACGCCCACCCGGTCGCAGGTCAACTCGACCTCGTTCAAGAGGTGACTCGAGAGCAGGACCGTGCGGCCGCCCTGCTTCAGCTCCTTGATCAGCGCCCGCATCTCGATGGTGCCCTGCGGATCGAGACCGCTGGTCGGCTCGTCGAGGATCAGAAGATCAGGTGCCTTCAGCAACGCTGCGGCGACGCCGAGCCGCTGCTTCATCCCCGTCGAGTAGGTCTTGAATTTATGCCGCGCGCGGTCTGTCAGGTCGACCAGTTTGAGAACCGGCTCGATGCGCGATTTGGGGACGCTGGCGTAGCGCGCCACCACACGCAGGTTGTCGCGGCCCGATAAGTACGGGTAGAAGGCCGGCGTCTCGACCATCGCGCCCATGCGCGCCAGGCTCGCGGGACTTCCGGGAGCGGCGCCCGCGACCACCGCCGTCCCGGAGGTCGGATGAAGCAGCCCCGACAGCAGCCGTAAGGTCGTGGTCTTGCCCGCGCCGTTCGGCCCAAGGAAGCCGTACACTTCCCCGGCCCTCACCCGAAGGTCGAGGTTGTTCACCGCGAGCACGCCTGTCGAATATCGCTTGGTGAGGCCGCGGGTCTCCACGGCGAGGGTCTGCGCCAAAGCCATCCCTCCTCGGGGGTCAATGTTATCGGCTGACGGCCGGGTGGCGCGAGTCCATACTCAAGCCATGAAATGGATCACTCGCGCGAATGCCAACGTCGACCGGGTCGCGTGTCCGTGGCTGATCAAGCGGTTCGTGGATCCGGAAGCAGAATTCTTGTTCGCTCCCGCCGACGAGGTGATGGCGACCGCCAAACGGGAAGACGCGATTCCATACGACGTGCCCAACGTCGAACTCGGCCATGTGGACGGGCGCTGTAGCTTCGAGTCGATCGTGCTGAAGTACAAGCTGAAGGACCCGGCCCTCGCCAAGCTGGCCCGTATCGTGCACGGAGCCGACGTGGCCTCCGACATTCGCATCACGCCTGAATCCGCCGGACTGAGCGCCATCGCCCGGGGCTTCGCCTTGCTGCACGGTGAGGCCGATCACGACAAGATCCGGCTGGAGAGCCCGATGTACGACGCGCTCTACACCTGGTGCCAGAGCCACTAGTTCCCTTAAGGGTTGCCCTGATGTCCCGCGATTTCGCGCTCATCCTGGCGGCGCGGTTGTTGCGCGCCTTCGGCTTCGGCCTGGCGGCTGTACTGATCGGCCTACATCTCGAGCGCCGTGGCCTGAGCGCCGGCGCGATCGGCCTCGTGCTCACGATCGGGTTGCTGAGTGCGGCGGTCGCCGGCGTCATCGCGGCCGCCGTCTCGTCGCGTATCGGCCGACGCTATACCCTCGCCGGCGCCGGCGTGTTGATGGCGATCGCCGGCCTCGACCTCGCACTCGCGAACTCGGCGTTGCTGCTCGGCCTCGCGGCGGCCACCGGCATGCTGGGCGCCGCAAGTGTCGACCTCGGCCCGTTCGCGTCGATCGAGCAAGCGGCCCTCGCCGAATCCGTCGAGCCAGGCCGGCGCAACCTCGCCTTCGCGCGCTATTCGCTGACCGGTGGGCTGGCGGCTGCCGCTGGTGGGCTGCTGGCCGGAACGGCGACCGATCTCAATCGCAGCCGCCTCCTGTTCGGCGTGTATGCGCTCGTCGGCCTGGTCACGGCCGTACTCGCCATCCTCCTCTCCCCTCGCGCCGAGGCGCCGATTCGGGCGGCGGCCATTTCCGTAACAGAGATCCGCACCCTGGCACCGCTTTCGGCGCTGTTCGCGATCGACGCGCTAGGCGGTGGCCTGGTGGTCAACGCCGTGATCGCGTACTGGCTGCATGTGCGCTTCGGCGCGCCGGCGAACGTCCTCGGCCCCGCGTTTGCCGCGATCGCGTTGCTGCAGGCCGCATCGTACGAGGCATCGGGCCGGCTCGCCAACCGCATCGGCCTGATCCGCACCATGGTGTTCACGCACATCCCCAGCAACATCCTGCTGCTACTGGTGCCGTTCAGTCCCTCATTGCCGTGGGCGATCGGCCTGCTGCTGGGCCGCTTCAGCCTGTCGCAGATGGATGTCCCGGCGCGACAGGCCTACGTCGTCTCCATCGTTCCACCCGCGGAGCGCGCCGGTGCCGTGGCGTTCACCGGCCTGGTGCGCGGGCTCGGCCAGGCCGGCGGCCCGATTCTGTCGGGTGCCGCAATCCAGAGCGCCGCGCTGGGTTTGCCCTTTTTCCTGGCCGGGGCCCTCAAGCTCATCTACGACCTGAGCCTGTACGCCGCGTTTCGATCACGTCGCGCCGAACACGAACGGCTATAGGGTCACGACCCCGCCGCTATCAGGTCCTCGGCGATCCCGGGATGGGCATGAATATAGGTATGAACACCATGCAGCGACCCGCCCGGTCCGCGGCGCCGGCCGTCACGATTCGCCGCCTGCCTGCCAGTGGGAACACCGCGCTCGCTGCCTCCGCCTTGATCCAGGCGGCCCTCGGCATCGAGTTCTTCCTCTCCGGGCTGAACAAGTTCGCCGATCCGAGCTTCGTGCGGAACTTCAAACTCTTCGTCGATGCCAGTCCCGGAACGCACACGGGTTTGCTGGCCCCCCTGATCCACGGCCTTGTCCAGCCGAACATCGCGTTCTTCGCGGAGCTGACCAAGTACACGGAACTTGGGCTGGGCATCGTGCTGCTGCTGGGCGCGCTCGAGGTTGGGCGACGCCGCCTGTCAGGCCGGGCCGGTGCCGAGCACGGCTACGAAGCCCCGGTCGCCCTGATCGCCGCATTCGCCGGACTGGCCGCGGCGGGTCTTTCGCTCTCGATCGCGCTCTTGATGGGCGAGCAACTGCCGACCATCACTCCGGGCCGGGCCCTGACCACGGCGATCCCGGTCGAGCTCTTACTGGTCCCCCTCGGCATCGCCGTCGCGTGGATGGAATTCGGCCGCTTCCGCGTCCTTCACAGAGCGCATTAATCCTTCGCGATCAAAAGCGTTGCATTAGGCACGCCATGTGCAACAGGTTGGGAGATTCCGCGTAAGGGGTGCCCGCCTCGATGATCCTGCCGCAGTGTTCGCAGATCAAGGTCTTCTGCGGCCGTGCCTTTGCCTTCCGCGGTTTCTCGCCCGGCGAGTAGAGCGTCCCGTCCTGGGGATCAAACACGTTGAGTCCGAGCTTGAGCGCCGTGGCCAGGCAAAAGTCGACGACGGCGTCAGGGGCTGAGAAACGCATCGTTAACAGGACGTGCGCTGGAGAGACGTCGAAGCCGCCGCTCCAGGGCGAGGCGTCAACCTCCGACTGGCCCAAGCTATCGAGGTCGGGCCACCGAACGGAGAGGCCGGCGACGAACTGAGCCACCCGATCATCCGCGGCGAGGACGGACGACCACTCGGTGCCCGTGCAGAGACGCTCGTATGCCTCGCGGGCCTGGTCCGGATCGAGACGCCTGGCGCCCGACAGAATGCCCAGATCAAAAGTCATTGGCCGGATTATGGCAGTGCCCCGCGCCCAATAGGGGCTATCCTCGAAGCGCCATGAGCAAAGGGCGAGTCGAGGCCTTCAGCGACGGGGTGTTCGCGGTCGCGGCTACCCTCTTGATCTTCAACGTCCAGATCGATAAGGCGGCACCGGGCGAGCTGCTCGGGGCGCTACTGGCGGCGTGGCCCAAGTACGCCGCGTACGTGGCGAGTTTTCTCACGATCGGCGTGATCTGGATGAATCATCATGGCTTGTTCGAAC
>VBEQ01000234.1 GCA_005881235.1 Chloroflexota bacterium | reverse complement strand
ACCTCTCGGGGATCGACGACCTGGCCACCTTGGACCCCATTCGCGCGCTGCGTTCGGATTTTCCCTCCCCCTCTGGAGGAGGGCAGGATGGGGGTCGTTAGCGGAAATACTCACGCATGGGGACGCTGCTCGACCACCCGGCGGCACCCAGATGGACAAGACCAAAGCCGTCCTCGATCGTGCGCAGCAGACTGTAATGATTCTCGGCGACGCTCGAACGGGCGCCCGCGATCGATTTCGGGGAGATGACCAGCGTCGCGACGTGCCCGCCCCAGGCATCGCCGCAGCAACTGGCATTACTCGACCCCTCATCCCAGGTAATGAAGAGCACCCCGCCGTTGCGGAAGGCGGCCGAGCCGATGATGCGCGGAACAACAGTGCTGAGCCAGGCATCACCGGTCGAGACCGGGCAGTCGTGGGTGTCGTTGCACAGGTTGGGAGTGATCCAGACGAAGTTCGGCACCTGGCCGGTGCTCATGTCCGCGCCGAATTGTGTAAACGGCACGACGTGGGCGGCGCACCGCGCCGCGTTGTTGCGGATGTCCGTGTAGTACATGAATGGGTTGTGCTTCATCGCGTAGTTGCCGGTGGAGGCGCCCATGTAGCAGGACGTCGGCATGTCCTCCATGTAGGCCTTCCAGGAACGCCCGCTCGATTCCACCTGGTCGGCGATGTTGGTCGCGTTGACGTAGCACGTGGTGCAGTCGCTGGCGATTCCAAATGTGCTGCCGGCGGTCAGCGCGAGGTAGTTGGGCAGGCTGGGATGGGACGCGGCGAAGTAGTTGGTGGCCAGGCCGTAGGTCGCCGCCAGCTTGTTGACGTAGGGCGCGTCGGGGCGACCGATCACCGAACCGTATTCGTGGTTCTCCATCACGATTTCGAAGACGTGCGAAAAGGCCGGGACCGTGGCCCGGACGGGCGCCGGTGAGGCGGCGTGGCTTGGAGCAGTCGTCGCGGCGGTGGCGGCCGCCCCCACGGGGGTGGCCGCGGCCGTCGCTGCCGGCGGCGGGACCCGGCTGGCCAGCTGGGCCTGGTGGTCGTCGAAGTCTCGGTCAGACTCGGCCGCCAGCGGGCGGGCCAGGCTCGTGGACGTCGCTGACGTCGCCGGGACATGCCCGAGCACCAGGGTGATGGGGACAGCCAGCAGGGCGGCGGCGCCGACGACGACAATGACGGTTCGCAGGCCGAGCAATCTCATGACCCGATTGACGCGATCGGCCCTGGCGGTCTTGCGGATTGCACGTTGCGTGACGCAACCGGCTGGTGAATCCATTTGGCCGCTTTTCACGTTGTATAGGGGTAGGAGAGCCATGATGAAACCGCTCAACGCCGAGCTGGCCGCGCGGGCGTGGGAATTTGCTCAGGGCCTGGATCTCGAGGAGTATCGCCGGCTCCAGGGCGAGGTTCGCAACGCCTGGCCGGCGACGGCAAAACTCAACGGCGTCGACTTCGATCGGGCCTTCCTCGCCTTCATCGCGGAGCGCTGGCTCGACAAAGCCGCGTAAGTTCGCGACAAGTACGTCGTTACTTGCGCAGGCCCGGATATGTCTATCAACGATGGCCTGGCGCTCATTCGCCGGCATGACTTTGAAGGCGCCCTGCCGCTGCTGGCCGCCGAGGTGCGCAAGCGTCCCGACGACGCCTACGCTGCCTACTACCTGGCCTACGCCTTCGTCGGCGCCCAGGATCCGCAGCCGGCGGTAACGCTGCTCGCCAAGATCATCGAGGTCCACCCCGATTTCATGGACGCCCACACCCTGCTCGGCCTCGCCCGCATCCGGACCTCGGACTTCGCCGGCGCCACCACCGAGTACGAGGCCGTCCTCGGGCGTGAGCCCAAGAACCCGGCCGCCCTGCTGGGCATGGGCATGATCGCCTACTGGAAGCGCGAGACCGCCATGGCGGAGGACTACCTCGATCGCGCCCTGCGGGGTGATCCGGGGGCGCGCGACGCCCTGATCTTCAAGGCCGACCTGCGCTACGCCGGCGGCGACGTCACCGGGGCGGTCATGTTGCTGCGCGACGCGAAGCGCTTACGCCGGCCATCCCTGCCGGAGGTCTCCGAGGCCGAGATCACCGACCGGCTGCTTCGCTACGAGGCGGCGCTGCAGCCGCTGCGCAAAGCGCGCGGCGGGCTGCCGGACATGCCCGGCTGGGTGCTGTGCGTCATCGGCGTCACCCTGGCGCTTACCTTCATGGCGTCAGCCGGCCTACCCGGCGCGTGGAATGGGATGCGCCACTACCAGGACGGCAGGGCGCGGCTGGCGACCCTCGACTATACCGGCTGCGCCAGCGAGCTGGAGCAGGCCGTTGAAGCGGTTCCGACGTCGCCCAAAGCCTGGGCGTACGAAGCCTACTGCTACCTGCTCGACAAGGACGCCAAGGCCGGGCTCTCCGCCTGGTACACCGCCCGCACCTACGATCCGGCGATTACCCTCGATACCCAGGCCGATCAGCAGGTGCTGCTGCTGAAGATCCGGATAGCCACCGAGCCGCCCAAGGTTGCGAAATGAGCGGAGCCCTCGACCCCATCCAGGAAGACCTGCCGCTGGATCTGACGCCGTCACCCGCCAAGCCCCCGGCGACGCCGCGACCGGTACGGCAGTCCGGCGGCGAACTCCCACCGTCGCTCGTCGAGCAGGTGCTCGCGCGCCTGCGCGCCATACCGTGGGCCCGGATGCGGGCCACGGCCGCGCCGATCCTTCGAACCGGGGCGGAGCAGCTCGGCACCGCGGCCAAGGTCGCTGTGATCCGGAGCAGCACGGTGGCCCGGGTGGCGGTGAAACGCGGCACCCCGTATGCGTTGCAACTCGCGAAAGGGACGGCCCGGATCAGCTTCATTCGCGCCCTTCCCCTGCTGATCGCGCGCACCATCCATCTATTCGGCTTTCCGGCGGTGGTGGTTCGAGCGGCGATCCAGTTCACGATCGCGCACCGCTCCGGCCTGGCGATCGACGAGGTCGTGTACTTCCGGGTCGACGACCCGGCGGCATACACCGTCTATGAAGCGCCGCCCAAGTTGGGCACGGCGATCGCCATCACCTACCTGCCGACGCTGCTGCTGGCGTTCTTCTCCGTGATCTGTCTCGCTCCCGCGTTGACGCCGCGGGCGGTCCTGCACCTGCCCATCACCTGGGTCACCTGGGTCCAACTCTGGCTCGGGCTGTCGTTCGCGTCCCACATGCTGCCCTCCTACGAAGAGGCCGGCCCGGTGGCAGAGCAGGCGCGGGTTGGCGTCGTCAAGGCCGACCCGGTCTCGGTCTTCTGGGTGATCCCGGCCCAGATTGTGGCGCTCGTGACGCGGCTCGGCGGCATCCTGCCGGCGGTCGTGGGCGTGGCCGCCTGCTGGTGGTTGGCCAGCTCGATCTTTCGCTAAGCCGGCGTTTTCAGCGGCAGCATTTCCTGTACGCTTCCCCGGTGGCCAGCGCCCGCATTCGGGGGGTACTGCTCAGCCTGCTCGCGGTAACGATATTGGCTGGGTGCGACGGCGACGCGAACGCACCAGCTCCCCTGCAGGCAACCGCGTCGTCGTCGGTTGGCTGCAGCAAGGGCGAGAGTTACCAGCACACCACGCTCGCCTACCATCTGTGCTTTCCGTCGGGCTGGGTCTCGCGTGACTACACGGCCGAGCCGGGGGCCGGCGGCGCCGTCAGCGTGGTGGCGTTTGGGCCGCCATCGGCGGTGCCATCCCACGTGCCGGCGTCAGGTTCGTTTATGCCGCCGATCGAGGTCAGGGTCGTGTCCGGACCCAAGGATCAAGTGGAAACGAGCCTGGCCCAGGACAACCAGGTGAGCCAGACGCGGGTCGACGGCGTCTCCGCCGACAAGATCGTGGTCACCACCTCCGGGCCGGCCAGCGGCGCCGTGATCATCGTGTTCGAGCACCAGCCGAATACCTACGAGATCGAGGAGGCACCGGGGGGCGACGACGCCGCCTTCCAGCTGGTGCTTGACAGCTTCTCTTTCCCGTCCAGCTAGCCAGCAGCCACCGCTCCCCAGCCCGCGATTTGGGATCCGACGACATGCCGGCGCATAGTTGTCGTGGAGGCGATCAGTGGAACAAACGGCAGCGCCGACCGGGGCGCCACAGCAGTACCGACTTCGCGTTATCCGGCACACGGGCATGCTCCTGGCCTGGCAACAATCCACCCGCCAGTACACCGGGACCTACGAGCAATGTATGGCCGAGTACGACAGAGCGCAGCAGCACAACCTGCTCTTTGGATGGTGGAGTATCGCCTCGATCCTCTTTTTCAACTGGTTTGCCTTGATCTCAAATTCCCGGGCCGCGCAGCAACTCAGGAAGATCGCGGGCAAGACCTGATCGGCCCTCGGCTCCGGCCGGCTGGTGGAGGCGGCGAGAATCGAACTCGCGTCCGAAGCAGCGTCCCGCAAGACATCTACGAGCGTACTCCCGGTTTTG
>VBEQ01000157.1 GCA_005881235.1 Chloroflexota bacterium | reverse complement strand
GCACCGAAACGCTGCGTCGAAAGCTGCCGCTGATGTACGAGTTCGGCCTCAAGGGCATCAGTGTCTGGCGGCTGGGCTTCGAAGATCCTTCTTTCTGGAATCTGATTCCGCCGCGGCGATAGGGGTCGCGTGCTCGGGCCCTCCGCGCGGGGGAAAGAGCAGGTCGTAGAGGTCTTGCTGGCGCCGCCGGGCACGCTCGACTTCTACCGCGCGGCGGTGATGAGGACCACAACCGGGGCAACCGGCCGAGCGCCTCGAGCGCGAGCAGCGCCGCACCACGACTCGAGGCCTCTCTTTCAGGGGACGTCGTCACCGGCCGGTGGAGGGCGTCGGCCAGCATCTGGCGCCAGGCGGCGGAATGAATCAGCTGGCCGCCGGTCGCGATCACCGCGCGGGGGCGAGGCACGGCATGGTCGATGGCCGTGGCCACGACGACGAGCTGATAGGTGATCGCCTCCATCGATGCACGCAGCATGTGCGCCGGCCGCGTGCCGAGCGACAACCCGGTAATCACCGCTCGGGCATCGCCTCGCCAGTTCGGACTGCGCTCGCCGGCCCAGAAGGGAAGCACGGTGAGGCCGTGGCTGTCCGGGGGGACGGCGGCAGCCGCACGCGCTAACTCCTTTTTCTGCTGGTGACCGAGCCCAGCGGTGAACCAGCGGACCACGTTGCCGCCCTCGCTCAACGCGCCGCCCAGGACGTAGCGCGCTTTATCGAGGCGGTAGACGAAGGCACCCCACGGGATAGTCAGGTCGTTCTGGTCGAGAATGACGCGTAGCGCGCTCGAGGTGCCGATCGTGGCGCAGAGCCAGCGCGGATCGACGCACCCGGCACCCACGTTCGCGAGCGCCCCATCGCCAAGGGGAAGAAACCACGGGATGTCGCGCAACTGCGGCCAGCGTTTGGCGAAGGGCGGGCGCAGGCCACTCATCGCCTGGTCGCGATCCGCCAGCGGCGATAGGTGGTCGGCGTCGATGCCGGCGACCTCGAGCGCCTCCGGGTCCCAGTGGCAGCGATGGACATCGAACAACCCGGTGCCGGAAGCGATCGAGAGGCTGACGCGATACTCGCCCAGCAGTCGGTGATAGAGGTATTCGGCGAGCGAGATCCAGCGGACCGTTCGGGCGACCGCCGGCCGCCGTGTCTCCCGCAGCCAGCGGAGCTTCGCCGGCCAGAAGCTCGCGTGGAAGAAACAGCCGGTACGGCTGTGGTAGGCGCGCTCGTCCAATTCTGTGCGCAGGTTGCGGGTTTCTGATGCGCTCCGAGTATCCGCCCAGGTGAGAACCTCAGTGGTCGGACGGCCCTTACGGTCGACACCCATCAGGCTGTGCCAGTAGCAGGCCGTCGCGGCGGCGATGATGTCGATCTTCTCTTTGCGGGCCCCCTTCAGCGCGGCATCGATCGTGGTTGCGATCAGCCGCACCAGCTCATCGGGATTCGAGGAGACCTCTCCCGGATCGGTGGTCCGGACCTTGTACGAGAGATCGCAAAGCGTGGGCGCGAGCATCTGTCCGCGGCTGCCGTAGACCACCGCACGGACCGATGATGTGCCCACGTCCAGCGCCAGCACGCCTTCACTGGATTTCGTTTTGGGCATGACTGATTTTCCGCCAATCCTCTGATAAACTGTGCCAGCCTAAGCCGTACCGCTGGGGCGTGGCCAAGCTGGTAAGGCGCCTGACTCTGGATCAGGTAATCCTAGGTTCGAATCCTAGCGCCCCAGCCATTTTCACGATTTGCGGCTGAGACGAGCTCGTCGAAGGGCTTCGCAATTCAAATTCCAGCGTTCTGCCCTTCAGGATGCGGTTCGATGTCAGCAAGCCCACGAGCTCACGTCGTCCATTCTTGGCAAGTACGGCCGGGCGATCGGCGAGGCGACAGAAGAAATCGCCGGGATGGTCACCGAGATCTCTGGCTGGCCACGAGCCAAGCGGTGGCGATGCCGGCTGACCTGGAGGATCTGCTTCGAACCATCAACGTGTCGCTGACGGACAACGGCAGGAACTTGAGGCGGGCGCCGTGAACATCATGACCATGCATCAGGCGAAGGGTCTGAGCGCCGATGCGGTGTTCGTCGTCGCCGCGGAGGACGAGTACATCCCTAGCCGGGCAGCAGGGATGCACTGGGAGATGAGCGGAGGCTCTTGTACGTGTCAGCGACCCGGGCTCGGCATTACCTCTACTTCACGCACTGTCGGCGACGGCTTGGCGCCCAAACACACAGCGGGCCAACAGCTGACGGGGCTCCATACATCGGAGCCCTCGAAGCCTAACGCCAGACTGACGGCCGCCCAGCCGTTGTACAGGGAATGGCGGGCCTCCGTGCAATCCACCAGGGGACGCCGTTCGAGGCGCGGCGAGACCTCACGAATTGACTCACCCATTTTCGCGATCCGGCCTGGGCTAGTAACGGTATCGGGCGCTGATATTTACCGGTCGGCTGAGGTCAACCGAGCCGGCTTGAAACCGTTGGACGGACCCATCGGCACGCACCCGTTGGTACTCATAGGTCGTATGCCCGGACATCAGCACCTGAATCCGCACAGTGTAGGTGTGGCCGCGGCCCTGGCATGGGTCATCAACGCCGCAGATCCACGTTGCCGGCTGGGCCGCCGCCGACCACATGAACAGTAACGCGTAGCGTTCTCCGCTCGGAACGCTTCCGTCGATCGTAAGGTTGAAAACGGCGGTGCCGACCTCGGGTACGGCGCCGTGGCTGGTCCAACTGACGCCGTCCCAGCTCCAGGTATCGCCGAGCGCGACATCGGTACCGCCAATGTTGCCCAGTCCGCCGAAGATCAGCATCCCCTGGCCGTCGCTCTCGTAATCCATCGCCGTGTCCCTTCGCGCGAGCGGGGCTGTGGACGCTGGCCGTAGTTGCCAGGTGTGTCCATCCCAGAGCCAGATGGCAGATTTGAGATTCCGTCCGACCCCGGTAGCGATGTTGCGGCTGTCCTCGCCCCCAAACAGCACCAGCTTCTGTAGCGCCGGGTCGTAGATCATGCTGAGACCGTCCGTCGGCAACGCGCCGCCGCCAGCTCGCTGCTGGGTCCAGCCTGTGCCGTCGAATAACCACATCGCCGGGTTAATGGCGCTGCTGTGCGAGAAACCCTTGTACAGGACGACGCGGTCGATGACAGCGTCGTATGCTGCCGCGCCAAAGACTCCGCCGTCCGGGAGTCCCGGAATCGACCCGCTCAGCTTGTGCCAGTCAATTCCATTCCACGCCCAGGTGTCAGTAAACGCCTCTGACTTGAAGCCGATGCCACCAAACATGATCACCTCCTTCAGCGTGGAGTCGTACACCAGCTGGGCGCTATGCCGTGCACCGGGCGACGCCCGAGGATGTGCTTGCCGCCAGTTGGCGCCGTCCCATGCCCAGGTCTGACCGGCCACGCCGTCGACCGAGCCCCCGCTCGCAACCGTGGTCCCAAAGAGGATGATCTGTTGCCGCGCCTGGTCGTACACCATGGAGGGCGACCAGAGGCGCGGCTCGGTCGCGGGGTGTTGCTGTGCCCAGTGCGTCCCGTCCCAGGCCCAGGTGTCGAAGTACGGGTAGCCGCGCGTTGGCCAGCCGCCGTAAAGGAGCGTGACCTTGTGTTTCTGGTCGTAAGCCATTGCCGATAGGCTGCGCGATTGCGGCGCCTCAAGGGCTGCTGTCGGGATCGGCGAGGGTCGCGAGGGGATTCCGTTGCAGCTGACCGTCAGAACGAGAAGTGCTGCAGCTGCCCCACGCATTCGGGGGCGAGCATATCCGTCCATCGTTAGAAAGTTGTTGGCCAACCACGCTCAGGATTTGCCGGCGGCTCACCTAGCCGCAAGCCGCGGCAGCATCTCCATCGCTATCTCATTGGCGCCTACGTCCGTCGACGCAATTGATTCGTAGCAGGCGCTCGGCTGGCGCAAGAATGGCCGCCCCGACGCGAGCGCCAAGAGTTGCCAAACCTGACCAGTCGACCCAGCTCCCATGAACACTTCTTGAACACCAGACGCGTCGAGCGCATCTGTTCAACATTTGGTCACGGCCCTGCTAGGATCTCGACGTATCCGTCCGTTCCATTCACGCGGATCCGTTGCCCATCTCGGATCAGCCGGGTGGAATGTTCCACCCCCACGACGGCCGGCAAACCGTACTCCCGTGCGATGACGGCGCCGTGGGTCATCAGGCCCCCGACCTCCGTCACCAGGCCCGCGATCGCGACGAACAGAGGGGTCCAGCTGGGATCCGTGTAGGCCGTGACCAGGATGTCGCCCGGCTCGATATCGGCATCCGCCATGTCCAGAATGACGCGGGCCCGCCCCTCGATGGTCCCGGCGGAAACCGGTAAGCCGACCAGTGCACCGGTCGGCAGGTCGTCGCGTCGGTACGCCCCGGCGACGACCTCGCCATCCGACGTGAGCACCCGGGGCGGCGTCAGCGCTTGATACGACCTGAACGCGTCCTTGCGCTGGGCGATGAGCTGTTCATCCACGTGGGCCGTGCGCGCGACCTCGTGGAGTTCCGCAAATCTGAGGTAGAAGATGTCCTCCTTCTCACGCAGCACGTGCGCCTGCACGAGGCGCCCGGCCTCTCCCAGCAAGGCCTGCTTGTAGACGAAGTAGCGGCTGACCATGCCGTACTTTGGATACTCCCGGTACCCGATGAAGGTGCGGACGCGGTCGATCTTCCGCTTGACCTCTTCGGCTTTCTGCTCTCCGCCCGGCAGGATCCGCAAGCGCTCCAGCAACTCCTGTTCCTTCGCCCACGCCTCCTGCCGCCCTTGCTCGAAGCGCCGCTCGCCGGCGCCCGGCTCGAAGTTCTTGATGTTGCCGAGGAGCACGGGCACGAGCGTGGTGGGGCGTTCGCTCCAGCGCGGCCTCGTCATGTCGATCTCGCCGACGCAGCGCATGCCGTACATATCGAGAAAGCCTCGAATGGCATCCCGCGCTTCCCCACCGCCCGCCAACGCGGGCAGCTTGTCCAGGAAGCCATCATCGTCGACGCTCTGCAGAAACGCCACCACCTCCGGATGCGGGCGAATCACGTCGGCGACGCCGAGGAGCGCCAGCCCCATCTCCGACGTGATGTTGTGGGCGACGGACTGCGTGAGCGTGTCGGCCACGTTCTTCTCGCCCAGCCACGCCTCCAGCCGCTCGTTGAGCCACCACGTCGCCTCC
Organism: Chloroflexota bacterium; assembly: GCA_005881235.1. GTDB lineage: Bacteria > Chloroflexota > Dormibacteria > CF-121 > CF-121 > CF-13. The sequence continues at coordinate 21,897 of VBEQ01000157.1, read as the reverse complement.
ATCGCCGACATGAACACCGCATGGCTCTTCCGATCGAACAGGATCCGCCGCAGCTCCTGGATGTCGGCCAGGATGAAGTCGAACAGCGCCGATCCAGACTTCGTCCGGATGTCGCGTTTCAAGGCGGCGATGGATTCCTGGTTCCGCCCGATCAGATCGGTGACGATGGCGGGATCGGTCTCGATCGGGACTGGCGCGCTGCCTGCCGGGGCGCCGCGGGGACTCTCGTCCAGGAGCGACGGGATGAAGTCGCCGCGTTTGAGGATGCTCTGCAGCGCGTCCCCGATCAGCGGATCGGATTTCCCCGCCATCTCCAGAAGGCGGGCGCGGCTCGTCGGCGACCCCAGGTCCCGGACGACGTCGACGAACAGCCTGCCGCCCGCCTCGTACATCGGCCGCGGCGTCGTCATCTGCCAGAAAGAGAGACCGAGGGGTTTCATGGGGTCGGTCATCATCTGCTGGTGACCGACCGAGATATAGACGTGATTCTCGTGGTCGTCGAGCGCGGGAATGGGGAACAGCGTGGTGATCGGCCGGCTCTGAACGATCTGGAAGCCGTCATCAACCAGGCACCATTCGATGTCCTGTGGGCAGCCGAAATGTTCCTCGATCCGGCGTCCCAGTTGCGCGAGTCGGACGACCTGCGCATCCGTCAGTGCTGACTGCTGTTGCCGCTCCGGGTCGATCGCTTCTTCCTGGGTCCCGCCTGCCGGCGAGGCGCGGATGGCAAGCGGCTTGGTGGCGACCGCCTTGGCGACGACCTCGCCGTCCCGCACCTTGTACATGTCGGCGCTCACCAGGCCGGAGACCAGGGCCTCACCGAGGCCGAAGGTGGCCTCCACGGCGGCGACCTTGCGGTTTGATGTGAAAGGGTCGGCCGTGAACAGGACGCCGGCCGCCTCCGGGAAGACCATCTGCTGCACGACCACGGCCATGTGGACCTTCCTGTGATCGAAGCCGTTCCGCAGGCGGTAGGTCACCGCCCGCTCGGTGAAGAGTGAGGCCCAGCACCGGCTGATGTGCTGGAGGATCGTCGCCGGTCCCAGGACGTTCAGGTACGTGTCCTGCTGGCCTGCGAAGGAGGCCGTCGGCGAGTCCTCTGCCGTCGCGCTCGAGCGGACGGCGTAGGCGGCTTGCTCGCCGAGTCCGGCCAGCGCGAGGGTGATCGCCGCCGCCAGATCGTCGGGGATGGTGATCCCTTCGATGATCCGCCGGATCTCGGCACTGAGCGTGCGGATCACCTCCCCGTCGTCCGGGTTCAGGCACGACAACTGTTCGAGCCGTTCGCGGATGGACGGCGCTTCCGCGATGATCCGCCGGAAGGCGTCTGTCGTCACGCAGAAGCCAGCCGGCACGCGAATGCCTTCGATCCGCGAAAGCTCGCCTAGGTGCGCGCCCTTGCCGCCAACGATCGCGACCTGCGTCTGGTCGATCTCCTCGAAACCCAGCACGTAGCTGCCCATCCGTCCACCTTCTCCTTGAGCCCCCTCGGGCATCTCTCATTTCCTCGGTCGCGCGGACGCCTGTGAAGCCAGATTGTGGCGTGCATTGTCGGCAGGGAGGATGAACCGCCTTCCTTGGCGGCACACGACCCGGGTATCTCACCAACCAAATGAAGTCTGCCCCATATCCTTAGCGGCTGGGCCAGGAAGTCAGGGCAGGTGACCACGACCTGACGGTCTGACCACGCGATTCGCTTTTGGCCCTAACCCCTCGGAACTCGGGCTTGGTCCGCTGGAAGAGGCTTGAGGACAACGGCCTCTTCGGTTGGACGATCCGACAGGTCGCGCCGGGTCTGAGCAAACGTCGTGCGAAGGAGGGCGAGGAACCGCTGCGCAGTCGGAGTTAAAGGCACGTCACGCGCTGTGACCGACGCGATCGTCCGATGGAGCCGCCAACGAGGCAGGTCGAGGACTGCCAGGTTTCCTGACTCAAGCTCGAGCCGAAGCGCGAACCGGCTGATTGCGGCGATTCCACCGCCATCGGCAACGGCGAGCTTCACTGCCTCCCATGATGGCAATTCCAGGGTTCTTACAGCTTGCAGCCCGAGTTGCCAGCGAGCAGCCTCGACTGCGGCCCTCGTGGAAGAGCCTTCCTCGCGCGAAATCCAGGTCAGACCTTCGAGAGCCCGCATGCTCAGGCGCCGGCCCCCCAGGGCGGGCGGGCCAACCAACACGACCTCGTCCTCAACAAGTGGCTCCGCTTCTAGTTCCAGCGGCACTGTCAGGCCGCCGACGACGGCGACCTCGACCTCGTGCGCGCGTACGGCTCTGAGAGCGCCACCCGAAGTCTCGAGCTGAAAATCGATTTCGACGTCGGGATGCTCCGCACGGAAGCGGGACAGCACCTTTGGGAGGAGATAAGTCCCGGGGATGCCCGACGCCGCGAGGGCCAACGTTCCTATCTGAGCGTCAGCGCCCGCGGCGAGTGCACGGCCGGCATTGGCCAAAAGCGCTTCGGCGCGGAGTACGTATTCAGCCAGGACCTGGCCGGCCGGCGTCAGCTTCACAGAACGATTGCCTCGCACCACGAGCAAGGCGCGAAGCTCTGTCTCGAGTGAGGCGATGTGCTTGGACACCGCTGGTTGACTAACGTGAAGCGCACCAGCGGCACGCGAGAATGACCGCTCCCGGGCGACGGCGGCGAACGCCCGCAACCGAGCCTCGAGTTGCATGAGGAAATGTTATAGCAAACATTCGGATTATGTATTTGCTTTCTACCAGGAGGCGCCGTAGGTTGTGACTACGGCGGCCGCCGACCAAGATCACAAGGAGGTTGATAGCTTTGCACAAGGTCAAAGTGCTGCTTGCGGCGCTGTCCATGGCGGGGCTGGCGACCGGCGTAGGAGTGAGTCCGGTCCTGGCACACAACGCGGCGCATATGTACATCAACGGCAATTGCCTGGAGGTTGGCTCTGACAAGAGCGCGCCGTTCGTCGGCCAGGGTGCGCCCCAAACGGCGACGGGCCGACTCGACCTGATCTACGACCCGAATCCGACGACCGGGATCGATACAAGCGATCAGTACGGAGCGCGGCTAGCGGCCGACCACAGCCCGGTGTTGCTGCCGGGAGACTGTCCCTAGAACTGCGTCAGCGACGGGGAGGGCTATCATCGGCCCTCCCCGAACCGCCACTGCTTCGTCGAACGATTGGCGATCACGTTTCGCCGCGCCTTGACGCGCACGTCGAATCCACTGCATGGCAGAATGCCGCCGTGAACTCCGGGTCGCGTCCCCTACCTTCCTCATGGCGAGAGTCTCAGCGCGTCCGGTTGGTCGCGCTCAGTTTCTTGATGCTCTTTCTGGAGCTGGCCTTGATCCGATGGATCGGCTCGAACATCCTTTACCTGTCGTATTTCTCGAACTTCATCCTGCTCGCCAGCTTCCTCGGCATCGGTCTCGGATTCCTCAGAGCCAACGCCACTCGTGATCTCTTCGTGTTCGCCCCGATCGCGCTTACGGCGCTGGTCGCGTTTGTTCGCCTGTTCCCCGTCGAAATCGATCGATCCGGTACCGAGCTGATTTTCTTCGGTGCGCTGGGCACACGAAGCGGGCTGCCACCGTACCTCACTCTGCCTCTGCTCTTTCTCGGGGTCGCCGGCGTGATGGCGCTGGTAGGGGAGGGGGTGGCACGGACCTTTCGCCGCTTCTCGCCGCTTGAGGCCTACCGGTTGGACATCCTTGGCAGCCTGGCCGGGATCATCACCTTTTCGACGCTCGCCTTTCTGGAGGCACCCCCATTCGTCTGGGGAGCGGTCGTCGCGGGTGCGCTTATCCTCTTGATCGACCGCCGGCGCGCGCTCTGGCAGGCGCCGGCGCTCGCCGCCATGCTCGCCATTCTTGGCCTCGAGTCGGTGGTCCCGACCGACAGCTGGTCGCCGTACTACAAAATTCGCCTGAATCCGCACCCGTCGGGTGCCATCACGCTCCTCGTCAACGGGATCCCGCATCAAACGATCGACCTGGCACAGCGACGGCTCGACCAGGTCCCTATCTACGGCCTTCCGTACCAGCACCGGAGGGCGATCCCGGCCAGCGTGCTCATCGTCGGTGCGGGCACCGGCGATGATGTGGCGATTGCGCTCCGGTTGGGCGCCCAGCACGTCGATGCGGTGGAAATCGATCCCCGGATTCATGACATTGGCGTCCAGCGCAATCCGGACCACGCGTTCCAGGACGCACGGGTGACCTCGTACGTCAACGACGGTCGGGCCTTCCTCGAGCAGACCACACGCCGCTACGACCTGATCCTGTTCGCCTTACCCGATTCGCTGACGCTGGTGGCCGGCCAGTCGTCGCTGCGCCTGGAGAGCTATCTCTTTACGGCAGAAGCCATGCAAGCGGCGCGCGCGCATCTCACGCCGGATGGGGCCTTCGGCGAATACAACTATTACCGCGAGCAGTGGCTCGTCGATCGGCTCGCCGGCACGCTGCAGCAGGTGTACGGCCATCCTCCGTGTCTCGACTCAACCGGACAGGTGGGCCGGCTCGCGCTGCTGATGGCGAGCCCCAATCAGGCGACGCTCCAGTGTCCCACGCTGTGGCGGGCGGCAGCAGCGACGCCGGCGCCGGCCACCGACGACTATCCGTTTCTCTACCTGCAACAGCGGACGATTCCCGGTTTCTACCTGCTGACGCTCGCCCTCATCCTCGGGGCGGCGCTGCTGCTGATCCGGATCGGTGCGGGAGCGCTGCGCCCCATGGGCCGCTACCTCGACCTCTTCCTCATGGGCGCCGCCTTCCTGCTGCTCGAGACCAAGAATGTCGTCCAGTTCGCCCTGCTGTTCGGCACGACCTGGTTCGTCAATTCGCTCGTCTTCGTCGGCATCCTGCTCGCCGTCTACCTCGCCATCGAGGTCGCACGGCGGATCGAGCTGGGGCCGCCGTGGCGACTTTATGTGGCCCTAATCGCGGCTCTCATTGTTGCCTGGCTCGTGCCACCGGACCTGCTTCTCGGGTTGACGGTTGTTCCGCGATTCATCGTCGCCATCGTGATCGCCTTCGCCCCCGTCTTCCTCGCCAACCTGGTATTCGCGAGCCGCTTCCGCGACGTCGCCGCGTCGAGCCTCGCCTTCGCGACCAACCTGCTCGGGGCGATGCTGGGCGGCGTCCTCGAGTATGTCTCGCTCGTTACGGGCTATCGGGCGCTATTGATCGTGATTGCCCTGCTCTATGCCGGCGCATTCACGCTGCAACGGTTCCAGGCCCGCCGCTTCGCGAGTTCCGGTTAGAGGACGGTCTCGTCGATCGCGACCTGGTCGAGGATCTCCTGCCGAAGGGCGGCCTCGTCGCGCTCGCGGACGCTCTTCAGGTTGCGGAAGGGACGGTCGAGACCCATGCGGCCGTGAATCACCCAGGCGCCTCCCTGGGCGAACGCCATCAGGTTGACCTCAAAGACGCGGTGGCTCTTGTTGCCTTTCCAGGCGAGGGTCCATCGCGGTGGACGCGGCTCGTAGCTCAGCCGGCCGCGTCCGCCCAGCTTCTCTTGATTGACCTGCCCGAGCTGGCTCTGGACCTGAGCATCGAGCGCGACCAGGAGCTCGAACAATTGCTCGCGGTAGTTGTCGACCCGGCCCTGGAGATTGAAATCCGCCTCGGTGACTGGCATCTCGGTCATGATACTTTTCTCCCCAAGATATCCACAGATTGTGGAGAACCAAGGCCTTGACACCAATATGTTGGGGTCTTAGCATGGTCTGGCTCCCGGATGGATACCGCCGTCGACGTCCAGCTGCTCACCCACACGCCTGATCCGATCCGGGTCATGTACGTCGCCTTCCGCACCTGCTACTCGAAGTTCACGCCCCAGCAGATCTGGGCGGACATCGAGTCCGGGAAGATCTCGGAGGAGAAGATGAAGAGCTTCATCTTCGACAAGCTGAAGAGCGGACATTCCTCGCCACGCACCCAGGTCTACTTCACCTTCGCCGTCAGCGGGCTGTCGCGCGCGGCCAGTCACCAGCTGGTCCGGCACAACAACGGCATCACCTTCGACCAGCAATCGCAGCGCTACTACGCCTTCAAGGATGCGGACTTTCCCTATGTCGTGCCGGAAACCTGGGAGCAAGCCGGCCTGCGCGACGAGTACGTGGCGTTCATGCACCGCGTCGGCGAACTCTATGACCAGGCGCTCAAGGCGGGCGTTCCGGCAGAGGACGCCCGCTTTCTCTTGCCCAACGCGGCTTCCACCAACCTTACCTTCACGGTGAACTACGAGGAGTTCCTGCACGTCGCGGACCTGCGCCTCTGCTGGCGCGCGCAGTGGGAGATCCGCCACATGTGGGCCAAGGCGCGCAACGCATTGAAGACGCAATTCCCCGAGCTGGCGAAGCCGGTGCAGCCAAAGTGCGGCGACCAGCGAATGGGCTACTGCGATGAGCCACTGGCCGAGTACCTGAAGTGCCCACTGGGTGCTCGCCGGATCCGTTTGCACAAAGACGAGATCGTCGCGGCGGCGAAGTCTGGGCAGACGCTCGAGTCGACGCCACTATCCGAGGAGGATCTCGCGCTACTGACGCCCCGCCCCGAGTTCGAAAAGATCCCCGCCGGCAGAGCTTAGCGGAGCGAGCTCAGGTCGAGGCGATGCCAGGTTGTTCCGGCATCCTCCGTTGTGTAGAGGGCGGACGACTGCGTGACTCGATCTTCGCCGGAGGCCCATACATCGAGGGGATCGGCGACACTGAGGAGGCTGGTGTTCGGCGGCGTCGTGGCGCATCGCCAGGTTCGGCCGCCGTCGTCCGTTTTCAGGATGCCGCCCGGGCCGACGTTCGCGCCGCCCGCGCCCAGACCTAGAGCCAACCAGCCACGACCAGGGCTGGCAAACAGGGGGGCACCCAGAAGGCCACCTGAGCAATTCGCCGTGAAATCCTGTGGGTTGCCCAGGCTCGACCAGGTAAGGCCTCCGTTGTCGGTCCGGAAGAGCGCGTACTTCTGGCATCCGCTCGAGCTGCAGTAGGCGCCGTCGCGCGTAAACAGCCAGGCGGTCGAGATGGTGGCCGCATCCAATCCCTGCGCCTGGCCCGTGGTGGCGCGCAGCACCGTATGCCAGGTGGTTCCGCCATCGCTCGTCTCGCGGACTTCGACCGTTCCCGGGGTGGGCGTGTCGTCGAGTGCGACCCAGCCACGGGTGGCGCTCGCGAAGCGGATGGTCGCGATCTCACCGTGAAGTTGCGTCGTCCAGCTTCGACCGCCATCCGTCGTGCGCTGAAGAAATGATGGGCAGAGGCTCTGGCATGGCGACTGATCGAGGCTGACCGCCCACGCACGCTCCCCGTCGACAGCCTGAATTTGTCGGATGGGCTCGCCGTAGACCCCGTCCGTCGGGATTGCGAGGACAGTTTGCCAGGTCTTGCCACCGTCCTGTGTGCGCAGGACGAGGCCCTTGCAGGGTTGAGTCCCCGGAGCTGCTGCCTGGGAACACGCGATTTGCGCCACGTTCCGGCCGAGAAAACCGGCTGCCCATCCGACGTGCTCGTCGATGAACCGAAGCGCCGTGAGGTGGTCGGCCGGGATGGGAAGGCGCTGCCACGTTGCTCCGCCGTCGCTGGTCTTCGCCAGCCCAAGCCCGGTTCCGGTCCAGCCCGCAATGTATCCGACGTTTTGAGTCAGGCGCTGGATTGCTGACAAGGACAGGGCCACGCCGTCGCCCAAGATCGGCGTTGCCTCGGCCGTCGGCGACGTCGGCGCGGAGACTTTCGAAGCCGATGGGGTTGGGCTCGCGCCGGCCTGTGGCGTGCAGGCAGCGAGCATCATGCAGGTGACCAGGAGATACCGCGTTCGCACCGAGGGATATAACGAAGGCCGGGCCCATTAGTTATTCGAACGCGTTAGGATTTCTCCGTGCGGACGGCACCTTCGGCCACGCTGGCGCGTCATTGGGTTCCGGAGCGGTCGCTGCTCAGCGACGCCGGCCTGGTCATCGCGTTCAGCCTTTTTACCGGGCTCATGGCCCACATCGCGATCCCCTTGCCGTTCACGCCCGTCCCTATCACGGGCCAGACGTTCGCGGTCCTACTCTGCGGCGCCGCCCTTGGCGCCCGGCTCGGCACGGCATCGATGCTCCTGTACATCACCGAAGGTGCTATTGGCCTTCCGGTGTTTGCCGCGGCGCCGGGCGCTGCGAGTTATGGATATCTGGCCGGCTTTGTGGCCGCCGCGTTCATCGTCGGCTGGTTTGCGGATTTGGGCTGGACGAAAGACCTGCCGCGCACGGTCGTCGCCATGATCGCCGGCGAGGTCGCCATCTACTTCTTCGGGCTGCTCTGGCTGGCCCATTTCGTTCCGCCGACGAAGGTGCTCGACTTCGGGCTTTACCCATTCCTGATTGGCGATGCCATCAAGCTCGTGGCGGCAGCCGTCGTGCTCCCGGCTGGGTGGCGGCTGAGCCGCCAACGGTGAACGCGTTCTGCTCCAGCTGCGGGTCCAGGACGGAGACCCGGCCGGTGGCGAAGCAGCAACTGAGCGTCTGCCCACAATGCGATCGGATCTTCTTTCGCAACCCCAAGGTGGTGGTGTCGGCGCTGATCGAGGATGGCGGGCGCGTCCTCCTCGTCCTTCGCGACATCGAGCCAGGCCGCGGCCTGTGGGGAATGCCCGGCGGGTATGTCGATTGGGACGAGCACCCGCAGGACGCGTTGATCCGGGAATGCATGGAAGAGGTCCAGGTACGGGTCGAGCCGCTGGACCTACTGGAGGTGCAGCACATCCTGATGGAGGACGAGGGTATCGTGCTCCTCCCATACCGCGCGCGCGTGATCGCCGGCCATCCCGCGGCCGCTGACGAGGTGCAGCAGGTCGGATGGTTCCGTCCGGATAAACTGCCGCCGCTGGCGTTCGCCAGCCATCGCAAGGTGTTGCAGCAGTGGACGCAAGAAGTGCTCGCGCGAGGCGCCGCCTAGGAATCGCCATCGCGCGAAAGAGCATCGTCACCAAGACTGGCGATGGGGGAGAGACCGGGCTCCTCTACGGCGGGCGCGTCAAAAAGACGGATCCACGCACGGAGGCGTACGGCGCCATCGATGAGGCAATCTCGACGCTGGGTGCGGCCCGTGCCCTGGTCACGGACCGCGGCCGCCATGCGGTGATCCTGCGCATCCAGAGCGAGCTCTTCACCGTGGGCGCCGAGCTGGCGACCGATGCGGCCGAGTACGACAAGCTGGAGCAGCACTTCATGATCGTCACGCCGGACTTCACCGGCAGGGTCGAGAGCGAGATCGTCGACCTCGAGCGTCGCTTTCCATTGCCGGATGCCTTTGTCATCCCGGGTGGGACCCCGGCGGCCGCTGCGCTGGACGTGGCGCGCGCGGTGCTGCGCCGGGCGGAGCGCCGCATCGTCGGCCTGCAACAGGGCGGTCAGCTGCGCAACCCGGAAGTGCTGCGCTACGCGAACCGGCTCTCGGACCTGCTCTTTATGCTGGCTCGAGCCGAGGAGGGGACGGCCGTCAAACCCTTGATGGGACGACGAGCGGGCCGCAGGACTGCAGCGCCTGCGCGCACTCGTCCCGCACCCAGGCGTCGGTCTCGCGCCTGAGCGCCAGCTCAAGGTGAGCGCGCGCCGCCGTGCCACCGAGCCGGCCCAGCGCCCAGGCCGCGTGGCCCCGTACCAGGGGCTCACCATCATTGAGCGCAATGGACAGCGCGGCCACCGAGTCCCGATCCGCGATGTTGCCAAGCGCGATACAGACATTGCGCAGCAGTCCCGACCGTCGCGTTCTCCAGACCGCGCTGTTTCGAAAGCGGGCGCGGAAGGCGTCGTCATCGAGGGCAAGCAACTGTTCCAGCCGCGGTCGCGCCTCGATCATCGGGCCGAACGCCTCCAGCGCCGGCGTGTCCGGTGAGGCGGGCTTGGCGTTGACCGGGCAGATCTCCTGGCACAGGTCGCAGCCGAAGATCCAGTCGCCGATCAGCGGCCGAATGTCGAGCGGGATGACGCCGCGGTGTTCGATGGTCCAGAACGAGATGCAGCGCCGGTTGTCCAGCACCCCGGGCTCGACCAGGGCGCCGGTGGGGCAGACCCGCATGCAAGCGTCGCAGCTTCCGCAGGTCTTCTTAAGCGGCTGGTCGGGCTCGAGCTCGGCCGAGGTCACGATCTCGGCCAACAGGACGTAGGAACCAACCCCCGGGATGAGCAGGTTGGTGTTCTTTCCCAGCCAGCCCAGCCCGGCCCGAGCCGCCGCGGCGCGATCGAGCATCCAGCCGTGGTCGACGTAGGTCTTGGCCACGTGGCCGCGCTCGCGCAGCATCGCGACCAGCGGCTGCATCCGCTCGAGCAGGACCTCGTGGTAGTCCCGCCCAAGGGCGTAGGCGGCGATGCGGCCCTGGGGGCCCCCACCCGAACGCCTCAAACGCTCGCTTCGCACTGAAGCGCGGCTCGCGTGGGCCGGCGGGCCCGGCCCTCCCCCGCGAGCGGGGAAGGGAAATTGTGGCTCGTCAGAGGGAGAGGGAAATATTGCGTGAGGAAAGGCGAGGGCGATCACGCTGCGCGCGTCGGGCGTGGCCCGGCGAGGGTCCGCACTGGCATGCGCCCGAGCCTCGCTCCACCAGGAGAGCCCGTCCATCAGGCCCTCTTGGGTCCGGTTCACCGCAGCGGCTTCGGCCAGGGAAAATCGCTCCGCGCCGGTCACGCCCACGGCGCAGAAGCCGAGCTCGGTGGCCCGCCGTTTGACCTCCTGCGTCAGGGACATTTGACCCTAGCTTAGGTGGGGTCGCGGGAGTAGGATTAAGGGCAATGCAGGGGACGGCAGTCTGGCGGGAGCTTCAGCTCCTCTTGAGCCTGAACCTGCCGGAATCCGCCTACTACGTCTGGGAAGGCACCGCCATCTGCTGCCATTGCGACGACCAGCGGCTGGTCATCGGCGCTCCCACCGAGCAGTCAGCCCGTCAGCTCGTTCAGGCCTACCTGCCGGTCGTCCGGCGGACGCTGCAAGCGATCCCGGATGCGCCCAAGCGCGTCTCGGTCGTTGTCACGACCGGCCCGCTGGCCCACGCCTGATTGCCCATTAGCCAAGAGCGCCGCCGCCTCAAGGCGGAGATCGTCGGCGACGTCCAGGGCGTTGGCTTCCGCTACTTTGCCCAATCCCAGGCCCGCCGGCTCGGTCTCGACGGTTACGTTCGCAACCGCTACGATGGCGCGGTGGAGGTGGAGGCCGAGGGCGATGCAACCTCTCTCGACCGATTTCTCGATGCGCTCCGCAGCGGACCGCGCATGGCGCAGGTGCAAGACGTGCGGGTCAGCTGGCTGCCCTTCAAAGGCGATCTCGGTCCATTCGGCGTGAGAGGATGAGCGAAATGAAGTTCGCCCGCCGCATGTCGGAGATTGGCACGGAGACGGCGTTCGAGGTGCTGGCCAAGGCGCGCAAGCTCGAGGCGCAGGGGCGCGACGTCGTCCACCTGGAAATTGGCGAGCCCGACTTCCCGACACCGCCGAATATCGTCGAGGCCGCGGAGCGCGCCCTGCGCGACGGCTTCACGCATTACACACCGGCCGGTGGCCTTCTGCCCGCCCGCCAGGCGGTGGCCGACTGGATCCGCCGTTGGTATGAGGTCGAGGTCAAGCCCGAGCAGGTGGTGATGGTGCCCGGCTCGAAGAACGTCTTGCTCTTCACCATGCTGGCGCTGGTCGAGCCGGGTGATGAGGTTATCGTTCCCGATCCCGGCTACGCCATCTACGGATCGGCCGCGACGCTCGCCGGCGGAACACCGGTCGGCATCCCGCTCCGCGAGCGCAACGACTTCCGGCTCGACATCGAGGAGCTCAAATCGAAGATCACGCCAAAAACGAAGCTGCTGGTCATCAACTCGCCGCAGAACCCGACGGGGGGCGTGCTGTCGACCCGCGATCTCGAGCAGATCGCGGAGCTCGCAATGCGCCATGACTTCTATGTGCTGACCGACGAGGTCTACGGCCAGATCACCTACGACGGCCAGCACGCGTCGATCATGACCGTGCCCGGGATGCTCGAACGGACCATCTACTCAGACGGATTGAGCAAGGCGTATGCGATGTGCGGCTGGCGCCTCGGTTTCGCGGTCGCGCCGCTCCCGCTGGCGCAGAAGTTCGAGACCTTGATGATCAACAGCAGCTCGTGTGCCGCCGCCTTTACCCAGATGGCGGCGATCGAGGCGCTCTCCGCGCGATCGGATGCGGCGGTGCAGGCCATGGTCGGCGAGTTCAAGCGACGCCGCGATCTCGTCGTCGATCGTCTCAATGCCTTGCCGGGAGTCAGCTGCCACAAGCCACTCGGAGCCTTTTACGTGTTTCCCAACATCACGCAGACGGGCCTGGACGAACGGGTGCTGGCCGACCGGATGCTGAACGAGGGCGGGGTCGCCCTGCTCGCTGGGAGTACGTTCGGCGAGTCCGGCAAGGGCTATCTGCGGCTTTCCTATGCGAACTCGATCGACCAGATCGAGGAGGGCGTCAAGCGGATGAAGGGAGTCCTGGAGAAGACCGCAGCCCGCGCCTAGTCGGGACGGTGGACTCCGGCTGATGGCCACGAAAGCCGCCCCCATCCTCGACCGCATCCTGCAATCCCGGCGTGCGGCGATCGAGGAGCTCAAGGCCGGTGGTGTCGAGGCCGGGTTGCCGCAATCCATTGCGGCGGCGCCGCCGCCACGGGATTTTCGGCAGGCATTGCGCCGGACCGACGCGGTGGCGCTGATCGCCGAGTGTAAGGAGCGCTCGCCCTCGGGCGGCGTGCTGCAGCACCCCTACGATCCGGTACGGCTGGCTTGGCGCTACGCGGCGAACGGCGCCGCCGCCATCTCGGTGCTGGCGGAGCCCGAATTCTTCGGTGGCAGCCTCGACCACTTGCAGGCGGTCCGCTCGGCCGTCGAGGTGCCGGTCCTCTGCAAGGATTTCATCATCGATCCCATCCAGGTGCTGGCGGCGCGCGCGGTCGGTGCCGACGCTGTGTTGCTGATCGTTGGGGTGCTGGACGACGGCGCGCTGCGCGCGCTGCAGGCGCTGGCGACGCGACTGTCGATGCAAGCGGTGGTCGAGGTTCACTCCGAGGAGGATTTGGACCGCGCACTACGGGCCGATGCCGGCATCATCGGCATCAACAATCGTGATCTCTCCACGATGACGTCCGACCGGCAGACCACGGCACGGTTGCGACCGCTGATCCCTGCCGGCCGGGTGGTGATCAGCGAGAGCGGCATCGGGAGCCGCGCCGACGTGGACGCGATGGGCCGGCTCGGGGTCGATGCCGTGCTGGTCGGGGAGTCGCTGCTTCGAGCGGCGGACCTCGACGCCAAAGTCCGGGAGCTGAGCGGATCGTGACAAAGATCAAGATCTGCGGGAACACCCGGGCCGACGATGTCGAACTGGCCGTCGAGTTGGGCGCCGACCTTCTCGGGTTCATCTTCACCCACAGCAAGCGCCAGGTTCGGGTCGAGGAGATCAAGGACGTGATCGCCCAGGTGCCGGCGGGCGTGGAGCGGGTCGGTGTCTTCATCGATGAGCCCACGGAGCAGATCGGCAAAGTCGCCCAGGCCTGCGGCCTGACCGCGATCCAGGTGTACCGGCCGCTGACCGAGAAGGATCGCTCGCTCGGATTGCTCCTGCTTCCGGCCTTCCGCGTGCAGGAGGGCGAAGACCTGACCACCATCCCCCTCGAAGACGGCGATCATCCGCTGTTCGACACCTGGGTGCCGGACTCGGTCGGTGGTACGGGGCGGGCCTGGGCGTGGGCGCAGGCCAGGGAGGTCGTGCGCAAATATCCGGTCGTGGTTTCCGGCGGGTTAACAGCAGGCAACGTCGATGGCGCGGTGCGCGAGCTGCATCCCTGGGCGGTCGATGTCTGCAGTGGTGTCGAGGCCGAGCCCGGCCGCAAGGATCACGCGAAATTGCGCGCCTTTGTCGAGGCGGTCCGCCGGGTGGATCGGGAATGAAGGAAACGATGCAGGGCCGCTACGGGAAATACGGTGGGCAGTACATCCCGGAGACGCTGATGGCCGCCGTCGACGAGCTGGCGGCGGCGTTCGAGGCCGCGCTCAAGGACGACGGCTTTCGGCACGAGTTCGAGTATCTCTCGCGGACCTTCAGTGGCCGGCCGACACCTGTGTACCGCGCCGACCGGCTCACGGAGCAGGCGGGTGGCGCCGAGATCTGGTTCAAACGCGAGGATCTCTGCCACACGGGGGCGCACAAGATCAACAATGCGCTGGGGCAGGTGCTGCTCGCCCGCCGCATGGGCAAGCGCCGCATCATCGCCGAGACGGGCGCCGGCCAGCACGGTGTCGCGGTCGCCACCGTCTGCGCCAAGTTCGGCCTCCCATGTGAGGTCTACATGGGCGTCGACGACATGGCGCGCCAGGCGACCAACGTGTACAAGATGCGCTTGCTCGGCGCCACGGTCACGCCGGTCGAGAGTGGCAGCAAGACCCTCAAGGACGCGACCAACGAGGCGATCCGCGACTGGGTGACGAACGTTCGCACCACGCACTACGTGATCGGATCGGCGGTCGGGCCGCATCCCTACCCCTTGATGGTGCGCGAGTTTCAGTCGGTGATCGGACGCGAGGCCCGGGCGCAGATGCTCACCGAAACCGGTCGGCTGCCGGCGGTGGTGGTGGCCTGCGTCGGCGGCGGCAGCAATGCCATCGGAATCTTTGCGCCCTTCTATGACGACCCGGTCCGCCTGGTCGGGGTTGAGGCGGCCGGACGTGGGCTCGACAGCGGGGCGCACGCGGCCTCCATCGTCGGCGGCCGTCCCGGCGTGCTGCACGGCTCGTTCAGCTACCTGTTGCAGGACGACGACGGCCAGGTGATGGCAACGCATTCCATCTCGGCGGGCCTCGACTATCCCGGAGTCGGTCCGGAGCACGCCTTCCTCCACGACCAGCATCGCGCCGAGTACGTGAGCGTCACCGACGAGCAGGCGCTCGCGGCCTTCCATCAGACCTCGCGGTTGGAGGGCATCATCCCGGCGCTGGAGAGTTCGCATGCGATTGCGTATGCCGTGCCGCTGGCGGCTGAGCTCGCTGCTTCGGACCTCGTACTCGTGAACCTCTCGGGTCGGGGCGACAAGGACGTCGACATCGTCCGCGGCGCAAGCGACGGGTGAGCCGGATCGCGGCGACGTTTGCCCGGCTTGCCGCGCAGCGGCGCCTGGCCCTGATCGCCTACCTCACGGTCGGCTATCCCCGGCTCGACGTCACGCCGTCCCTGGTCCAGACCGCCGCCGATTCCGGTGCCGATGCGATCGAGCTCGGCATTCCGTTTTCTGACCCACTCGCCGACGGTCCCACCATCCAGGCCGCTTCACAGCAGGCTTTGAAGGGTGGCACGACGGTCGCGCGGGCACTCGAGGCGGCAACCGCCGCGCGCAAGAGGACCGATGCGCCGATCCTCTTCATGACCTACCTGAACCCGATCCTGGCCTTTGGCCTCCAACGTTTTTGTCGGGCGGCATCCGAGGCGGGCGTCGACGGATTGATCGTGCCCGATCTTCCCCCCGCCGAATCGGCGGATCTCCGCCAAGCGGCTGTCGCCTCGCAGCTGGACCTCGTGTTCTTCGTGGCGCCGACCAGCAGCGAGGCCAGCGTCGCCGCGGCCTGCGGGGCTGCGACCGGATTTATCTACTGCATCGCCGTCACTGGCGTGACGGGGGCGCGCGCGGAGCTGGATCCTGGCCTGCTGCCGCTGATCGAGCTCGTGCGGCGACACACCAACCTGCCGATCGTGGTCGGGTTTGGCATCTCGCGGCCGGAGCACCTCGAGGCGCTCACCGGCAAGGCCGATGGGGTGATCGTGGCGAGCGCTCTCCTGGACGCGATCGCCCAGTCGCCCGAGGACCCAACGGCCCGGGTGCGGGAGTTTCTCACTGGGCTAAGGCCCCTGGCCTGACTCCGCGCAAGCGGGGGAGGGAATTGAGCGTCACACCGTCGGGAGATGGCAAGGGCCGAAGACGCTCCCTCGCCTGAGGGGGACGCCGAAGAACGCCGGTTGATCGATCGCAGCGCGGCGGGCGACCAGGAGGCCTTCCGTCAGCTCGTGATCCGTCATCACCGGCTGGTGATCAACGTCGCCTTCCGGGCCCTCGGCGAGCTCAGCCTGGCGGAAGACGTCGCGCAGGAGGTCTTCCTCAAGGTCTACAAGGCCCTTCCCGGCTACCGGCATGAGAAGCCGTTCAAACACTGGCTCCACCGGGTGGCGGCGAACGCCGTCACCGACGCCCTGCGCCGCCGCCGCCCGGTCGTTTCGCTCGATGGCATGGCGCAACCGCCGGCCAGCCGCGAGTCGGATCCTATGGACGTGGCCACCCGGCATGACCTGCAGAAAGCGGTGCGTCAAGCGATCGCGAGCCTGCCGTCACACTACCGTGACACGATCGCCCTGCAAGCCTTCGGCGAGCTGAGCTACGAGGAGATCGCGAAGACGCTCGACGTCCCGCTGGGGACGGTCATGTCGAGGCTCAACGGTGCCAAGCGGTTGCTCCGCGAGCGCCTCGGCGACCTCGTGTACGGGGAGGAGGCGAATACCGGGTGAAACCGGTCCGTTTTAGGAAACAGAGGCCGCAACCAGAATGTTGAGTCATGCAACGGCGCGCGACTGGCTGATCCCGTATGCCGACGGCATGCTGGCCGCCGACGAGCGCCGCCGGATCGACGGGCACATCGCCGGATGCGCGGCCTGCGCCGCCGAACTGCGCGAGGTGCGCGAGCTCAACCTGCTGCTGGTCACCCTTCCGCCCGCCCCGCCCACCTCGGTTGCCCCCTTCTGGCTCAAGCTTCAGGCCATACTGCCGCAGCGGCGCACATTGCGCATTCCAACCTTCATCGGATATCGTCGCGTGGGTCTCGCCTTCGCCGTGGCGTCGATCGCCGTGCTCGCGGCCGCGGCCACAGCCTTCGCTGCGCCCTCCGCGCTTCCGGACAACCCGCTCTATCCGGTCAAGCTCTTCGAAGAGGATGTGCACCTGGCGCTGAGCGCGGCGAATGATCGAGTCTCGGTGCAGCTGCAACAGGCCGGTGAGCGGCTCCGGGAGGCGCAGGCGATGGCCGCCAACCACAAACCTCGGCTCGCCGAGTCCAGCCTGCGCGCCTACACGATCATGGTCGACGACGTGGCGGTGTCGCTGAAGAGCCCCACCACGCCGAAAGCCAACAAGGATGCCCTGCACGCCCTGCGCGCCAGGCTTGGCGCCGTTGAGCGCGAGAATGCGAATCGTGACGACGACGTCGCCGCCATCAAGCAACTTGTCGCCGCCGCCGTTGACGAGCTCGATCGGATCGAGCAACAGGAGAGCGCCACGCCGCCCACGCTCGTTGTCGGCGAGCAGGCCACGCCGGACCCGACGCCCGTGGTGACGCCGAAGCCGACGCCGCGGGCCACGCCCACCGACGACGGCGACCGTCACGAGCATCGCGACTGACCCTGTCGGCGGCATCCATCGCTAGACTCAACGCGTGGGCGCGCGCGAGGATGTCCTGGTCGTCCCAAGGGACACGTTGTTTGGCGGCAGCGAATGGACGGGCTTCCGGTCGACTGGCCTCGACGAGTTGCTCGCGCGGGTGCGCGCAAACTACCGCTTTCGCCCGCGGCGCGAGGTCGAAGAGGATCCGGCCGAGCCGCAAATCATTCCCTATGTCGTCTTTCGCCATGACGAACGCTACTTCCTGACGCACCGGCTGCGCCGCTCGAGTGAGCGGCGGCTCCGCCACCTCTACTCGCTGGGGGTCGGTGGGCACATCAATCCCGAGGACGTTGCCGGCGCGGCCGACCCGATCGACGCCGGGTTGCGGCGCGAATGGGAAGAGGAGGTGGTCTACAGCGGCCACTTCTCGACGCGGCTGCTCGGAGCGATCAACGACCAGACGACGCCGGTCGGCCGAGTGCACGTCGGGCTGATCTTCCTGGTCGAAGGCGACCGTCCGGAGATTTCCATCCGCGAGGTGGACAAGCTGGCCGGTGCGCTGCTGCCGCTTGACGCGATGCGCAGCTATTACCTGGACATGGAATCCTGGTCGCAGCTGATCTTCGATTACCTGACGCGGGTGCCGGTCGCCTAAGCCCGCGACCACCTGACGCCGTCCCAGGTCCAGGTGTCGTCGGTCGGTTGATCGTTGGCAGGCGACTTGCCCCCGAAGAGGACGACGCGATCGCGCGCAGCATCGTAGGCGATGGAACGAAACAGCTGGAACGGCGGCGTCGATGCCGGATGTTGCGGCGACCAATTGCTGCCGGTCCACGTCCAGGTGCCGTCGTGTTCGACCAACAGCACGTCGTGGCGTGCGTCCTCATGAGCCATGAACACCGCGCCTCCCTGGAGTGTCGTGGCGGGATGCAGCTGGCTCCATGCGCGGCCATCCCAAACCCAGCTGTCGTTGAGCGCATCCGTTTCGCCTGGCTGGCCGCCAAAAAGTAGCACGCCCGACCTGGCGCCAAATGCCATACCAGCATTGCCCCGATACGGCGGTGCTGGAGACTGGTGCTTGGTCCAGTTCGAGCCATCCCAGGTCCACGTGCCCGGCTGGCTATCGAGGCCGAATCCAAAGAGTACGACGTTGTGATTTCCGGGATCGTCTGCCATCAGCGCAGGAAAGAGCGTGGGGGGCGAGGTGGCGGGGTGCTCTTGTCTCCAGGTCGAGCCGTCCCAGCTCCAGGTGTCGTTGCGACCAGGATCGGCGTTCGCGGATCCGCCGCCAAACAGGATGAGCTTTCCTGAGGATGCATCGAACGCCAGCGCGCCAAAGCTTCGGCCCGGCGGAGATGTCGACGGGCTCGCCTGCATCCACCGACACCCGTCCCAGGTCCAGGTGTCGCCCAGCGGCGGGCTGCCGTCGCCGCGAATGCCGCCGAAGAGCACGACCGTTTTCGTGGCGGCGTCGTAGGCCATGGCAGCTCCCATCCGCGCGGGAGGGCGCGGTCCGGGTGTGCATGCCGAGGCCGCCGGCGTTGCCGAGCGGCCCGGGCTCGAGGTTGCTACCTGAGTGCCGGCGTTGCTGGTGGAACCGCAGCCTGACACCGCTGTGGCGGCGATGGATGCGACGATCAACATGGACCGAGGTCGTGGGCGGCTTCCCAATTTCCTAGCCGGTCAGGTCTTTCGCCATTTCCTCGAAGTTGCGGACGTAGCGCAGCACGTCGTCCTCGGAATGCTGGACCGAGAGCGTCCAGTTCTCCTCGGCCCCCGGCGCCATCAGCACGCCGCGATTGCACTGATAGAGCCAGGACAGGTAGGCGTACTTCTTGTCGATCGTGAGGTAGTCGCGGTAGTTGCGGACACGTTCCTTGCGATAGGTCACGCAACCGCGCGCCGCCAGCGTGATCGGATGGAAGGGGAGCTGATAGTCGCTCATCACTTTGCGCAATCCGCCCTCCAGCGCCTCGGCGAGCGCATCGAAGTGGGCGTAGGCTGCTGCTGTCAGCACCGACAACAGGGTCGTCTTCGAGGCCGCGATGGTCAGCGGGTTACCGTTGAAGGTGCCGATCTGGACCACTTTGTGGGCGTCGATCGTCCCCATCACGTCGGCCCGCCCGCCGACCGCGCCGCATGGCAGGCCGCCGCCGATCGCCTTCGCGAGCGCGACCAGGTCGGGCGTCACGCCGAAGCGCTCGGTCGCACCGCCGGCCGCGATGGTCGCGCCGGTCTTGACCTCATCGAAGATCAGCAGCGCCCCATGCCGGTGGGCGAGGTCGAGCACACCGGCCAGGTAGCCCTCGTCGGGAAGCACGATGCCGATGTTCATCATCACCGGTTCGACGATGATGGCCGCCACCTCGCCGCGATGCCGGTCGAGGGTCCGCTCCAGGATGGCAAGGTCGTTGAAGGGCACGACGGTGACGAGGTCAACCACGGCCTCCGGCGTGCCGGCGCTGTAGGGCACGGATACGGGAGCGTCGGCCGGACCCATCAGGTCTGGGGAGGGCTCGACGGAGACCAGCAATGCATCGTGATGCCCGTGGTAGCTGGCCTCGATCTTGATGATCCGGTCGCGACCGGTAAAGCCGCGCGCCAGCCGAATGGCGTCGAGGGTCGATTCGGTACCGCTGTTGGTGAAGCGCCACTGCGGCTGCTTGAAGCGGCGCGACAACTCCTCGGCGACGATGGCGTCGTCGGCCACGGGCTGCGCGAAATGCGTACCCCGGGCGGCACGGTCGTTGATCGCCTTGACGATGAGCGGGTGGGCATGCCCGACCACCATGACGCCGAAGCCGTTGTGAAAGTCGACGTACTCGTTACCGTCCACGTCCCAGACCCGGCTGCCCTCGCCATGATCGACGAAGACCGGCTGCGGCGCCGCGTCCTGGAAGGACGAGGGCACGCCGCGCGGGATGAACTGCTTCGCCTGCTTCCACAGCTCGTCGGAACGCTGGCGCTTGGAACGAAAACGCTCCTCCTCCCGGGCGGTCAGTTCCACGACGCGCTCGGTGGCGATGGGCTCGGCAACAGTGCTCACGGCGTCCCTCCTCGAGATTTCTTGACGGCCAGCGCCGAAATCGCCTCTAGTATGCAGCGATTCGCATTCTGAGCCGTGATCTCCGCATGATCGTATGGCGGCGAGACCTCGACCACGTCCATTCCGACCAATTTCGTCCGCAGTCCGATGTTGCGGATGGCTCGGAGCAGATCGGCGGGTTGCATCCCGCCGGGTTCCGGCGTCCCGGTCCCGGGGGCGAAGCCGGGATCGAGGACATCGATGTCGACCGAGAGGTAGATGAACTCGGGGCCGTCGAGCGCCTCCTGGATGGCCTGCCCGATGACGGTCTCGACGCCCCGGTCGAGCAACTCGCCCATCAGGTGCCAGCGCATCCCCTGGGCCCGCATCCACTCGAAGGTCTCGAGCTCGGGCCAGTAGCCGCGCAGCCCGATCTGGACGAAGTTTCGTCCCGGAATGGCGCCGGACTCGATCAGGCGACGCATCGGCGTGGCGTGCGAGGCCAGGTTGCCCCAGGTGCTCTTGCCGGTGTCGGCATGGGCATCGAAATGGACGAGGCCGACCTTGCCGCGGCCGTAGGCATCGGCTACGGCGGTGGCCGACGGATACGTGATCGAGTGATCGCCGCCGATGACGAAGGGCACGATCTTCCGCGAGGCGACCTCGGCGACACGCGCGCGAATGGCCTCGTGGGCCTGCTCGGTCAGACCCGGGTAGCAGACGGCGTCGCCGTAATCGACGACCGTGAGCACCTCGAAGGGCGCGACCTGCAGATCGAGGTGCCAGCTGGGCGGTTGGTAATTGGCGACCCGCACCGCCCGCGGACCAAAGCGAGCGCCCGGCCGGTATGTCGTGCCGTCGTCCCAGGGCGCGCCCACTATCGCGGCGTCCGGCGCAACGCCGTCCAGCTCCTCGGGCTCCGTGAGCGCACGGGCTTTCATGAAGGTGGCGGGCCCGAGGTATTGCGGGCCATTCACCTGCGCGTCGAGGTTGGGTGTCTCTGGCATTTGCCCTAGCGGTGTCGCTTCAGGTCTTTGAGAATCTCGCGCGAGGCGTTGCGGCCGTTGATGCCGCTGATGCCGCCGCCGGGATGCGTCCCCGAGCCGCAGAGGTAGAGATTCTTGATGGGTGTCCGGTAGTCCGCGTAGCCGGCCACCGGCCGCCAGGAAAACAGCTGGTCCAGCGTGAGATCGCCGTGCATGATGTTGCCGCCCACGAGACCATATTCCTGCTCCATGTCATAAGGCCCGAGCACCTGCCGGTGCTCGATGGCGCCCGGCAAGTTGTCCGCGAAGCGCTCGTAGCCGGCGACCACCCGGTCGGCGTACGCCTCCAGCTCCTCGCGATGCGGTGCCTTCGACCAGTGTGCCGGGACGTACTGGGTAAAGCAGCTCATGATGTGTTTGCCGGCGGGCGCGAGGGAATCATCGACGATGGTGGGCAGCACGCCGTCGGAATAGGGTGCCACCGAGGCTTTCCCGTACTTGGCGTCGTCGAAGGCGCGCTCCAGGT
>VBEQ01000233.1 GCA_005881235.1 Chloroflexota bacterium | reverse complement strand
CGCGACGGGTCTTCCTCGAACAGGTGGCGCACGCCATCGATCAGCAGGTCGCGCGTGTTCCAGTTGACGATGCAGATCGCCAGGCTCATGCGGGTTGCAGGAAGGCGCGCTGCTCGACGCAGCGGCCGACCGCCTCCACAAACGTCTGCTGCGCGCTTGTCCAGCTGTAGCGCGCCGCCGTCAGGCGCGCGTTGTCGACCAGGCGGCGGTGAAGCCGATCATCCGTCATCACCGAAAGGATCGCGGCGGCGAAGGCGGCCGGCGTGTCCGCGACCAGGACGTCGCTACCGGCGCAGACGTTGAGGCCTTCGACCGCTTTGGAGGTCGCCACCACGGGGCAGCCGAGGGCAAATGCCTCCAGCACCTTGATGCGAGTGCCACCGCCTCGCAACAGGGGGACGGCGAGCACGCCGCTCGAGCCGACGAAGCGCTCGTAATCGGAGACCAATCCCGCCAGCGACACGCCGGGCACCGCCTGCAGCCGCCGCACCGTCTGCGGATCCGGCAGCTGGCCGGTGTTGACGAAGCGCGCGCCCGGCTGTCCCTTCAGGATCGACGGCCAGATCTGCGCCAGGAAGTAGTCGACGGTCTCCAGGTTGGCGCGGTAGGTGAGCGATCCGGTGTAGATGACCCGCGACCGATCGGCGGGGCCCTCGAAGGGGGCTGAGAGCTCGGCGCCGTTCGGCACCGTGCACCCCCACGCCCGCTGCGGCCCCACCTCCTCCCGAATCCAGCGCAATTCGGCGTCGGACACCGCGACGTAGGCGTCGACGCGGTTCAGCATCTGCCGCAAGAAGTGTTTGAACTTCCAGATGCGTGCCTGGCTGCGAATGGTGTCCACCGGTGACTGGAAGGCAAAGGGCTCGCAGCCGTCAAGGATCTTGATGAAGCGGCCGTCATCGAGCCGCGAGACGTAGTCGCCGGCGGCCAGCTCGTAGGCGATCACCGCATCGACCCGCCGCTCTTGCGCGACGCGCCGGATCTCTTCGAGCAGGGACTTTTGGTAGATCAGCCGGAAGTAGCGCGGGCTCCTGGCGAGCAACGCCAGCGTCGACTTCACCCGCCCGGGCCAGCGCGATGACCAGGAGGAGGTGAAGGCCACGCTCGCCAGGTCCGGGTACGGCCCCTGCCCCGCGGGCGGCTCGAAGGCGAAGAGATGGCAGCGATGGCCGGCGGCGGCCAGCCCTGCCAGCAGCTTGGATGAGCGGACCCTCGCCCCGTTGGTGGCGGGGTACGGGAACCAGGGCGTCACGAACAGGATGTCCGTTACGAAATCCTCAGCCGGCCGCGCCGGCGCCCACCGGCTCGTCAGCCACGACTACGGTCCAGGCCGGCGGCAGATTCTTGTGGATTTCGATGCCCTCGAACTCGCGGCTCTGGCGGATGCCGCTCGCCTTTGCCCAGCGGGCCATGCGGCGGAGGCCCTCGGACAGCGGGGTCGAGGGAGCGCTGGGGAAGACGCGCTGGAACTTCGAGTGATCGGAGAAGGCCAGCTTGACCTCGTTGCGCGCCTCCCGGTGGTCCAAGCGGCCGGCGATGTCCATCGCGGCGATGACTTCGAGCGCGAGCTCGTTGACGCTGTAGTGCTGGTCGCTGCCAATGTTGAACAGCTGGTTGCGAGCCGCCGGCTCGAGCGGCGAGGCGGCGATCGCCGGCGCGATGTCCTTGATGTAGGTGAAGGCGCGGCGCTGCTCGCCATCCCCGAAGATGGGCAGCGACTCGCCCTGCATCAGTCGGTTCATGAAGATCCCGATCACGTTGCGGTACTTGTCGCCCAGGTTCTGGCGTTCGCCATAGACGTTGTGCGGCCGAAAGACGACGTAGTTCAGGCCGAAGAGTTCATGGCTCGCCTTCAACTCGAGCTCGACCGCCGCTTTCGCGATGCCATAGGAATCCTCGGGGAGCGGGGTGAGGTCCTCGCGCATGGGCAGCTGGTTGGTGCCGTAGACGGCGATCGACGAGGTGAAGGTAAAGCAGCGCACCTCGTAGTTGACACTGGCGTTGATCAGGTTGACGCTGCCGAGCAGGTTGTTGGTGTAGTTGAAGCGCTTGATGAAGTGGCTGAGGCCCTCCGCCGCGTAGGCGGCCAGGTGATAGACGTAGTCGAAGCGGAAGCGATCGAACAGCCGGTCGAGCAACTGGTGGTCGACGACCGAACCCTGGATGAAGCGGGCGCCTGGATTGACGTTTTCCTTGAAGCCCCCCGAGAGGTCATCGAGCACGACGACGTCGAAGCCAAGGTTGTCGACGAGGTCGTCGACGACGTGCGAGCCGATAAAGCCCGCGCCTCCGGTGACTAATGCGGTTGTCATTTGCGATTCCTCCATACGATTTGTGGTGTGTGGCCGCGCCGGCGGCGCGCAACGATGAGCAAGAAGAGTCCGGCGATCAGCAGCAAGGCGCCGGCGGCGAACGCCGCCGGTGGTGAGATCGGTCGCGCCTGGCCAGTGGTGGCCAGCACCGGTGCCGGCGGTGCGGGCGTCACGGTCACGCCGGAAACCGTGACCGGCGGTCCCGCCAGCTTGAGCGTCTCCGCAAAGAAGGCTTTCTTGGCGTCGGTGTTGATGGTCCAGTTCACCGGCACGCGCTGGAAGCCATCCAGGTAGTTGTTCTGGCCGGTATCGAGATACCCCCAGGAGACGCCCGCGGCGACCGAGGCATCGAGGTTGGCGACGCTGGTCGAATCCTCGTTGACCACGATCGGCGTGGGATTCGCCTTGTAGGCGGCGGATTGCCTCGTCGAGGCGATCAGGGCCTGCAGCTGAGTCCCGTCGATGCCGTTGCCGTGCAGCAGGACGAAGTCCTCCTGCGTGATCACCGCATCACTGGGCTGCTCGCCGCCCTTCCAGCTGACGCCGACCTTCAATTTCCCGCCCGAGCGGTCCTGGACCTGCTTGACGACGTTGGCCTCGTTGGCGCAATTGCCGCCGTCCAGGTAGTCGGAGAAGCCGGCATCGCACTCGTTTACCGTCTCCACCAGGACGTTGCCGTAGCCCGAGTTGACCAGCCAGTCGGTGATGTTGTTGACCGCGGCCCTCTGGGCGGTGGTGGTGTCGGGATCGTTCACCCGCTGGTTCTGGCCGTGGTAGAAGAACTGGACCATGACGACGATGCCGTTGTGGTCGGCGGCCGTGATCACCTGCTTGAGCCGGTTCATCCAGGCGGGTTTGAGTGACCCGTCGGCCTTGAAGGCACTGACGATCCAGGCGTGGTCACCGCCCGGACAGGGTGGGCTGGTGCTGGGGCACCCGCCCTGCAGTCCCACCGTGATCATGCGGATGCCGTGCTCCGCATAGCTGGGCAGCATGGCCACCAACTCGTTGGTGTTGCGCTGCGCATCCCAGGTGTGCGTGTCGGGATATCGCCATTGCGCGGCGGTCGCGGAATTCTCATCATCGAAGATGCCCTGGGCCATGCGGGTGTTGAGCAGCATCCCCTGCGCGGGCTTTCCCGGGGAGGTCAGCTCGCCATTGACGAGGAAGCGGGTGCCCTGGATGGCGACCCTGGTCTGCCCCGTCCCCGACGATGCCGCCTGCGTCGCTTGCACCCCGGGGTTGAGCGTGCTCATGCAGGAGGCGAGCAGCAGGATGCCCAGCGCGCCCACCGAAAGCCGACGGGTCGCGTGTTTCACGGATTCCATCCGGGGTTTTTGCGTCTCACGGGCAGATCACGCCGGCGACGATGCCCGTTCCCGGATGACCGGGGTCGGGTGCATAGCCGCTATCGGTTTTGACAATCACGATCGCCGCGGTGTCGCCGCTCACCACGCTGCCGGTCTTACTCACGTTGCTGGCGACGATCACCGCCATGTAGGGCGGCAGCGGCGCCGGCGGCGCTTCGCTATTGCCCGGCCGCGTCATCCAGCCGGCCCCGCAGGCCGGCAGCGACGCCCAGGCGGCAAAACCCTTGAAGCCGGCCGGCGCGCTGCCGCCGCCGAGCCGGTTGAGGCCGGCCCACTGGCTGCTCCAGAAGGTGACGCTCGTTCCGCTGGCGGGCTTCTCGCCAATGACGAAGACGCCCGCCGGCAGGTAGGCAAAGATCATGCTCGCGGCGCTCGTCGAGGCGGGCTGATAGACGGTGTCGCCGGCGAAGGTCGCGCGCACCTCGCCGGGCCCGAACGGTTGGTTGACGCCGCTGATGGCGCAGGACGCGTTCCCACTGGCATCGGTGGCGGCGGTGCAGGTCTGCGCGGAGGCACCCGCGCCGAGCGTGAAGCCGATGGCGCGGCCGGCAATGGCGCTCTGCCCGTCTTCGCGCAAGCTGGCGGCCAGGTGCGCCGTCCCGCCGAGCGCGACGCTGGTGTCGCCGCTGTAGGCCAGCGCCGCTTCTTCACGGGTCACGGCAAA
>VBEQ01000156.1 GCA_005881235.1 Chloroflexota bacterium | reverse complement strand
GCAGCAAGACGCTGGCGTTCGAGGTGGTGGAACAGCTCGGCTGGCGGGCACCCGACCATCTCGTGGTTCCCGTCGCCGCCGGGTCCTTGCTCGCCAAGACAGCCAAGGCCTTCCAGGAGCTGGTTGGGGTCGGCCTGCTCGATCGCGCGTCGACCCGTATTCACGCCGCCCAGGCGGAAGGTTGCGCACCGGTCAGCACGGCGATCCAGCACGGCCGGGACCAGGTCACGCCGGTGCGGCCGAACAGTATCGCGAAGTCGCTGGCGATCGGCAACCCCGCCGACGGCCGCTACGCGGCGCGGGCGGTGCGCGCCTCGGGCGGGTGGGGGACGGCCTGCCGCGAGGGTGCGGTCCAGGAAGGGATGGCGCTGCTCGCTCAAACGGAGGGCATCCTGAGCGAGCCGGCCGGCGGCGTCGTCATCGCCGGGCTCGCGGAGCTGGTGGCCAGCGGGCGCATCCAGCGCGAGGAAACGGTCGTCATCTGCATCACCGGCAGCGGCCTCAAAACCACCGAACTCTTCGAAGTCCGTGATGGGCACCGCCTGCAACTGGCAAAGGCTCGTGCGGCCGATTTCGAGCAGGCGCTGGCCGCCGCGGAAAAGGCGCCCGCCGTGGTCGCATGAACAGCGCAAATTTCCCTCCCCCGCTTGCGGGGGAGGGTCAGGGTGGGGACGTATGCGGGTAGGCGTGCTCGGAGCCACCGGCCTCGCGGGGCAGCAGGTGCTGGCCGCGCTCGAGCGGCACCCATGGTTCCGTGTGGCCGCGGTCGGCGCCTCCGAGAGCTCGGCGGGAAAATCGCTCGGCGACGCGCTGCGCGACCCATCCGGTGCCAGTCGGTGGTTCGCCGAGGGCCGCCCCGACAGCTCGCTCCTCGCGTTGCCATGCCTGAACGATGAGCAACTCCTCGCACAACCGCTCGACCTGGTCTTCAGCGCCGTCGCCAAAGAGGTCGCGGAAGTCTGGGAGCCTCGCTTTGCGGAACGGGTGCCGGTCATCAGCACTGCCTCCGCCTTTCGCTACGAGCCCGATGTCCCAATCCTGATCCCCGGCATCAACGATGCGCACGCCGAGGCTCTCCACGACCAGCGCCGCGCGCGCGGCTGGCGCGGCTTCATCGCGCCCATCCCCAACTGCACGACCACCGGCTTGGCCGTCTCGCTCAAGCCGCTGCACGACGCCTTCGGCGTGCGCACCGTGATGATGACCTCGCTTCAAGCGGTCTCGGGCGCGGGCCGCCAGGGCGGGGTCCTGGCCCTCGACGTCGTCGACAACGTCATCCCCTTCATCCCGGGCGAGGAGGAGAAGGTCGAGCGCGAGACGAAGAAGATCCTGAGTCACTGGGGCGAGCCGGCGCCATTCGCGGTCTCCTGTACCTGCACACGGGTCAACGTCACCGACGGCCACCTGGAAACCGTCTTCGTCGGCACCGAGCGTCCGGTCGATGCGGGGACCGCCACCGCCGCGATGGAGCGGTTTGGCGTCGATGGACTCAAAGGTCTTCCCTCGGCGCCTGATCGCCTGCTGCAGGTCACCCCCGATCCCTTCCGTCCGCAACCGCGCCGCGACCGCAACGCGGGCGACGGTATGACGGTCACCGTCGGTCGCGTGCGCGACGAGCCGGCGCTCAGGGGCGTCAAGTACGTTGTCCTCTCGCACAACACCAAGCTCGGCGCGGGCAAGGGCGCCGTCCTCCTGGCGGAATGGCTGACGCGGGAGGGCTATGTTGAGCGCGCTCCCTGAGTCCGTGACGAGGCCGCTGCTCGTCCAGAAGTTCGGTGGCTCTTCAATCGGTACTCCGGGCCGCATCAAGCGGGCGGCGAAGCGTGTCGCGGCCAGCCAGCGGGCGGGCTACGACGTCGTCGTCGTGGTCAGCGCCATGGGCGATTCGACCGACCGCCTCCTCACGCTGGCGTCACGGGTGGCGAAAGACCCGGCTGCGCGCGAGCTCGACCTGCTGCTCTCCACCGGGGAAGGCGTCTCCGCGCCGCTGATGTCGATGGCGCTCACCGAGCTCGGTGTCCCAGCGGTGTCGCTGCTCGGATTTCAAGCCGGCATCCAGACCGACCGGCGCCACGCGAAGGCGCGCATCGTCGGGCTGACGCCGGGACGGATCGAGCGGGAGCTCGCCGCCGGGAATGTGGTGGTCGTGGCCGGCTTCCAGGGCATGGGCGACGAGATGGAGGTGACGACGCTGGGACGCGGTGGCTCGGACACGACGGCCGTGGCGCTTGCCGCCGCGCTCAAGGCGCAGGCCTGCGAGATCTTCACCGACGTGCGCGGCATCTACACCGCGGATCCACGATTCGTGCCGAATGCGCGATTGCTGCCCCATATCGCCTACCCGGAGATGCTCGAGCTGGCCAGCGCCGGCGCGCGCGTGATGCATCCGAGGGCGGTCGAGATCGCCGAGGCCTACGCTATGGAGCTGCACGTTCGCTCGAGCTTCCATGCCGGGGCGGGTACCATCATCTGTTCGGAGGAGGCGATCATGGAAGACCGAAATCGGGTGCGGGGCATTGCCCACGAAGAGCACGTCGCCCGGCTCTCGGTCGTTGGTGTGCCCGATCGCCCGGGCATCGCGGCCGCGATCTTCGCGCCGCTGGCGGAAGCCGACATCGCCGCCGATGTCATCGTGCAGACCGCCAGCCACGAAGGAGTGACTGACATGTCGTTCACGGTGTCGTCCGGGGACGGCAAGCAGGCGGAGCGCATCCTCCAGGGCGTCGCGCAACAGATCGGCGCCCGCACCGTGCTGGCGCAGAACGGCCTCGCCAAGGTGTCCGTCATCGGCAGCGGCATCCGTGGACAACCTGGCGTGGCCGCGACCATGTTCCGGACCCTGTCCGACCACGGGATCAACATCGAGATGATCTCGACGTCGGAAGTGCGCATCACCTGCATCATCGATGCCAAGCGGGTGAAAGACGCGGTCGCGGCGCTGCACGAGGCGTTCAAGCTTTAGCTGTGCCCAAAACCGCCGCGGTGCGGGTGCCGGCCTCGTCGGCCAACCTCGGACCGGGCTTCGATGTTCTGGCACTGGCTCTCGACCTGCACCTCACGGTCGAGGGGCGCGAGTCGGCAAAGACGACGATCAGCTGGGCCGGCGAGGGCGCCGCGGAGGTGCCGTTGAATCGCCGAAACTTGATCGTCCGCGCGGCCCAGGAGCCGTTCGATGGATGGAGCCGCCCGCTGGATGGCCTCGAACTTCGCGTCAGAAACGAGATTCCCATCGGTCGCGGCCTGGGCAGCAGTGCCGCCGCCATCATCGCCGGGATCATGCTGGGGGCGAAATTGCGCGGCCTCCGAATGGCGGCGCAACGCGTCCTCGAGCTGGCGGTCCCACTCGAAGGCCACGGTGACAACCTGGCGGCCGCCCTCCATGGCGGCTTCTGCATCGCCGTCATCGAGGACGGCGGGGTGCGCGTCCACCGCCTCGATTGGCCGTCAGGCTGGCGGGCCGTCGTGTTCGTGCCGAAGGGCCTCTCCCCCACGCGCGAAGCCCGTCGCCTGGTGCCGCGCCGCCCGGCGCGCGAGGATGCTGTCTTCAACCTCGGCCGCGTCGCCGAGTGGGTGCTCGCCTGCTCCCGCAAAGATCGCTCCCTGGTCGCGAGCGCGATGGACGACCGCCTGCACCAGCCCGGTCGCGCGCGCGCTTATCCCTATCTCGATGACACCATCGCGGCAGCCGAGCAGGCGGGAGCCCTGGGGGCCGCGCTCAGCGGCGCCGGAGGGAGCGTCGTCGCGATCGCGGATCGGAACCTGGCGGCGGTCGGCAGCGCGATGAGCCGGGCGGCAGGCTCACATGGCATCAAGGGGAGGGTGACCACCTTGAAAGCCGCCACCCGGGGCGCCAGCCAGCCCTCCCTGTAATCCTTCTGAAAGGTTCGCCCGGGCAGACTGGGCCCAGTGTGGAGGTCTGCATTCTCCACGCCTGCCATTTCAGATGAGAAGGAGGTGAGAAGCATCACTCCAACGCAACGCATCATTACGATCGCCGGCGTCGCCGGATCCCTGATCGCGGGCGGCGTGATCGGGGCCACACTGGCCGGTCCGCTCGCCGCCACGGCGGCGAACACGGGATCGACGAACCAGCTGGCCGCCGCATCGGCGAGTCCGAGCGCCAGCGCCGGGACCTTCAAGTCCAACGAGGACGCGACCCACGAGGCCGGTGAAAGCGCCACCGTCGAGGCCCAGGAGAACGCCGGCCAGCGGCCAGGCGGCGGATCGGGAAAATTCACGCCGAACGAGAACGCTGCGCACGAGCAGGGCGAGAGCGCCGCGCGTGAAGCACAGGAGAACGCGGGCCAGCGCCCGACGGTTCCCTAACGACACGCGCCACCAATTGACAAACAAGGCTGGGCCCGTGCGCGTCGGGCCCAGTCCTTGTCAAGGGAGGGAGTAGGGCGTCAGCTCGCGGCGGCTCGGAACTCCTGCAGCAGCGGCGAACTGATCAGCACATCCGCGGTGGCGATGTTCGTCGCCAGCGGGATGTTGCAGACATTGCAGATTCGAAGCAAGGTCTGGATGTCGGGATCGTGCGGATGCTTGTCCAGCGGATCCACCATGAAGAGGACAGCATCGATGTCGCCCTCGACGACGCGGCTGGCGATCTGAACGTCGCCACCGTGCGGTCCGGCAGTCACGCGCTCGACGTCGAGCCCGACTTTGTCGCGCAGCAGGTCCCCGGTCGCGCCCGTGGCGACGATGTCATCTTCCTGGAGGCGGCTGCGGTTGAACGTGGCAAACGCGACCAGGTCCGCCTTCTTGCCGTCATGGGCGATGATGGCGATCCGCGGCCGCTCGCGATTCGATGCTAACTTCACGTGCGAAAGCATACTGGCCCACTACTTCGAAAGCATCGGACGCTGGCTACAAAAGTGTGACGGTGTCTTTGATTAGGTCGCACACCCTGATTCAACACCCGGATCGCCGCGCCTATTCCGCAATCGGATCACGGATAGTGGCACGCATATTCCGCCAGGCACGCGCGTCCTGCAGAAAATTGCCGAGCAACTGGTGGCCATGCTCGGTCAGGATGGCCTCAGGATGGAACTGCACGCCGGCGAGCGGATGCTGCCGGTGCCGCAATCCCATGACCGTGCCATCCTCGGTCCACGCGGTGACCTCGAGGTCGGCCGGCAGGTCGTCGCGCTCCACGACGAGAGAGTGATAGCGGGTCGCCGTAAACGGGCTGGGTAGCCCGCGAAAGACGGATTGTTCGCGGTGAAGGATACGCGAGACCTTTCCATGCATCACCTGCGCCGCCCGACGCACCTGGCCGCCATACGCCTCGCCGAGGCACTGGTGGCCGAGGCAGACCCCGAGCGTCGGCAGCGTGGGGCCCAGCTCGAGAAGAAGATCCTTGCAGATGCCGGCGTCGCCCGGTGTTCCCGGCCCGGGTGAGAGAACGGCCGCAACCGGCCGCAGGTCCGAGACTTCTCCGAGGGTGATCTCGTTGTTGCGGCGGACCGCGACGCGCTCGCCGAGCTCACCGAGGTACTGCACCAGGTTGTAGGTGAACGAGTCGTAGTTATCGATCACCAGCACGATGCCCCTGGACTCCATTTCAGCCTGCCGCCGCGAGCGCCTGCAGGAGCGCAGACGCTTTGTTGCGGGTCTCTAGGTACTCTTCCTCGGGGATGGAGTCGGCGACGATGCCGGCGGCCGCCTGGACCGTAGCGAGACCATCCTTCACGACCATGGTTCGGATCGCGATGCAGGTGTCGAGGTCACCGGTGAAGCTGAGATAACCGATCGCCCCCGCGTAGACGCCGCGCCGCTCCCGTTCGAGCTCGGCGATGATCTCCATCGCCCGGATCTTCGGCGCGCCCGTCACGGTGCCCGCCGGGAACGTTGCCCGCAACGCGTCCATCGGACGACAGTCGGCGCGCAATCGTCCGGTGATGTTGGAGACCAGGTGCATCACGTGCGAGTAGCGTTCGACGGTCATCAATTCGGTCACTTTGACGCTGCCCGTCTCGCAGACTCGTCCCAGGTCGTTGCGTCCGAGGTCGACGAGCATGACGTGCTCGGCACGTTCTTTTTCGCTCGAACGGAGTTCGTCCTCCATCCGCTGGTCCGCGGCGGCATCGCGGCCCCGGCGGCGGGTGCCCGCGATCGGGCGGTAGCGCACATTGCGACCCTGCACCGTGACCAGGATTTCCGGCGAGGTCCCGATGATGGTGCTGGCGGGCAGCTTGAGGAAATACATGTAGGGCGATGGGTTCAGCGCCCGTAACAGGCGGTAGACGTCGAAGGCCTCGGCCTGCAGCGGCGTGGTGAACCGCTGCGCGATCTGTACCTGATAGATGTCCCCCGCCAGGATGTGCGATTTCGCCTTTTCGACGGCTTTGAAGAACTCCGGCTGGGAGACGTGACCCTCGAGGTTGACGTTCGCCGGACGGTCGGCCGGTTCGAGGGCGCGCAGGCGAATGGTACGGTTCAGCCGGCGCGCCAGGTCATCGATCCGCGCCAGCGCTTCGGTGTAGCGCGATTCGATCGGCGGCCGCTGCGTACGGACGTGCGTCACGAGTTTCAACCGGTGTCGGACGTGGTCGAAACAGGCGAGGGTGTCGGTGATGACAAACACGCCGTCGGCCACCTTCAGTGGGTCCGCGTCGGGCAGCGGGAGGCGCTCGAGGTAGCGGGCCGCTTCGTAACCGAGGTAGCCGACGGCGCCGCCGCAAAACCCTTCGGGAAGGCCTTCCGCCGGCTCCGCGGCAAATGTCTGCAGGTACGCCTCGAGCGCGCGTAGCGGATCGCTTCCCTCGAGATCGCGCCGCCCGCTGGCATCCTGCACCGTGGCGCGACCGTCCCCGATCGAGACGATCGCCATGGGGTCCGCCGCAACGAAGGAATAACGGCCGAGTTGTTCCCCGCGTTCGACGCTCTCCAGGAGATAGGCTGGACCATCGGCCGCCAGCGCCGCGTATGCCGTGACTGGCGTCAGCGCGTCCGAGAGCATGTCGCGGAAAATCGGGACCATCGGCGCGCGGCGAGCGCGCTCCTTGACCTGGTCGAGCGTCAACGAGACCGTCACCTGGTCCTCGCCATCATGACGCCGCAGGATATTGGGCCGTAGGCCCGAGGGGGAAGACGGTGGCCGGCGGCGCATCGGCCAGGGTGGCGAGCAGCGACCCAGCTGACGCGGGCACGTCTTTCGCGGCCCGAATCAAGTCGGCGAGCACCGCGCTGGCGGCGGCGTCTGGGCCCGCGCCTGGTCCTTCGAAGAGCAGCGATCCGGCGTACTCGGCATCGACCGCAATGGCATTCATCGCGCCGTGAACGCGCGCCATCGGCGCATCAGCGGGAACCAGTCGCGGACGGACGTCGGCCTGGATGCTCCCACCATCGTCAGTCGTCGCCGCCGCGATGAGCTTGATCACGAATCCACGCCGGCGACCATTCTCGATTTGGTCGGCTCCCACGTCGCGGATTCCGACGCGCACGATCTGGGACGGGTCGATGCGCCTTCGGAAGGCCAGCATCGCGAGGATGGCGAGCTTGGCAGCCGGATCGTGGGCGTCGACGTCCGCGCTGGGGTCGGCTTCGGCCAGGCCGCGGCGCCGGGCATCGGCCAGTGCATCGGCGTAGCTCGCCCCGCCGGCCATCGCCGCGAGGATCGAGTTCGTCGTGCCGTTGAGGATGCCCATGATCGATCCGATCCGGTCCGCAGCAAGCGTGTCCGCCAGTGTTTCGATGATCGGGATCGCACTGGCGACCGAGGCTTCGAAGCGAAGCGGCCCGAGACAGGCGAGCGGCGGACCCTGCGCGGCGACCAGCTGCTTGTTGGCCGTGATCACCTGCCGGCCAGCCTGTAACGCCGTACTTATATAGGTAGAGGCAGGCTCGAGGCCGCCCATCACCTCGACGATGGCATCGAGCTGCCGCTGCGCCAGCAACTGCGCCGCGAGCAGTAGCGGCGCGGGCGCCCGGCGGCCCTCCGGGTGGGCCACCGCGATGCCTTCGAGGGCGATCGGCCGGCCGGCGGCCATCGTGATCCGGTCGGCATCGTCGACCAACCGCCGAGCGAGCGCCCCGCCCACGTTGCCGAGGCCGATTACGGCAACCCGAAATGGGGCACGCATTGGGGAACGCTACCATCACCGCCATGGCCGTCGGCATCATCGAACGCTACGCGGCCTATCTCCCGGTCACACCGGCGACCCCTCGCATCACACTCGGTGAGGGATCGACGCCGCTGGTGCGGTCGTCCAGGATCGGTCCGGCGATCGGGCTCGACCAGCTCTATTTCAAGTACGAGGGCCTGAACCCGAGCGGATCCTTCAAAGACCGCGGAATGGCGGTCGCCGCCGCCCGGGCGATCGAGGCGGGAGCCCAAACGCTGCTGTGCGCCTCGACCGGGAACACCAGCGCCTCAGCATCGGCCTATGCCGCCCGATGCGGTCTTCGCGCCGTCGTCGTCGTCCCCGCGGGCGGGGTCGCTGCGGGAAAGCTGGCGCAGGCGCTCGCCTACGGCGCGATCATCGTGACGGTCAAGGGGTCGTTCGATCGCGCGCTCACGCTCGTCCGCAAGCTGGCCGACGAGCCCGGCGTCGCGTTGGTGAACTCGGTCAACCCGTATCGCATCGAGGGTCAGAAGACGGCCGCCTTCGAAGTCGTCGAACAGCTTGGCCGCGCCCCGGCGCGGCTCTTCATCCCGGTCGGCAATGCCGGCAACATCACCGCTTACTGGCGAGGGTTCTGCGAGCTCGCGAGCCGCAGCGGTGCGTCACTGCCGACGCTGCACGGCGCGCAGGCCCAGGGGGCGGCGCCGCTGGTGCGCGGCCGGCCGGTCTTAAGGCCGCAGACGCTCGCCTCTGCGATTCGGATCGGCAACCCCGCCTCCTGGAGCTCGGCCATCGCGGCGCGCGACGAGTCAGGCGGCACGATCGAGGCCGTCGGCGACGACGAAATCATGGCGGCGCATCGACGCCTGGCGCGCGAGGAAGGTCTGCTGGTCGAGCCGGCCTCGGCTGCCGCCGTTGCCCTCTTATTGAAAAAGGCAAACGCCGGGAGCCTGGACGGCACCGAGCCGATTGTCTGCGTCCTCACCGGTCACGGACTCAAGGACCCGCAGGCGCTGACGCGTGGCTTGCGAGTTCCTCGCGCCATCGAGCCGACGCTCGTCGCCCTCCGGCGCGTCCTGGGCTAACGCAGCGCGCTCACGATCGCATCGGCCATGGCCGCGGTCCCGATCGGCTTCTCACCGTCGCGCACGGTGTCGGCGGTGCGCAGTCCGTCCGCCAGCACCCGAGAGACGGCGCGCTCGATCGCTTGCGCCGCATCGTCGCGGTTGAGAGACCAGCGAAGCAACAGCGCGGCGCTCAAGATGGCGCCGACCGGGTTCGCGACTCCCTTACCCGCGATGTCCGGTGCCGACCCGTGGATCGGCTCGTACAACCCCGCCGTCCCGGCGCCGAGACTCGCGGACGGGAGCATGCCGAGTGCGCCCGCCAGCATGGATGCTTCATCCGTGAGGATGTCGCCGAAGAGATTCTCGGTGAGCACGACGTCGTAGGCCTGCGGCCTGCGGAGCAGGTCCATCGCGAACGCGTCGACCAGCATGTGGCTCAAGGCGACGTCGGGATAGCGCTCCCCGACACGGCCGACGACCGCGCGCCAGAGCCGGGAGGTCTCGAGCACGTTGGCCTTGTCGACCGAGCACAGCGTGCGGCGCCGGAGCCGTGCCAGTTCGAAGGCCCGCACCGCGACCCGTTCGATCTCCGGTGTGCTGTAGCGCATGGTATCGACGGCGGCATCACCGCGCGCCGTCGCATAGCGCCGCTTGGGCCGGCTGAAATAGAGACCACCGGTCAACTCCCGAACCACCAGGAGATCGACATCACGCACCCGCTCGGGCCGCAGGGCCGAGGTGGCGACCATCGCCGGATCGACGCGAACCGGACGTAGATTGGCGAAAAGGCCAAGGCCCTTGCGAAGTCCGAGCAGCGCTGACCCGGGCCGAAGCTTGCTGTCCGGCGCGGCATCATCCCATTTCGGTCCACCCACGGCGCCGAACAGAATCGCGTCCGCGGTCTTACAGAGGCGAAGCGTCTGGGGACGCAGCGCCACCCCGTACGCATCGACTGCCGCGCCGCCTACCACGTCGTCGACATAGTCGAGCGCGATCCCGAGGGGACCTACGGCGGCGTCCAGGACTCGCCGGGCCGCGGCGGTCACCTCCGGCCCGATGCCGTCTCCAGGGAGCACGACGATGCGCGCGGCTGTCGGCACGCTAGAAGGTTATCGTGCGACCGGCAGCGTGAAGCGGATCTCGGTCCCCGTTCCCGGATCGCTGACCGCCTCGATAGTGCCACCGTGGGCGGTCACGACGTCCTTGGCGATCGCCAGCCCGAGCCCCGATCCGGACGAGCCGGTTCCCTTGACGAACCGCTCGAAGATGCGCGGGCGCAGCTCGGGTGGAATCCCCCGGCCGGTGTCGCGAATGCCGAAGGCGACGCTCTCGCCCGATCGACGGGCGCTTGCGGTAACGGTCCCGCCCGACGGCGTGTAGCGGATCGCGTTGGAGAGCAGATTGCCGAGGACGCCTCGAATCCGCGCCGGATCCGCATCGATCGCCGGCAGATCCGGCTCGAGGTCGGCGACCAACCGCACCCCGGCAGCGTCCGCGGCGCTCTGAAACGCCGCCAGGCTGCTGGTCACCAGGACCGGCACATCGACGGCCTCCCGCTTGAGCGTCAGGCTCCCGACATCGGCCAGCGTCATCGTGGCCAGGGCATCGACGAGCGAGTCCAGCGAGGCCGTCGCATCGAGGATCGGCGTGAGGTGGGCCTGGTCACCGGGATAGACACCGTCGCCGATGCCCTCGGCCTGCCCGCGGATGATGGCGAGCGGTGTGCGGAGCTCATGCGTCAGGTCGGCCACAAAAGCGCGCCGGTTGCGGTCGGCGGTCGCCAGCCGCGTGCTCATCGCGTTGAAGGCGCGAGCCAGTGTTTGCAGCTCTCGCGGCCCGCGTTCCGCGACCTGCACGCCGTACTCGCCGGCCTCGATCCGCCCGGCGGCGTCCACGATCTCACCCAGGTTGACCGCCATCCGCTGAAAACGACGGCTGCCGCGGAGGATGACGATCACGAGCACGACCAGCGCCCCGATGGCGAGTAACCGGACACCATGAGGCGCCTCGATGAGGCCGACCGCGGTGCCGGCCAGCACGACGCCGATCGTGAGCATGACCGCAATCAGCAGAAAGGCGGCGGCGATGAAGCCGGCAATTCGCCACAGGAATCGACGTCCCATTCGGCGCCAGGGCGGTCCTCCGGCCGGTGGCCACGGTTGACCCTCGGGCCACCACGGTGGCCGCCCACGGCCACGCGATCCGGGTGGGCCCCAGCCTCCGCCACGCCAGCCCGATGGGCTCATCGTCGCGCATCCGCGAAGCGATAGCCGACGCCGAAGACCGTCAGCAGGTACTGCGGGTTGTGGGGGTCCGGCTCGATCTTTCGGCGCAGGTTCTTGATATGGGCGTCGATCGCGCGCTCAAAGGCTTCCAGCGCGTCCCCGTGGACAGCGTTCAGCAGCTGGGCCCGGCTGAACACGCGCCCAGGCTGCCGAGCCATCGTCGCCAGCAGCTGGAATTCGGTCGGTGTCAACTCGATTCGCCGGCCGGCGATCGTCAGCTCCATGGTCGACACGATGAGCTCGACGTCGCCCACGCGAATCACATCGCCGGGAGCCTTCGCGGCTTCGGTGCGGCGGAGCACCGACCGTACGCGGGCGACCAGCTCCTTGGGACTGAACGGCTTGGTCACGTAGTCATCGGCGCCGAGCTCGAGGCCGACCAGCTTGTCGGACTCACCGGTGCGGGCGGTCAGCATGATGATGGGCACCGTCCCGTTGCGGCGGAGCGCGCGGGTCACGTCGATGCCGTCGATACCGGGCAAGCCGAGGTCGAGGACGACGAGGTCAGGGTGCTGCGTGGACGCGGTCCGCAGCGCACTGGGTCCGTCGGCAGCCGTGAAGACCGTGAAGCCCCCGTGCTCGAGGTAGTCGCGCACCAGCGTGACGATTTGCGGCTCGTCGTCCACGACAAGGATCGTCTTCACCAGCGCCATCCTATGCAAAAAGTTGAGGCGGAGTGGGGACTCCGCCTCAGTCGGGAGGGAGAGGAAATCAGACCTGTGCGGTCCCCGCCGGCGGCACCGTGCCGTGCGCCCGGTCGTGCCAGGCCTTCAGGGTCGCCTCGATGAACGGGGGCAGCGTAAACGTCTGCCCCGGTCCACCCGGACCGCCGTGGCCGTAGCCGCCGAATCGGCCCCAGGGCCCGCCGTAGCCGCCGCCCATCATCTGGCCCATCGCATAGCGGCGCCAGCGGCGCTTTCGTCCCAGCATCGCCAGGCCGAGGCCGAGTCCGCCCAGCATCATCAGTTTCCGGTTTCTGTCTGTCGTTTTCATTGTGGTTCTCCTTAAATCGAATCTCGACTGCGTCTCATCCTGCAAGACAGTTGTGAAGCAGCTGTGAAGCACCGCGACAGACAGCTGTCACGGATGGCGCCAACAATGGCAACCACGCGTCTGGAGCCGGCGGCTGTGGGACCCGGAGACCATTTCGCCGCCGGCACCGGCGCGGCGAACGGCGGTCAGGGAAGGCCGGCCGCGATTCGGAAGGCGTCGGCCTTCGAGAGGCCGGATTCGATTCGGTAGGTGACGCCGGCGTGCTCCCAGATGAGCGTGTTGGCGGCCATGCGCAATGTCTCCGGCCGATCCTGGCCATCGACCTGAACGACAACCATGTGAGGCTCGCCCGTAATCCACCAGCCTGGGTCACCCTCGACCGAGACTTCCTGCGCCGTGGTGCCCTCGCCCAGGCTTTTCGTGATAAAGCCCGGGATGAGGTCGCCACGAAACTCGGAGATGAGCACGCCCAATCCGGTCTGCTTGACGAGCGGGATGCCCGGGCGCGGCGTGTAGGCAAGCGCAACTTCCCCGCCGGGAACATCACTGACCACGTAGACCGCCTCGGGTGCGCCGAGCTCGTCCGGTACGGCGATGCTGAACTTCACGCGCGATTGAGCATCCGCCAGCGTGGTGCGACGGCCGAGATTCAGCGGCGTCACGGGGGAGAACGAAGGAAGGGGCGACGCCTCGCGGCTGACGATCACGCCACGCACATGGAAGAAGTGCGCAATGGCGTCGCGCGTCGCCGGGTTGGCGAGGGCGGCTGCACCCAGCAGGACAAGGAGCACCGCCGCGACCAGGGCGAGTCGCCGTGGATCGCGCCAGAGCTCGAGGCGGCGCGACGGCGCAACGGGTTGCACGGTGATGCGCCCGCGCACGCGGCTCGCCAGGTTCGGCGTCGGTGGGTAGGGATAGCGCGGCCCGAGATCCCGAAGCCCTCGCTCCAGCTCGACGTCGGTGATCCGCTGAGGATCAGCCATCGTGATCTCCCGCCGCCGACGGCATACGGATGTCGGCGGGTAAGGCGGCGCGCAAGCGCGAGAGTGCGCGCGAGAGCCGCGACTTCACGGTCCCGCGCGGGACGTTGAGCGCTTCCGCCATCTCGGCCTCCGAGAGATCGAAGAAGAGGCGGTAGGCAAGGATGAGCCGGTCGTCCTCGCGCAGGGTCCGCAGTGTCGCGACCAGAGTGGAACGAAAGGCATCCGCCTCGGCCGCGGCCTCGGGGGACTGGGCCGAGTCCCCCGAGGATTGGGCGACCGAGGCG
The DNA here is from genome assembly GCA_005881235.1 of Chloroflexota bacterium. GTDB lineage: Bacteria > Chloroflexota > Dormibacteria > CF-121 > CF-121 > CF-13. The sequence continues at coordinate 2,482 of VBEQ01000156.1, read as the reverse complement.
CGCTCGGCCAGGACCGTCCGCCGCTGGGCCGACGTCCGGCGATTACGCGCTTCATTGGCGACGATCCGGCACAGCCACGGCTTGAATGGCGCGCCGGCGCGAAAACGGCCGAGCGCGTAGTAGGCATTCACGAATGCCTCCTGGGCCGCGTCTTCCGCGTCCGCGGCGTTACCGGTGACCTGGTAGGCGACCCGAAACGCCAGCTCCTGGTAGTGCTGGACAAGTGCTTCATATGCGTTGACATCGCCGTTTTTCGCTCGTTCGACGAGCGCTATGTCGTCCAGTGGCCGGCCCTCCACGGATCGATTGCTATCCCTTCATACCAGCCAGCGCCACGTCCGGTTCCAGCCGAGGTAGCCTTGGGGCGGATGGCACCCCGCAGCACCCGGCAATTTCTTCTGATCGATGGCGACGACACGCTCTGGGAGAACAACGTGTACTTCGAGCAGGCGATCGAGGAATTCATCGATTTCCTCGGTCACTCGACGATGACGCGCGAGCAGGTGCGCGCCGCACTCGACGAGGTCGAGCGTATGAACGTCCCGCTGCATGGCTACGGGTCGGCGAGCTTCACGAAGAACCTCCAGCAGACCTATGAGCGCCTCGGCGAGCGAGACCTACGGCCGCAGGACATCGAGCACGTGCTGCAGCTGGGCCGGCGGATCGCCGGCCAGCCGGTCACGCTTATGCCCGGCGTGGCGACGACGGTCGACTATCTCGCCGGTCGCCACGATCTGATGCTGGTCACCAAGGGTCATCCCGAGGAGCAGCGGCTGAAGATCGAGCGCTCCGGGTTGGAGTCACGCTTTACGGCGACCGCGGTCGTCAGCGAGAAAGCCGTCGATACCTACCGGGCGATCGTCGAGCAGCGGCAGCTCGACCCGGCGCGCACCTGGATGATCGGTAACTCTCCACGCTCCGACATCAACCCGGCGCTGCAGGCGGGACTCAACGCCGTGTTCATTCCCCACGAGCACACCTGGCGGCTGGAAAAGGAGGAGGTCATCCCCGCCGAGGGACGCCTCCTCGTCTTGCACGGGTTCGGCGAGCTGCGCGCGCACTTCTAGCTGACGAAGCGAAAAGTCAGTACTCTAGGGCGATGGCCGGCAACCTGACGGTGCTCGATGGCAACACCTTCTTCGTGTCCGATGCGGCGGGCGACGTGGAGCCCGGTCAGGGTGCCAACGGCTTCTTTCATGCCGATATGCGACAGCTCTCCACCTGGCGGCTGCGGGTCAACGGCCACCCAGTGCACGTCCTGACCAGCCGAACGGTCGACTACTACTCCGCGTCGGTTTTTGCCACCTTAGCGAGCGTCAGCGTGGGCGAGAACCCGCCCATCTCGATCCGGCGCGACCGCTTCGTGGCGCGCGGCGTCCACGAGGACCTGACCGTTCAAAACCACAGTGACGGCCCGCAGACGTTGACGATCGAGATCGAGTATGGGAGCGATTTCGCCGACCTCTTCGAGGTCAAGGACCGGACCCCCAAGCGGGGAAAGTTGCGGACGGACCTCGGCGCAAGCCAGGTGACCTTGAGCTATACCCGCGACACGTTTCGGCGCGACACGGTGATCGAGTTCAGCGAGGATTTTTCTGTGGGGCGCGAACGGGCGCACTATCAGCTGCACCTGGAGCCCCGAGGGTCCTGGCGAACCTGTATCGATGTCTTTCCGGTGGGCGACGGAGAGCTCAACCGCCTGGAGCACGGCGATCGCACCTTCGGCGATCCCAAGCCGGACATGCCCACCAGCTTCGAGCAATGGATGGCGCAAGCGCCAACGCTCGAAACCGACAACGACGTCCTTCGCCATACCTATCGCCAGAGTCTGATCGACCTGGCCGCGTTACGGTTTCGTCCGCTGAAGTCGCTCTCATATTCCCTGCCGGCGGCCGGCCTACCGTGGTTCATGGCGCTGTTCGGACGCGACAGCTTGATCACGGCCTACCAGGCCCTACCGTTCCAGCCACACCTTGCGCGGACGACCCTCGAGGCGCTGACAGCGTGGCAGGCGAAGGAGCGGGACGACTTCCGCGATGCCGAGCCGGGGAAGATCCTGCACGAGCTGCGACTGGGCGAGCTCACCGTGCTCGGCGAGCGCCCGCACAGTCCCTACTACGGCACGCACGACGCGACGCCGCTCTTCCTGATCTTGCTGGACGAGTACGAGCGCTGGGCCGGCGACCGCGACTTCGTGCGAAGCCTGCAGCCGGCAGCCATGAAGGCCCTGGAATGGATGGAGCGATACGGCGATCGCGACGGTGACGGCTACCTCGAGTACCAGACGCGCTCAAAAGAAGGCCTCGCCAACCAGTGCTGGAAGGACTCCTGGAATTCCATCCTCTTCAAGGATGGCACCGTGGCAACGGGGCCGATTGCGACGTGTGAGATCCAGGGCTACGCTTACGACGCGCGGGTGCGGACGGCTCGCCTGGCCCGTGACGTCTGGGACGACCCTCAATTGGCCGGCCGGCTCGAACAA
>VBEQ01000076.1 GCA_005881235.1 Chloroflexota bacterium | reverse complement strand
TGTACGAAGTCCCATACAACGACGATCCGGAGGCTCAGAAGGCCTGGGGAACGTACATCAAGAACCTGACCGAAGCCCTGGCGTCTAATCGCCGAGGTGACGCGGTTGCTCTGTTCATGGCATACGTCGGAATGCCCGCCGCCCAGATTGAAGGGATGCGGCATGCGCCCTTCTGGGGCGGAATGGAGGCCCTTGCCCCGACGCTTGCCTATGACCATACCGCCATCATGGGCAACCACGGCTCGATTCCTAGGGAACGGGCTGCTCGCGTTCAGGTGCCCACGCTGGTGATGACTGGTGGCAGCGGTGCCCCATTCATGCTCGAGACGGCGAAGACGCTCAGCACCACGATCCCACGCGCCAGGCTGCGGACGCTGGAGGGTCAGGCGCACGACGTTCACCCTGAGGCGCTCGCGCCGGTCCTGGCGGAATTCTTCGCTGCTTGACGCCGCAAGGGATGAACGGTCCCGAGCGCGGTCGCGGAAGCCCGTCGGCCGCCTGTAGCAGAGCGGTTGCAATTTTTGGACGGGCGCTAGCCACGCCGTAATTCGGGCGCCATAGCGTGGGCGCCGTGGGGCTCGCTTCCCGTCACTCACGGCCCGATTCCGACGCAATCAGCTCCCGCCCGAGCCTGAGCTCTCGGCCGCTCGGCGAGCGGCTCTGGAGCGGGCTGATCGGCCTGCTCGTCTTCATCACCATTCTGGTCGCGGCGCTCCCCATCTTTGCCATCGTCCGCGGAACCTCAGCCGGCATCGCGCTGGCCACCGCGGGCAACGCGAGCCTGCTCAGCTGGCTGGGCCTCGAGCTGGCGCTGGTCGCCCTTGGCATGGGCGCATTCTTCTTCGCCTACTCCCTCAAGTACTACCTGGCCACCGCGACGATGCTCCTTCTCGGCTTCTTCGGTCCTGGCCGGAATGGGAGTGGGCCCGGAAAGAAACAGGGCCTCAGCGACCTGGCACGGATTGCCCGTCGTGGCTGGTCCGCCAAAGCGCATTCGGACGGCAATCGCACCAGGTGGCTGCCGCTCGGATACGAGCCGTTTGTCTCGATTCACATCGCGACCTACAACGAAAAGGGTGTCGTGGGTCGCTTGCTCGAGGCCTGCTCCAAGCTGAACTACTCCAACTACGAGGTCATCCTCGTCGACGACTCCACGGACGGATCGATGGAGATCCTCGAACCCTGGAAGCAGGTCGATCGCTTCACGATCATCCACCGCGACACGAGGGATGGATTCAAAGGCGGCGCGCTGAGTTATGCGCTGCGCAATATGGACCCGCGAACAGAATTCGTCGCCATCTTCGATGCGGACGCCGTGCCCTTCCCGGATGTCCTGCGGGATCTGCTCTACCACTTCTACAGCCAGGGAAATCCTCGGCCTCGCCCCCTCCACGAAGTCGGTGCCGTGCAAAGCTATCAATGGCACGTCCTGAACAAGAACGAAAGCTGGCTGACGGCCGCGGTACGCACCGAGTACGCCGGCAGCTATATGATCGAGCGTCCCTTCCAGCAGGTCCTGGGCTCGATGAAGATGATCGCGGGCACCGCCTACATGATCAGGGCGGGTCTCTTGAGGGAACTGGGTTGGGGCCGCAGTCTCACGGAAGACTGGGAGCTCACTCTTCGCCTTTACGCGAAGGGCTACAAGGTCGTCTACACGCCGTATGCGGAGACACCCGCCGAGTGTGTCGCGACCTTTGGGCGACTCGCCCGCCAGCGGATGCGCTGGGCCGAGGGTCACAGCTACAACGTCAACAAATGGTTCCTCACTATCCTCCGGTCGCCTCGATTGAGCCTGCTGGAAAAAGCCGAATTCATCTATTACGGCCTCTACTACCTGCAGTCCGCGCTGTTCATGCTGGGTTCGGCTGCCTGGCTCGTCTCCGAGGTTGTCCTGCGCGTCCAAATTCCCGAGTGGACCGCGCTCCTGGGGTGGTCGCTTCTCTTCTCCAACCTGTTCGCGCTGCCCCTCATGAACCTGGGCGGTCTGCTGCTCGAGGGCTCCCCGCGCCGCGATTACCAGGGCGTCCTGGGTGCGGTCGCCTTATCGTTCCTGCTCGTGCCCTTTCAGGCGTGGGCGTCGGTCAAGGGCCTGTTCGAACGGCGCGAGGGTGGCTGGTTCCGCACGCCAAAGACGGGCCGCATCACCAATCGCGTCGAACATCTGCCGCAGCGGAGGAGTCTGAACCGGTGGCTCCGTCCGCGGCCGACCACACCAAACGCGGGCGGTCGTCGCGCGAGCCGCGCGTTTCGCCTCGTCTGCATCGCGGCCCCCATCCTCGTCCTGACGATCCTCGGCATTGGCGCGGCAACCGCGCCAACGGTGCTCGCCGCCAATGTCTACTACCTCCACAATCCAGGCGGCACCTACACCATGGACAGCAGCCCGACGAACGGCACGCCGGCGAAATTCCAGATGAGCAATCCGGGCGCGACGCAGACCTGGGCCACCGCGGTGGCCTATACCGGGCAGACCGTCCCGGCGGGCAGCTACACGTTCACCTACTGGACCTCCGGACAGGGGAACGCCACCGTGACCGCCGCCCTGACCTTCGGGTACAGCGCGACCGCGACCTGTGCGGTGGTCGTCCCGATCGCGTCGTGGACGGCCTCGCTGGTCAACGGCGGGGGCTCGTCGACCTCCGCCAGCCTGCCGGCGGTCCTCCTCCCGGCCAGCTCGTATCTCTGCTGGCAGATCACCGTCGTCGCGGTGAACAACGGCGGCCTCGACCTCCGTTACGACGCCGGTAATCAGCAAACCTCGATCGCGACGCCCTCGATCGTCGTGCCCGAGCACGGCAGTCCCCTCATCGTGTTGGCGATCCTCCTTCCGCTGCTGGCGGGGCAACTGATCCGCAAACCGCTGCGCGCAAAAGCAAGGATCCGATGACGCAATCGAGGACGACGCCAGTGTTTGCGATGCTCCTGGCCGTAACCGCCGTCCTGCTGGTCGTCCTTCCCTTCGTCTCCACCTTTGACGATCTCTTGACGGTGGTCGGCATGCGGGTAGGCATCGCGGCGCCGTTGCAGTGGATCGTCCCGGCGGAGGTCCGCGTCACGGTTGTGCTGCTCGGGCTATTTGGCATCCACGCCGCGGCGGCGGGCAATCAGCTGGTCGTCTGGAATTCGAGCGGCGCGGCGCAAACGCTCTTCATCTCGTGGAACTGTGTTGGCTGGCAGAGCCTGATCCTGCTTGGTTTGAGCCTGATGGTCGGACTTCGCGGGTCCATGAGCCTGGCCACCCGGGTCCAGGTGATCGTCCTCGGTGTGCTGGGTACCGTGCTCGTCAACATCGCGCGCATCACGGTCGTCTGCGCGCTGGCCGCGCTCGCGGGCTATTTGCCGGCGGTCCTCTTCCATGACTACGGCGGCACCCTCCTGCTCGTGGGCTGGCTCTTCACGTTCTGGATGCTTGCCTACAGATGGCTGGTGCCCGATCAGGCCCTGGCACTGCAGCCGCAGGTCTGAGCCGCTGGGCCTGCTGCGGACGCGTCAGGCATAGTTCTCGATCATGCGCCGCAAGGTCCGGATCGAGCACGCGCGGCGCCTGGCCGTCGCGCGCCAGCGGCTGAGCGGCTCGCGCCGCAAACGGGTCACCGCCGACGACATCCATGCATTGGTGCGGGCGATCGGCTGCCTGCAGCTCGACCCGACCGCCGTCGTCGCCCGCAGCCACCTGCTCGTCGTCTTCAGCCGCCTCGGTGCGTACGATCCAAAGCTGGTCGACACCCTGTTGTGGGACCAGCGCCGCCTCTATGAGTACTGGGCCCATCAGGCCTCCATCGTCCCCACCGACGACCGCGCGCTTCACCTTGCGCTGCCGCCTCCCTGGGCCGACCGAAGCACGACGGCGTCCTGGCTGACCACGCGAGGACGGTTCAGCGAGCTCGTCCTCGAGCGGCTCGCGGCCGATGGTTCGGTCCGCGCCGCGGACTTCGAGCAACACACCGAGAAGTACGAATCCGGCTGGGGCGCTCGGAGTCCGATCACCGATACACTCGCGCTCCTCTGGCTCCAGGGGCGGATCGTCCCGGCGGGTCGTATTGGGAGCGGGCGGCGTTGGGCTCTCGCGGATAGCTGGTTCGCAAAGCCCGTCGGACCCATTCCCGAGCGCCCGGTCGCGCTTCGCCAGGCCGCGGTCCGCTCCCTCCGCGCGCTCGGCGTGGCCACGCCGCTTCAGGTGAAGCGGCACTTCATGCGGCACCGTTACCAGGGGCTGGCGAGCGTCTGGAAGGATCTCGAAGCTACGGGACAGATCGTTCCGGTGGAGCTCGGGCTCAAAGGCGACTGGTTTGTCCACGCGGACGACCTCGAGCTGCTGGACCAGATCGAGTCCGGAACGTTCGAGCCGAGGACGATGCTGCTGTCGCCCTTCGACAACCTCATCTGCGATCGCGACCGGACGCTGGCCCTCTGGGGCTTCGACTTCAAGCTCGAGATCTATGTGCCCAGGAGCAAGCGCTGGGGGTACTTCGTGATGCCGCTGCTGCACGGCGAGCGCATCATCGGGCGCTTCGACCTCGCCGTCGACCGTGTGGAGCGCGTTCTCAAGGTGATCGGCGAGCGATGGGAGCCGGGCTGGGAAGGTCGGCGACGGCCGGTCCGCCCCACCACGCGAGCCCTCGGCGAGCTGGCAGCGTTCCTCAGCGTGGGCGTCCGGCGCTAATGCCTCCAATATATCGTTGACAAGACATATGTCGTTGGAGTAATGTATGGCTGTGCCCGACGCATTCCAGATCCTGGCCGACCCCACCCGCCGACGCCTGATCGAGGCGCTGCGAGGTGGCGAGCGCTCCGTAGGCGAGCTGGTCGGCGTCGTCGACATCGGACAGCCCGGTGTCTCGCGGCAACTCGCGATCCTGCAGGACGCGCAGTTCGTGGCGGTCCGTCCGGAGGGCCGGCGGCGACTGTACGCACTTCGGCCGGAGCCGTTCCGGGAACTCGACGAGTGGATGATGGGCTACCGCGTGATGTGGGAGGCCCGTCTCGATCGGTTTGCCGCAGAACTCGACCGGCGGGGCAGGACCCGACCAAAGCACAAGGAGGAAGGCAAATGACGCAAGCAGATACGCGGACGACCGCGGTGGCCAACAAGGTAAAGGTGCAGAACGTGAGGCCGTCCTTGACGTTTAAGGAGGGGACCGAAGAGGCGGTCAACTTCTACGTGTCGCTGTTCCCGAATTCGAAGGTTGTGAGTTTGCTCCGAGCGACGGCAGGGGGCCCACTCCCCGAAGGGAGCGTGTTGCACGCCAGCTTCGTGCTCGACGGACAGGAATATACGGCCTTCGACGGCGGACCATCGTTCTCGTTTACGGAGGCCTTCTCGTTTGTCGCGACGTGCGAGACCCAGGACGAGATCGACGAGGTCTGGGCGCGCCTCACGGATGGTGGGGAGGAAGGGCCGTGTGGCTGGCTCAAGGATCGCTGGGGCGTGTCCTGGCAGGTTGTCCCCACGGCTCTGGGGCAGATGATGAGCGACCCGAAATCGGGAAACCCGGCCAAAGTCATGGAGGCCTTGCTCAAGATGCGCAAGCTCGACCTCGCAACACTCGAGCAGGCGTACCGGAGCGGCGCCTAGCTTGCCGTCGCAGATCCAGCCGGCCCGCCGCCGAGTCAGCATCGAGCGGACCTTCGCTGGCGCCGCGGCTGAGGACGTTTGGGCGCTCTGGACGACGAAAGAGGGCATCGAGTCCTGGTGGGGCCCAGACGGATTCGAGGTGAAGGTCCGCCGGCTCGACGTTCGGCTGCGCGGCGAGCTCCTCTACGCGATGACCGCGACTGCCCCCGACCAGATCGAGTTCCTGAAGAAGGCGGGGATGCCGTTGACCACCGAGTCGCTGGTCCGCTACACCGACGTGGTGCCGCTCGAGCGGCTCGCCTTCACGCAGGTGGCCGACTTCATCCCCGGCGTCAAACCCTACGAGGTCGCGACAACCGTCGCGTTCGAGATGATCCCGGAGGCCGTGAGACTGGTCCTGACCCTCGACGCGATGCACGATGAGCATTGGACGAAGCTGGCCGTCATGGGCTGGGAGCAGGAGCTCGACAACCTGGGGAGGATGCTCAAGCCCGCCTGACGGCTTCGACGACGACGCGCGATTTTGTGCTAACGTCTCGCCCCAGAGGGAATCTCCCTCAGGGGGTTTTCGTGAGCACATCGGGTCCACCGAGCACACCGCCACCGGGTCCCACGGGGCAGCCAGCTCCCATCAGCGACCTGGCGAAGCAAGGGCAGCTCGTCAGGTCGGGCGCCAACTGGTTCATCTGGATCGCCGGGTTGTCGCTGGTGAACTCCGTCCTCTTTGTGGCCGGCAGCAACTGGGCCTTCTTCCTCGGCCTCGGCGCCACGCAGTTCTCCGATGCCTTCGGCAAGGAGATCATCACCGGGACGACGGGGGAGGTCGTGGCGTTGATCGTCGACGTGGTGATCGCCGCCATCTTCGTCGGGCTCGGGCTGATGTCCCGCAAGGGCGCGCTGTGGAGCTTCATCGTCGGCATGGTGCTGATCGTGCTCGACGCCCTCCTGTTGGTCTGGGTGCAGGACTGGGCGGCCGTTGCCTTTCACGCCCTGGCGCTCTTCTTCGTCTTTAGAGGTTTCCAGGCTGCCCGCCAGCTCGCGGTCTTGCGGACCGCCGGGGCGCCGCCCGCCGGAACCGTTCCTCCGATCACGCCCCGGTGATTTCCGCCCACGTTGTCCCGCATCGCCGGCTCGACGTTCCGTTTGCCGGCGATGAGAAGGCGATGCTCAGCGCCTTCCTCGACCGCTACCGGGAGACGATCCTCTGGAAGCTCGAGGGCCTGACGAAAGAGCAGGCGTCGGCACGCCTGGTGCCGTCCGCCACCACGCTCCTGGGCATCGTCAAGCACCTGGCCTATGTGGAGCGAGGGTGGTTTCCGATCTACTTTGCCGGCGGTCCGCCGAACTACCCCTGGGCCGAAGACGAACCTGATCAGGACATCGACTTTCGGGTCTCAGCAACCGACACGATCGAGAGCGTCGGCAGGCTTTATCAGGAGGAGATCGCCCGATCGCGAGAGATTGTCACCGGCGCTTCGCTCGACGATCTCAGCAAGGAGCAGAACCGGGGACCGCGGACCCTGCGCTGGATTATGGTGCACATGATCGAGGAGACCGCGCGCCACGCCGGCCACGCCGACATCCTGCGCGAACTGACCGACGGGGCGATCGGCCAGTAGCTGTCTAACGACTCGGCGCGGCCCCCGCCCTGGACGCGGCTCGGGCCTTCATGTGCTGATCGAGATCGCCGGCCATACCACGCAGGTTGCCTTCGATTTTTGTCATGACCTCAGGGGCGACGTCATTCGCGAGTCCGGCACAAACAACGGCCAGCGTTTCGAGGCGCTCATGCAGGATCTTCCAGGCAGCCTGGCGGTGAGGGAGAACGAAGAACGCGGGTCGCACGATCTCGAGGGCCGGGCCGGCGGTGCGACCTGGGAATTCGGGGCCAACCGGCTGCGCGGTCAGCACCGGGCCCAGATCGCGCATCACCCAGTTCATCAAATGCTTGGCCGTTTTGGCCAGCGTCTCGAGCTCCTCGGGCGTCTCGCCGTGATGGACGAAATACCGGCTCTGGACCTGGAGGATGACTTCGTAGACGGCATTGAACAGGTCGGCGACGCGGCGCGTCAGCTGATCCTCGATCAGCGTCACCTCGTCGACGTCAGGAGGTTGTCGAAGATAGACGGGCATCACCGGTCGCGCCGGCTCGAAGGCCGGATCCAGGGCTCGCATCGCGAGGAAGTCCTCGAGGATGCCGACGAACTTACCGAAGTGCGAGTTCACCCAATCTCCTCGGGCGCCTTCGCCCTGTTCGACGATGACCTCGATTGCCGCGCTCGCCGACGCGAGGTCGGTGACCGCGGTCAGCGCCGTCCACTCGAAGACCTGGGTCGTCGCCTGAGCCGTGGGCGGTCCGATGAAGACGGCGGCCTCGCCATCGCGGTCGACCAGGTAGGCGATCCCGGCCTCGATGCCGCGGTAGAGGTGGCCGACGGTGTGCCACTCCTCGGGGCCCGCCGTGATCTGCGGGTCGTCGACCGTGAGGGGCTGCATCGGTCCGACCGAGCCAAAGCCTTCCGCATCGCGCAGGGACATGCCTTCGGGACGCTCGAGGAACATGAAGTGCCGGAGCGCCCGCTCCCCGAAGGGGACCAGGGCGATCTGGACATCCGGCGGATACCAGCGCGACAGGATCGGGAAATTGGGCCGCTCGAAATGGGGCGCGGCGCCGAGCGCG
>VBEQ01000075.1 GCA_005881235.1 Chloroflexota bacterium | reverse complement strand
GCCTCCTTCAGGCCCGCGTCCTCGAGGAACACCGTGGCCTCCTCGTCCGGCAGTTCACGGATCTCCGCCTCCAGCCGCGCGGAGAGCGGGATGACCTCGGCGTGCTCGGCCGTGGCTTCATCACGAAGAGCTTGCAGCTCGGGGGTCTCCTTGCCGATCTGATCCTCCCCGATGTTGGCGACGTACAGCACCGGCTTCGCGGTAAGAAAGGAGAAGCTCTTGAGCAGCTTGGCCTGTTCGGCCTCGAAGCTCATGGTGCGAATCGGCTTGCCCTCATCGAGGTGGGCGGCCAAGCGGTCGAGCAGCTCGAGCTCCTCTTTCTCCTTCGCTCCCGGCTTGAGCCGCGCGGTACCGCTAATTTTCTCGCGCCGCTTGTTGACGACGTCGAGATCCGCCAGCGCCAGCTCGAGATTGACCATCGCCATGTCGCGGCGCGGGTCGAGCTTGCTGTCGACGTGCTGAACATTCGGATCGCTGAACGAGCGCACCACCATGGCCAGTGCGTCGAGATCGCGGATGGTCGAGAGAAATTGGTTGCCCATTCCCTCGCCGCGGCTGGCGCCGGCCACCAGCCCCGCGACGTCAACGAACTTCATCATGGTCGGCGTGACTTTCTTCGGCTTGTACATCTCTGCCAGCATCCCGAGCCGCTTGTCCGGCACTTCGACCATCGCGGTGTTCGGCTCGACCGTGCTGAAGGCGTAGGAGGCGACGCCCGCGCCCGCCCTCGTCAGGGCGTTGAACAACGTCGTCTTGCCGACGTTGGGCAATCCAACGATACCGACGCCAAGCGTCATTGCTCCGGGATCTTAGTAGGGCAATGGCATACTTGGGGCACCAAGCACACCTTCTCAGGCAACGCACGCCCCTGTGGGCCACGTTGACGCCTGACGACTCAAGCCGAGCCGGAGAATGTTCCGCGCCGCGTTCATGTCGCGGTCGATAATGAGCCCACATTGGGGGCACCGGTGAATCCGCTCCGAGAGCAGTTTCGGGACAAAAGCCCCGCAGCCTGAGCAAGCTTGCGAGGTCCCTCCAGGCGGCACCCTGATCACTCGAGCACCAGCCTCTGCCGCTTTGTACTCGAGCATCCTCAAGAACGTCGCCCAGCCTTGATCGGTCACGTGTTTGGCCAAGCGCCCACGCGCGAGACCACCGACGTTTAGGTCCTCGACCACGATCAAGCCGAAGTCGCACACCATACGTCGGGTCAGTTTGTGAGCATGGTCATGCCGATGGTTCCGAACCCTTTCATGATGCCGCGCCAGAAGTAGGCGCGCCTTTTGTCGCCGATGCGAGGCCTTCTCCCGACGGCACAACCGCCGTTGGGCGATCCGTAGCCGTCGCATTGCGGCGATATAGGCGCGCGGGCCAGGTATCTGCTCCCCAGTGGAGAGGGTGGCAAAGTGGTGAATGCCAAGGTCGAGTCCTACCGCAGGCAGTTGCGTTGCGAGGCCCTGCCGCGACCCGCACACTCGCAACGAAAAGCTCGCGTACCATCGTTCCGCCACACGTCGCACGGTGACGGTGCGCACGACCGCCGACGCCGGGAGCGCGCGATGCCACTTCACCTTGATCTGGCCGATGCCCGGTAATGCGAGGCGGCCGTCGCGAACGCCCCAGCCTGAATTCCAGGTCAGGCTGTCATAACGGCGAACGGAGCGAAAGCGCGGATAGCCGGGCGTCACTCCCTCTTTGACCCGGCGAAAATATGCAGCAAAGGCCCAATCCAATCGGCGAAGCGGGTCGCGCATCGCCGAGCAGCTCATGTTGGGCGGCCCCATTTTGGCCGCGCGAACTGCCGTCAACTCCCGAAACTGCTCGTAGAGGGTGACGGAACGGCGTCGCCCTCGCCACGCGTACCGGCGCTCCTCAAGCGCCGCGTTGTAGAGCTGGCACGCGAAGCCAAGCTGAGCTTCTAGGGCGAGTCGCAGGCGGACCGTAGGGTAAATCCGGTACCGGTAGGTCCGCCTGAGCCGTGTATCGTCGGCCATGCCTCCCCCATGCTCCAACCACTTTGCGACAGCTGCCTGTCAGGCTGAAGGGTGCGTCGAATATCTAGTGCCCTCAGTAGCTCAGGTAATCGTCGACCTCCATCGGGTCGGGTCGGAATCCCCGGTCCGGCGCCAGATAGCCGAGCTCTTCGGTGGTCTCGTCGTAGTAGGTCGGGTCGTCCGGGTCATAGGGATGCGGTTCGGGGATCGTCATAGTGTCCTCTCCTCAGGCGGTGACCGGCTCCGCGGCCGGCTGACCGTTTTCGACGGGGCTCTCGGGCTTCGGACTCAGCATCTTCATCTGGTCCATCACCACCTCGGTCGTGTAGCGGCGCAGGCCGTCCTTGCCGTCCCACTCGTGGCTGCGCAACCGGCCCTCGGCATAGATCAACTTGCCGCGGGTCAAGAATTCCTGGCAGATCGACGCCAGCCGGTCGAAGGCGACCAGCGAGTGATACTGGACGTCCTCCTGCCGGTTTCCGTCATCGTCCTTCGAGTAGCTGTTGGTGGCCAGCCGGAGCTTGGCGATCGTCAGCCCCTTGGGACTGACGACGATCTCCGGGTCACGAGTCAGGCGGCCGACGAGGATGACGCGGTTGACCATGTGGTTCTCCCTTCCAAAAAGTGCCGGATGCTCGTCAGTGGATTGCTTCTATCAACCACCTCCTCCGGATTTGAGAAGCGGGAGCGGATCGACCGGCACGCCTGCGATGCGCACCTCGAAATGCAGGTGCGGTCCGGTACTGTTGCCGGTCGATCCCATGAGGGCGATCGGTTGTCCCGCGGCAACGACGTCGCCCGGCTGCACGAGCGGCCAGTCGAGATGGCCGTAGAGCGTGCTCAGCTGAGGATCTCGGGTAAGAAGGATGTAGAGGCCGTAACCACCGCGCTCGCGTCGGATCGTCACGCTGCCGGCGGTGGCCGCGTAGATCGGCGTGCCGAGCGGCCCGGCCAGGTCGACCCCGCTGTGGAAGTGATGACCGGCGCATTGCACCGACCAGGGCTCGATCTCGAGCGTCGTGCAGCCGAAGGGCTGGGTGATCGTCGCGTGGGCGACCGGCGGCAGGAGAACGCCGGCGGCTCCCTGCCCGGCCTGGACTACGAGCCCTGCGATCAACAACGGGACCACCAGGCAGGCGGCGCCGGCGGTGAGCAGTGGCCGGCGCCAGGACCAGGCGAACGCTGCGAGGCGCGCCGAGGTCAGCAAGGTCATGCGCTCGAGGTCCGTGCCGTCGGGATCGCCATGCCGGCTTTGATAGCTCGCTTGGCCAGCCCCTCGGCGACGTGCTCCGCCTTCGACTCGAAATGCGAGGACGCGTTCATCAGCCCCGGCACCTTGATCAGCAGGTAGAGCACGGCCACCCCGTAGAGCGCTTCAAGCGGCCGGGCACCAATCTGGTCGGCAAAGACGCTGGCGAAACGCAGCACCAGGACCTGCCCAAACTGCATGAAGACGGTGAGAAGAAACAGGCGGAGCCAGGACTGGGCGTATCGCTTGGTTTCCGGAAGGATCATGCAGATCGACGCCAGTGGTGCGGCGGCGAGGAGCACCACGAGGAGAGCGAAGCGCACCACATAGGTAAACGCGACGATCACCAGCATGACCGCGATCGCCAACCGGACGACGATCTCGAAGAGGGGCAGGCCGAAGCCATTCGTCATCGCAAAGGCCCAGGGCATCCGTGGGGACCCGCCGGGAAAGGGCTGGGTCCAGATCGCGTGGACCAGGGCATTGTTCAAGTCGATGGCCATCTGGCCGAAGAGCAGCGCGAAGTGAGCCATGACGATCGCGGCCATCGCCCGCGGCAGCGTGACCTTCAACGTGTAGTGGGCGCGAAAGCTGTGTTCCCACTGGCTGCGAAGGAACGCCCAGATGAAGACCAGCACGAGCAGCACGTCGGCAATGGCCAGCGTCAGGTGGAACATCGCCTGCAACGCCGGCTCCTCGGTCAACGGACGCGGCGTTAGCGTCGAAAGGTCGTGGGTGCTGAGCAGGTAGGTCTCCACGTTCCCAGCAATGGAGTCGCGGACGTCGTTGATCAGGTTGTTGAAGAAACCGGTGATGAGGGCGGAGAAAATCTCTAGCAGGTTTCAAGCCGGCTAGTGATTGACCGAATCAACGAGCACGCGGACCAGCAGGCCGGCCATCTCCACCCCGATGGTGCCGAAGACGATGCGGCCGATCCATCGCTTCGCCTCCATCACACTCCGAGGCTCGATCGCGATCATCTTCCAGATGAAGGCGCACACGAATGCCAGGGCGCCGATGCTGCCGGTCAATCCCTGGGCGTAGCTGGTCCAGACCTCGATCAGGTGTTTGAGCTGATCCATCAGCGACTGGTTGGAAAGTGCGCGCTGACCTGGGAGCTCGAGCGC
This sequence comes from Chloroflexota bacterium, assembly GCA_005881235.1. GTDB lineage: Bacteria > Chloroflexota > Dormibacteria > CF-121 > CF-121 > CF-13. The sequence continues at coordinate 4,201 of VBEQ01000075.1, read as the reverse complement.
GGCCATGAGACGCCGCAGCACGTCCCACTGCTGGATGACGAGGTCGTGATCCTGCTGGCCAAATTTGTGGAAGAGCTCTGGCCCAAGCTCGGGCATGCTGGTGGCCGGCGGGGAGGGCAGCCGCGACGGGAGCACGGGCGTGCCAAGCCGAGGAAGCACGCTCGGCTGAGTCGTCGGCAGCACGAGCGGCGGTGGGCGAAAGGCGATGCGGTGTGGCTGCATCGCCAGGTGAATCCCGATTCCGGTGAAGGCGGCGAGCACGGTGATCTCGCCACCGATCAAGGCGAGCTTCCACGATGGGCGCATGGGCGACTCCTCGAGCGGATTGGCAGCCGACAACCCTGCCATCCTTACACATATCTGTGTATTTGTCAAGACGAGTAACTATCGGCCGGCCAGCAGCGCCCTCCACCCGCCGGAGTCCCGTGCCGCCCTGACCAGGAACGCCGTAAACGCCGGCCACCAGAGACAGTCGTTCGTCAGAATGGTGAGACCGAACAGCAGCGGCAGCGTGTGTCCGTGAAGGGCCCAGAGGAACCCTAGCGGCCCCAGCAGCTTGCCCAGGAGCGCGATCACCACCAAGTGACGATGCCGCATGGGATCACGAGCCACCCACCAATATGCCGGAGCGTAGACAAGGACCATCATGCCGAGCGCCTGCCAGCTGGCAATCTCGTTTGCCAGAGGCATCCCGATCAGCCGGAAGAACGATACCGGCCAGACGATGACCACCAGGCCCCAGGCGAGGTTGTAGGCCGCCGCCGCATAAAACCAGGGTCGGTACCTTTGAAGCGAGACGCCTTCAGACCTGTTGGGTCCTTTGGCATTGAGCGCTTCGCGCCGGACAGCGAAGGTTCCGTCGTAGCCGAAGATCGCGCCCAAGAACCGATGGCTGACGACGAGATCGACCGAGATGTTCTCCGACACGGCTCGTTCGATTGCCTTGACGGCGACCTGGAAGACGCCCGGTATCGGCAGCCGCAACCGGCCGGCGCGCATCTGCAAGCGGCCCGTTGTGATCTCGATGGCGTCGCCGGCCAGCACACGAAGGCGCCAGGGAACCTCGATGAGGCCACGTGGACCAATTCGCTCCACAAGACCCGACTGAGGCAGATATCTCATGGTAGCGTCGAATCGCCGCGACTTAACAAAGGCGAAGGTGCGTCGCCAAGTCGCGCCTTCGTCAACCCTGGCGATCGTCATCGAGGCCGGAACATCGCAGCCCGATTCTGGAAAGAGGATGTCGAATCGAGCCAGCAGCGAGAACAGGGGCCGCAGCCAGACGTGGCGGTGCCAGATATGGTGCATCGTTCCGTCAAGGCGCACCCGGTGAGCCCCATCGGCGCCGAAGAATTGATCGGCGAGCGGCCTGGCGAGGCATTGGCGGTACCCGCCCAGGACGGGGGCAAAGGGGCCGGCTCGAGTGCCGACCTGGTCGTCGTCAGCGGCGCGCGAGCGCTTCCTCGAGGGCCTCATGGAGCCCACCCAATCGAAACCGGTACCCATACGCGAGTGCCTTCACCGGCTGAGCGCGGCGGCCATGCAACAAGAGCTGCGCCTCTTTGCCGAGCACGAGCCTGAGCGCAAAGGCGGGCGCGGGAAACACCGCCGGACGGTGGAGGACGCGACCGATTTCGTTGGCGACATCGCGCTCCCGGCGGAGATCGGGCGCAACCGCGTTGACGGGGCCGCTCACGCGCGCATCCTCGAGCGCCAGCCGGTAGAGGCCAACGATGTCCTCGATGTGAATCCAGGTAAACCACTGCCGGCCGTTGCCCAATGGACCGCCGAGAAAGAATCGAAACGGCAGGGTCAGCAGTCGAAAGGCGAGCGCCTCGCGGCCGAACACCATCGCGGTGCGGATGCGCGCGACGCGGACGCCCAGCGGTTCCGCCTTCTGTGCCTCGGCCTCCCACTGTTGGCTGAGCCGGGCAAGAAAGGAATCGCCCGGATGGCTCTCCTCGGTGATGACCTCCTCGCCGCGGTCCCCGTAGAAATCGATGCCCGAGGCACTAACGAACACCGGCGGCCGGCGATCAGCCGGCGTCCGCCCGAGGGCCTGCACCAGGGCAGCGGTCGCGGACAACCGGCTCGAGAGGAGCTCCGCCATCCGCTGTCGCGTCCACGGCCAGCGGCCGATGCTCGCACCGGCGAGGTTGATGACACCCTGCGCTCCAGCGAGTTCCTCCACCCAGTCGCCGCTCGCGCTGCGGGCGTCCCAGCTGAGATAGCGAACGCTCTTCGGGGCATCTTTTAAGTCAGATCGACGACTGAGGACGACCACCTCGTGGCCGTCCGTCGCCAGGCTCTTCACCAGGTGGCTGCCGATAAGGCCCGATCCACCGCTGATCAGGACTTTCATCCTCTTACTATGCTCGCTGCGTCGAGCTGCGACCGCGATCGGGCGGCGGCCTGATTGCGAAGACGCCCCCACCCTGCCCTCCCCCGCGAGCGGAGGAGGAAATTATGGGTTGAAGCTACGCGTCCGGCGTTCGGTGCGAGCCTGCTGCAGGCCCTCTTCGGCCAGGGCGAGCAACGAAACGCGATCGAACTGACCGCGCTCGCTGGCGGCCACGCCGGTATCGACCGCAAGGCGGACGATGTCACCGTTCGGACTGGCCGCATAGGGATGCTCTTCGAGAATCGACCGAAGCCGATCCGCCTGCCGGACCGCGATCGCCCGATCGGCTTCCGGGATGACGAGGCAGAACTGGCCGTCCTTGATGCGGGCCAGCGTGTTGACACGGCGCGTCTTCGAACGGATGACCGCAACGAATTCGCGAAGCATCCGGCTGAGGCCACCCTCGCCGTACTTGCCGCGCAGAACTTCGAAGGCTTCGATCTCGAACAGCACCACGGCGAGGTCGTGGTTGTGACGTGAGGCGCGACTGATCTCTTTTTCAAGAAGGTCCTCCAGGAACGCCTGGCTGTGAGCTCCTGACTGGGCGTCGAGCAGGGCGAGCTTCTCCGCCTGGATCAGCTTGCGACCCATCATCAGGGCATACAGGCCCTCGCCGACAAAGCTCTCCAGCGCGGCCAGTGGCTCCTCGAGGTCATCTCGCGGACGGTTGAAGCCCACCACGATGGCGCCGAAGGTCCCCTTCCCCTTTTGCTCGGTGATGGGGACGCCGACGATACTCCCCTCCTTGACGACGTCGTCGGTGAGATAGCGTGACCAGGCACTCTTGGAAATATCGGGGACGCTCACGCTGCGGTCGGCGTGCCGCACCCATTCGGCGATGCCCTCCAATAACCGGCGCTTCGCCTCGACGAGGCGGTCCGGGGCGGGCTGGTCGTATCCCGAGGCCAGATCCGCCCCGTTGTCATCCAGCATCAGCACCAGAGCGTAGTCGGCCCGGGTCAAATAAAGGATGGCATCGACGACGTGTTGCGACAGCATCTGGGAGTTCGACTCGGCAATCTGCGCTTGCAGACGGCGCAGCGTGTGCCCGACCCGCTCGGCGGCCTGCATCTCCGCCAGGAGATTGAGCCCCACGGAGACGAGTTCCCCCGCCCCGAGTAGCTTCTCCGCATCCTGTTCCTGGACGGCATCCGCGGCCTGGATCAGATCGTCGGGAAAAACCCGTAGCTGGAAGGCCAGCTCAGCTAACTCTTCAACCGAGTTGGGAGCAAATTTCACGGCCGGCCCCAGGACGGCGCCGACCTGCACCTCTTTTTCGCTACGGACCGGGGCGACGAAATGTCCGACGCCCGACTTGCAAACGCCCATCGTCTCCTCGTTGCGCTTGAGGAACTGCGGATCGTTGTAGAGGGGACAGACTTTCCGTTCCTGCAGCAGCCGGCAATAGCGGGGGTAGTCTTCGACCGGCGTCAGCGGATGCGCGTCAAGGTCGAAGACCTGGAGCTTGAGCCCGGTGGAGGCCTGGAACCGGTCCACCATCCGGGCGAACTCCGGGCTGCTGACAAGGACGCCGAGCTCGCCCTCCTGCGGTTCTGCCTGCATCTTGCTGACCGGCCTCTTCGGTATGGGTCAAAGCAACAACGCTGTAACGGCGCAAAACCTGTTACGCGGAGGCCGCCGGCCGCCCAATTCGGGCTGAATTCGCCGGAAGCCGCCCTTCAGCGGCTATTTTAGGCGGGTTTTTCGGGTTCCCCCGCTAGACTTGGGCACGGTGCTCTCCACCCGGCTCCTCACCAAGCGCTACGGCAGCCTGACCGCCGTGGAGGACCTGGACCTGGA
>VBEQ01000074.1 GCA_005881235.1 Chloroflexota bacterium | reverse complement strand
TCCCGGATCCTCCGGGCAAGGTCTTCGTCGGACGCCTGATCCAGGTTCGCCTGCTCTGTCATCGACATACAATTATTGGCCAGCGTGTCAGTGGCTCAAGCGTCGACCGACCAGCTCAAGGATGCTCTCGGCACCCGGATCGACGCCTTGCGGCCGGAGCTCGAACGGATTGGCCGCGATATTCACGCCAATCCCGAGGTTGGCTACGAAGAGCGGCAGGCCGTTGCCTGGCTGACCGAGCTCCTCAAGAAACACGGTTTTAGCGTCGAGGTCGGCGTCGCTGATACTCCAACCGCCTTCATCGCGACGCGCCGCAACGGGACGGGGCCGACAGTTGCGTTCCTCTCGGAATACGACGCGCTTCGTGGCCTCGGCCACGGCTGCGGCCACAACTTGATTGCGACGGCCTCGGCGGGGGCCGGGATTGCGCTGGCCGACGCGCTCGATCGCTTGAGCGGGCGGGTGCTCGTCATCGGTACGCCGGCCGAGGAAGGTGGCGGCGGAAAGATCCGGCTGATCAATGCGGGCATCTTCCAGGAAGTCGATGCGGCGATGATGTTCCATCCCGACACCAGGACCCAGGTGCTGCACTGGGCACTGGCGGTCACCCACATGCAGTTCGAGTTCATCGGTCGGGCGGCGCACGCGTCAGGAGACCCGGAAAAGGGCATCAACGCGCTCGACGCCTTCGTCCTCGCCTACAACGGGATCAGCCTGTTGCGCCAGCAGGTAAAAGAGGGCGCACGGCTGCACGGCTACCTCAAGGAGGGCGGCACGGCGCCCAACATCATTCCGGAGCGAACCAGCGGCGAGTTCCTGGTGCGGGCGCGCGAGCAAGCCTACATGGAAGAGCTGGTCCAGAAGGTGAAGAACATCTTTCAGGCAGCGGCCCTTGCCACGGGCTGCAGCCTCAACCTGACCTTCAACGAAGAGACGTACTCCGACCTTCGGAACAACGGCGTCCTGGCTCACCTGTTCGACGGGAACCTCCGCCGCATTGGGCTCGACCCGGTGGAGGGCGTGCCCTGGGAAAATGCCGGCTCGACCGACATGGGCAACGTCAGTCACGTGGTGCCGGCGCTCCATCCTACGGTCGCGATCGCATCTGCCGATGTGGCGGGTCACTCGCAGGCGTTCCTGGAAGCCTCCGGCTCGCTGCGCGGCTATCAGGCCATGATCGACGCCGCCAAGGCGCTGGCAATGACGGGCGCGGACCTGTTGGCCAATCCGAGCCTGGTCGAGCAGGCGAAGATGGAGTTTCGCCGGACCTGAGCCCGGCGAAGCTGAGCCCATGATCAACGAGCGCTACCGCGAGGACCGCGAGCGCCGACGCCTCGGTAGCCTGAGCGCATTCTCGGGGCCGACCCATTCCGGCAAGACCAAGAAGCTCGAGGCCGAGGCCGAGCGGGCCCAGCGCCAGGGCCGCCGGAGTCAGCGGCTCCACGGTCTAGCCGATGCCAACCAGCTGCTGGCCCAGCTCGATCCCGCGGCGGAGCTGGTCACCATCGACGACGCGCAGCGCTACGACGACCGGCTGGTGGAGGTCCTCAACGATCTGGCGACGATTCATCGGGTCGACGTCGTGGTGGCCGGTTGGGAGCTCGACTACACCGGCCAACCTGCCGGCCCGCTGCCGCAGCTGATGTGCTCGGCCGACTTTGCCCTCAAGCTCGATGACGGCGTCTGCGCGCAACCCGGTTGCCGAAACCTGGCCAGCCGCACGCAACGGTTCCACCCAACCAATGGCACACCCGAGCGCTTTCTGCCAGTCTGCCGGCGTCATCACACACCAGAAGCCCGCGCGGTCAGCTTCCAGGAGGTCTGGTTCGACGAGCCCTCCGGGAGCCTCGACCTGATCAGCGGTTGCATGTTCAGCGGCAAGACGCAGGAATTGATCCGCCGGCTCGATCAAGCGCGCTACGCCGGTTCGACGATCCAGGCGTTCAAGCCGGCCCTCGACGACCGCTACGCCCTCGAGGCCGTCGCCTCGCACCGCGAGGTCCGTTTTCCGGCGATCGCCGTTCCGGACGTGGAGGCACTCCAGCATCAGCTGCGAGACGACACCCGGGTAGTCGGCATCGACGAGGCGCAGTTCTTCGGGGGGGAGATCGTGAGCCTTGTTGAAGGCCTCGCCGATCGTGGCCGCCACGTGATCGTCGCGGGCCTCGACCTTGACTTCCTCGCCCGGCCCTTCGGACCGATGCCACTGCTGGCCGCCTACGCGGACCGGCTCACAAAACTACAGGCATCCTGCCAGTACCCGGGTTGCGGCTCGCGGCAGGCCAGCCGCACGCAGCGCCTGATCGATGGCGAACCGGCGCCCGCCGATTCGCCGCTGGTCGTGATTGGAGGCGCGGCGACCTATGAAGCACGCTGTCGCCATCATCACCGGATCGGTGTCCATGCCCGGCCCGAACCGGTGGCGTTCGTCGAGGAGTCAGCCGAGCTCTAGGCCCCGCAACCGCTCGTTGCCGATCAGTACAGCGAGGACTGCCACCACGACCGCGCCACCGATCGAGACCGTCATCGCCGCAAGCCAGGTGCTGAAGACCGGGAAGCGAGTTTCGCTCGCCAGCGCCAGTGAAATCGCGAGCAGGAGCGCACTGCCACCAGTGATCATGGCGAACAACCCCATGCCGATGAAGGCTCCGATCGGATTCAACATCCGCCGGGCGTCGGTCCAATCAAAACGGGCGAAAACTGCGCCGATGCCGACCATCAGCGTGGTCACGGCCACCGCTTGGGCGACCGCGAGCAGAACGGCCGTTGCCGCCCACAGCCAGCCCGGCCGGATGAGGATCTCGGCGGCGATCGCCACCAGCGCAACCAGGAGGGCGGTCGGCAGGGCAGCCGACCAGCACTTGCCCTGCAAAAAGCGCAGGGTCGTGTTTGGCGACACGGCGTAGACCCAGATGCTCTTCCCTTCCAAACTGACCGCGGTCAGCCCCAGCGAGATGCTCAGGGAGAAGAGCAGGATCCAGGCCGGTACGAGTCCAACCATTGCCGGCGCCGGTCCTTCGCCGAGGCTCTGCACCGCGCTGCGCAAACCGGCAAAACGCAACCCGAAGATGATGAAGATGAAGATGACCGGCATCACGAAGCGGATGAGCTGCGCGAGGTCGCGGGTTCGCATGCGCCAGTCCTTGATCACGATCGATGCCAGTAGCGGGCTCAGCAGCGGGAGCGCGCCGGTTAACCGGGGGGCGCGCAATCCGGGCAGCCGGCGTCGGCGTGGTGGGACCGCCTGGATCCATCCGGCAAGATAGAGCCGCCCGCTGAGGATCGTTCCTGCGGCGAAGATCGCCGCCGAGACGGCGAGCAACAGGAGCGCCCATTCGACCGCGACGGCAATGTCACCACGAAGGATCGCCGCGGCGCTGCGGCCCGCCCATCCGGAGGGTAGCCACGTCGCGCTGGCGACCGGCACATCGGGCAACGACGCCGGGACTCCCGGCCGGCGGGCGAAGCCGGAATCCCGCAATGCCGGGTTGAAGAGGAAGTTGAGCAGGTTGATGCCGAGCGCGAGGATGACGCCGAACAGGGTCACGACCTCGCGGCCCCGTCCGACGGGAATGAAGCGGACCAGGAGCAAGCTCAGCAGCGAGATGATGACGACAACGGACACCGGATAGAGAAGGTAGAGCGTCGCGAACAGCAGCGGGATCAGGAGGTTGTGATTGGCGAATGCGAGGACGAGCAGAGCCGGCAGGGTGAACACCAGGCTCAGCAGCAAGAGTCGCAGCACCTGGACCACCATTCGGCCGGCTAGCACGCTCTCGACCGGTAGCGGCGCCGCGAGCAGCAGGTCCAGGTCGGGATTGAGCAGCAAGGCGTTGAGGCTGAAGACCAGGCTGCTGAAGACCAGGACACCGGTGTAGGCGAGAAACGCGAGGCTCAGCAGGTGAACGGTGTCGAGCTGGATCGGTGCCCGCTGGGAGGCTTGAACGCCGACCCAGGTGATGATCGCCTCCCACGACCAGGCGATCACGATGATGGCCGCACTGACGATGGTGCCGACGATCCGCCCGGGCTTATGGCTGCGCAGGGTCTGGTTGAGGAACATCTGCAGCTGGGCTCGCCACAGCAGGAGTCCGACCTGGAGTCCCGCGACGATGCGGTCGATGGGACTATTCCTCGAGCCCACGCAAGACGGCGCTGACGTCTTCCTCGCGGCTCCCGGTGAGCTCCAGGAAGATCTGCTCCAGTGATTGCCCGTCCTGTCCGACCATGTGGCGCAACTCCTGCAGGCTGCCCATGGCGACCAGCCGGCCGTGGTTGATGATGGCGAGCCGCGTACACATTCGTTCCGCGATTTCGAGGATATGAGTTGAGAAGAAGACCGTCTTGCCCTCTTTGCAGAAGTCCTGGAGGATGTCCTTCATCTGGCGCGCACTCTGTGGATCGAGGCCGACGGTGGGCTCGTCGAGGAACAGGACTTGCGGGTCATGAAGCAGGGCAGCCGCCAGTGACACCTTCTGCCGCATCCCGCGGGAATAGCCGGCGAGAAAGTCATTGCCACGGT
>VBEQ01000073.1 GCA_005881235.1 Chloroflexota bacterium | reverse complement strand
TGGCGGGAGCAGGGGCAGGAACTGACCTTCGCCGGGGTGACCGTGCTGCGCTTCGACGACCAGGGCAAAGTGGTCGACCATCGTGACTACGACAACCACGTCGAGCGGCGCCAGGCACCATACGAAGGCTGGTGAGCCCACGCCAGCTTTCCTGAGCGTCGCCGGCCGCTAAACGTTCGGACACGCATTGGGTCACGCTCAACTCCTTCATGCGCAGGAGTGCCAAGCGTCAGCCGAAACAGCTGTAGGCATCAGCCGAAACTCTGTAGGGCATCAGCCGAAGACGTTTCGGGATCATCCGACTAATCTGACAACGTGAAACCGAACCGCTCGATCCCGCAGGCCACCGTCATCCCCATCCTCATCTACCCGGACGTCCGCCAAGCGGTCGATTGGCTGAGCCGCGCGTTCGGGTTTTCGGAGCGAGTGCAGATTGGAGAGAACCACCGCTCCCAGTTGAGAGTTGGCGACGGAGCCGTAATCATCGGCGACGTTCGCGACGATCGCAGGCCGCCGCGACCGGGGAAGGTCACCCACTCCGTGATGGTCCGGGTGGAGGACGCACGCGCTCACTGCGAGCACGCCCGGCAGCACGGTGCACGAATTCTCATGGAGCCTAAGGATTTCGAGTACGGAGAACGGCAGTACAGTGCCGAGGACTTCGCCGGCCACCAGTGGACCTTCTCCGAAACGTTCCGCGATGTCGCCCCCGAGGAATGGGGCGGTATCTCGGTGCCTGAGAAGCCCTCCGCCTTGACACGTTAAATCGCATGTCCGCAAGAGAGATCGACGACTACCTCGCCAACCTTGAAGAGCCCAAGCGGACGACGCTGCAGAAGCTGCGTCAGACCATTCTCAGCATCATTCCCCAGGGAGAACAGGGGATAGCCTATGGCTGCCCAGCCTTTCGGATGCACGGCAAGGTCGTCGCAGGGTTCGCGGCGTTCAAGGACCACCTGAGCTACCTGCCACACAGCGGTTCGGTATTCAAGCAGATTCCCGAAGAGGTCGCCCGCTATCACACCTCGAGCGGTGCGTTGCAATTTCCCATCGATACACCACTCCCGAAAGCGCTCGTGAACAGACTCATCGACCTACGGCTTAAGGAAGTTCTTAAGCAGTAGCGGCTACGGATCGGCACATTCGTGCTCGCGGTGCGTTGGCTACAGAATTGGCTACAAAAAACGAGGCCGAATTTCGTCTCTTTAGCGCGGGCTCCACTGAAACCACCGGATGCCAATCCCAGCGAAAACGACCGCGTAGAGGACGCTCGCCAGCAAGGCCCACCAGGTATCAGCGCTCCATGCCGCCGGTTGCATCGCACCGCCGAGCAACGTCGCCACCGCCCCACCGGGTGACCAGCGCGCGATGGTCTCGAACGTGGTTCCGAAGATCGTGGAATGCGCAAACAGGCCGAGGGCGACGAGCGGCAGGAAGCTGAGCCGCCCCACGGCGTTGACGGTATCGACGGATTTGATGAGGCCCACCAAAGCCTGTCCCACGCCAAGGAAGACGGCCGAGCTAAAAATCACCATCGCCAGCGTCAGAAGGTAGGCTGCCGGATCCAGCCTTACGTTCTCGACGACGGCCGCCGCCACGAGGACCACCACGGACATGGCCAGCATTGAGAGGATCTGGAGCGCCAACCGGCTGACCATGATCGTCCAGGTTGGAGCCGGCGTGACTCGGAGGCGCTGGAAAACACCCAGCTCGCGGTCCCTGGCGACGGACGCCGTGTAGCCAAGGATGGCAATCAACGCGATGCCGAGCGTGAGAGCCAATGCCACGTTGACGATCGCGCCGCCGAGTTGAGCGCCGCGTTTGGCAGTGGACAGGCCGTAGAAGACGGCGAGCGGCGGAAAGAACGTCAGCAGCAGGGCTCGCCCGTTCCGCAACTGAACGGTGAGGTCCGCCCGAAGCAGGGCTCTTAGGATGCCTGACAGCGTCGGAGGGTTGATGGATGGCGCGCTCGGCTGGCTGCTCATCTCAATCGCGAAGGTCACTACCCGTTAATCCGATGAAGACGTCTTCGAGGGTGACCTGGCCATGGGCCGCCTTGCGCACGCGTGGGTCATCTTTGTGCTTCTCGATGAGCCCAGCCGGTGTATCGACCGTGAGCAACTTGCCATTGTCGATGACCGCTACCCGGTGACACACAGCCTGCGCCTCTTCCATAGAGTGCGTCGTCAGGAGGATGCTCCGCCCGATGTCGCGTAGCCGTTCGATGCGATCCCACAGCTGCCGACGAGCTTGCGGGTCCAGGCCGGCCGTCGGCTCATCGAGGAGCACGAGCGGCGGGCTGTGAATCGTCGCAATCAACAATGAGACACGTTTCTGCTGTCCCCCGGATAGCTGGCTGAAGCGCTTTGACGCCTCCTCCTCAAGGTGAACATCGGCAAGCAGGTCGTCAATTCCGGCCCGGGTGAGGGCCACGCCGTAGAGTCCCGCGTAGAGCCTGACGATCTCGCGGATCGTGAGATTGGATTGGAAGCTCGTCGACTGTAGCTGCACGCCCATTCGGGCTCTTGCTGCAGCCGGATTTGCTCGAGCGTCGACATCGCCGATTCGGATCGAGCCGGAGTCGGGCTTCACCAGACCCTCAATCGCGCTGAGCGTGCTGGTTTTCCCCGCGCCGTTGGGTCCCAGAAGACCAAATATCTCGCTTTCGTTGATGTCGAGCGACACGCCGTCGACCGCCCGCTTTGAGCCGTAGCTGACGTGGAGATTTTCGACTTGAAGGGCCAGGCGTTGCGGCGCTGTCTCGCTAATGGAAGACACTCTGGAAGCCACAATTATGGGCAATCCGGGAAAACGGCAGGCGCCATGGTTACTTGGCTTAGGCAACAATTAATAACGCAGCCGAGAAGCCGACTTCGCACACAAAAAAAATCTGGAGCCGACGGCCGGATTCGGACCGGCGACCCGCTGTTTACAAAACAGCTGCTCTGCCAGCTGAGCTACGTCGGCGTGCGTCCCCGATTATATGAGGACCCTCCCGCACCTGACCGCAATTCCGGAGCTTTCCTGAGGACCGCTCGCGCCGATAGCCTGTCAACATGGCAGATTCCGCCGGCTCCAACCGGGCCGTCGTCGGCCTCGCGGAGCAGGTGGTCCGGACTCGAGGAAGGCGTGATCTCAAAAGGCTCGCCCGAGAAGTCGCTGCGGCCATGGACCGGCACGGCGTTCTCACCGACGCGACCGCGATCGCGTTTCGGATGCTCTTCGCACTCGCCTTCCTGACCCTGACGGGCCTGGCGTTCGCCGGTGCGGTGCATCTCGACGGGATTTGGCGTGACCAGCTAGGACCGAACATCGCTCGCATCGTCTCGCCGAACTTCTATCGAGAGCTGGACCATTCGGTCGATCAGGTGCTCACGACCAGGCGGTTGTGGTGGCTGTCGATCGGGCTGCTGCTGACGCTCTGGCAGGTCTCTAGCGGCGTGCGGGCGCTGATGACCGCGCTCGACAGCATCTACGAAGTCAAAGACCGCCGTCCCTTCCGGGTGCGCATGGCCCTCTCGGTCGGCCTCGCAGCGCTGATCATCGTGGCATTGTTCCTGGTCGCCGCCGCACTGCTGCTATCGACCTCGCAGCCATCGACCCCTCCGATCGTGCGCGCGGGGGAGACCATTCTTCGGTTCGCCTTCAGCGCCGTGCTTCTCCTCCTTCTGGTCACGGCGTTGCTGCAGTTCACCACCCCGGAGCACGTGCGTGTCAAGTGGGTCACGCTCGGTTCGAGCATCACGATCGTGATCTGGCTGGCGGCCTCGTGGATCTTCGGCTGGTACATCGCCAACTTCGCCTACCGCGGCTACCAGCAGGCGTTTGGCGTCCTCTCCCTGCTGGTCGTCGTGATGACCTATCTCTATGTGGCGGCCGTCGCCTTCCTGATTGGCGCCGAGCTGGATGCGCTGCTCCTTACCGAGGTGAAGAGGCGCGGTCGGCGCTAAGACGTAGCGACCGTCGTGTGCGCCGGCTCCAGGGGGTTAACCGTTACTTGATTCACCGGAACGTTGTCGCTGAGGAAGGTGGTGACGAACGTGCTCCGGCTCGGGTCCCACCAGGTGACCAGGTAGTTCGGCGCGGGCGGAACTCCTCCAGGAATCGAGAAATTGCCCTTCGCGTCCGTAGTGGTCTGATAGATGTGACCACCGGAGTCGTCGTACGTGTGGGCCTTGACGATCTTCCAGTGACTGGCAATCCGAATCAACCGATTGGCCACCGGCGTCGGGTTGGCATCGCTCAAGATCAGCAAGCCGGTGAGCGGCTGCTTCGCCGTGAGCGCCGCGTTGGCCTGTGTCGCCCAGCTGGTCTTGGGATAGTTCTGCACGACCTCGGTCATGGCGTCGCGCGCCTGCTGAAATCGCATCTGCTGAACGAACGCGACGCCGGCGTTGTAGAGCGTCTGTGGTAGCGACGACGCCTGCGCCAGCTTGGCGTCAGCGCTGTCGGGAAAATCCTTGACGAGCTTCTCGTACCAGATCAGCGCATTCGGGTAATCGATCGGCTGCTGCTGCAGGTACCACTGGGCGAAGCCGGCGTAGGCGACCGCCAGTCCGGCGTTGGTCGAGGCGGTCAGGTTGCCGGTGGGATCGACGCCTGCGACCTGAAGATACTTGTCGATGCCGGCCTGGAACTGTTTGTCCGCCACCAGCGACTGCCCCCAGGCGTAGAAGAGATCGGCGAGCGCGGCGTTACCGCGCACCGCCCAGTCCGCGATGCCACTCTTGATGGCGGCCCGTAGCTGCGTCTCGCTATCGGCGAACTTCGTTTGCTCCGTGAGCTGAAGGCCCCAGCGGTAGTGCGTCTCCGCGGTACCCGCCTTTGCCCGGTCTGCCAACTCGCCGAGCAACACACGGGAGACGGGATTCCCGGCCACCGTTTCCGCCGTCCCGTACTCGCTCAGTGCCTGGCCGTAGGCGCCGTGCGCCTCCGAGCCCTGGGCCTGGGAGAGCTGGTTCTCGGCGAACCCGTAGGTCGCGCCGGGGATGGCGATGAGCAGCAGGACGATGCCTCCCGGTACCAGGAGGAGCCGGGTGCGGCGCGGTCGCGGGGTAGGCTGGTCCGGACCGGCCGGGGTGTAGGGGGCTGCCTGGCTCATGTCGACTGGGTCGAATAACGAGTTGACCTTTACTAGCCTGCGCCGGTAGACTGGGTCACCCGGATTGTTGAGTTTGTGAATCCAATGAGTCAACTTTAAGGAGAGGCATCAAATGGCAAAGTCCGCGGCGGAGCTGAAGGCGACTGACTACGTGCATCCCGAGGTTCTGGTCGACACGGCGTGGGTCGCCGAGCACGCAGGGGATTCGAAGGTGAAGCTCGTCGAGGTCGACGTCGACACCTCGGCCTATGACAGCGGTCACGTCAAGGGCGCCATCGGGCTCGACTGGCGCAAGGACCTGCAGGCACGGCCGATCCGCGACCTGCTTGCCAAGGAGGACCTCGAGAAGCTGCTCTCGTCGAAAGGCATCAGCTCCGAGGACACGGTGGTCGCCTACGGCGACAACAACAACTGGTTTGCCGCCTGGTTCGTCTGGAATCTCAAGTACTACGGCCACAAGGACGCCCGGCTGATGAACGGCGGTCGGAAGAAATGGCAGGACGAGGGCCGCGAGCTCGTCACGGATGCGCCGACCATCAAGCCGGCCAGCTACACGGCGGGCCAGCCGAACAAGGCGATCCGGGCCTTGCGGGATGAGGTGCTGCGGGATCTTGGGAAGTCGGGCGTGGTCCTGGTCGACGTCCGTTCCCCCAAGGAATTCAGCGGCGAGCTGCTCGCCCCGGAGAACCTCCCGCAGGAGGGCGCCCAGCGCGGTGGGCACATCCCCGGCGCGGCCAACATCCCCTGGGCGCAGGCGGTGCGTGAGGACGGGACCTTCAAGCCGGCCTCCGAATTGAAGGAACTGTACGCGGCGAAGGGCGTGACACCGGACAAGGCCGTCATCGCCTATTGCCGGATCGGGGAGCGCTCCTCGCACACCTGGTTCGTCCTGAATTACTTGCTCGGCTACCCCAACGTCCGCAACTACGACGGCTCCTGGACCGAGTGGGGGAGCCTGATCGCCGCGCCGATCGAACGCTGACCCAGCCCCCACCCCGACCCTCCCCCGCGAGCGGGGGAGGGGAAATTCGGTGACGGCCGGATGACGGTCGTGACTTTTTGCCACGTGACGTGACCTCCGGACCGGCGTAACGTTATGGAAAGCGGCGAGAGCATGTGGGCGGCGGCCTTAGGAAGGGCGTCGTCCTGCACGCTGCCTGACGAAAAGGGGTGCGATGCGGTGAGGGGTTTGCGGCGCCTGGTCTTCGTGGCCGTCGTGGGAGGGTTGCTCGCCGCCATCCCGCTCTCTGCGGTTGCGAGCGAGAACATCCTGGCCGGCAATGTCCGCCGGGCGGAGGTTGCCTTCAACCTGACGCTGACGGACGCGGTCCGCGGGGGATTGGATCAAGGGGAAGCCGACACCCTGACCTGGCGGTATGCGCAGGTCCAGGCGATCAAAACGTCGTCGTGGTGGCAGCTGCCGCTGACCGAGCACCGCAAGCTCGACGCCCTGAGTCTTCTCGATAGCGACCTGCGCGCGGTCTACCAGAAGCAAATCGACGAGAGCCGGGATGCGCTGGATCGCCAGCTTCACCGCTGGAACACCATGCTGGCTGAGGCGCAGAAGGCCGGTATCTCGCTCGACGGTCTCGATGAGGAGGCGGCGCGCTTCGTGAAAGCCGGCCCCGCGGCGGCCACTCCGAATCAGGTGCTCGCGCTCGCCTCCGTCCTTGGCCAGGAGTATGCGGTCCTCGATGGCAAGCTCGCCGCCTATCGCACCGCGCGCGCGCAGGTGGACGCGGCGCTGCAGACCGCCAGCGGGCTGCTGGCGAATGCCGGGCAATACCCGCAACTCCGCCTCACGGGCTTCAACGACCAGCTCACCCTCGCGAGCGCGGCGCTGGCGGCGGTTCGTAGCGCCGACGGATTCGCGCCGATCCTGGCTCAGGTCCAGCAGACCGCGGTTGGCGTGCAAGGCTTGCTCGACGCACGCAGCGCCGCCGTCAACCAGCTGGCTGACACGCGCTCGACGCTGGCCTCAGCGCAGTCGATCCGCGCTGCGCTGGGCAACCACCCGGGGACGATCAACGCCCTGGCCGGGCAGCTGTCGAGCGCCGCCGACCAGGCCACCTTCCAGTCGATCACCGCGCAGCTTTACCAGGAGAAGCAGTCCCTCGCCAGCGCCATCTACCTCAAGCAGATGGTCCCGGTCGCCTATAACGCCGGCGTCGGCAAGGTGATGGTGGTCTCCCTGTCGCGCCAGGTGCTCACCGCCTACCAGGACGGCAACGCGATCCTGACGACCTACGTGGCGACCGGCCGGCCCGCCTTGCCGACGCCCCCGGGCGTCTACCACATCTTCGCCCGCTATTCGCCCTACAAGATGATCTCGCCCTGGCCCTATGGAAGTCCATACTGGTACCCGGACTCCTGGACCAACTGGGCGATGGAGTTCGCCGGCGGCGGCTACTTCATCCACGACGCGCCCTGGCGCTCCTGGTACGGCCCCGGCGCCAACCTCTACAACGGCACCCACGGTTGCGTGAATGTGCCCTACAGTCCGATGGCGACACTCTGGAACTGGGCGCCGAACGGCACCACAGTGGTCGTCCAGTACTAGCGGCCCGATACCTTACTTATATAGGGCAATCCTTTAGGCGATGACGTCATTGACGATTTTGCCTAACTCTGCTATTATTTGAGCTCGCCTAGCAGTTGCTAGGTCTTTTTTGTGTCTGGAGCCTTTATCCCCCTGGAGATTCAATGCCTGCCCTAGCGTCGATCATCACCCTGCAGTGTCAGACCTGTAAGGAGCGAAACTACACCACCGTCAAGAACAAGAAGAACGACCCCGATCGGCTCGAGGTCAAGAAGTTCTGCCCGCGGTGCCGGAAGCACACTGCCCACCGGGAGACCAAGTAGCGTGGCCGCAACCTTCTTATACTGTTGGCGCCGACCGGCACAGGGGTGTAGCTCAGCTGGTAGAGCAGCGGTCTCCAAAACCGCGGGTCGGGCGTTCGAGTCGCTCCACCCCTGCCAGACTCAGGTATAACTACGATGGCCAAAGCCGTTCCGACGGAACCAAGGGCGAATAGAGTGCAACGCACAACGACTCCCGCGCCGCGCCGGGGCCTCATCCGCAACTTCGAGGACATCCTCGGCGAGCTGCGCAAGGTGATCTGGCCCAGCTGGGGCGAGCTACGCACGATGACGTTTGTCGTCATCGTGACCGTGGTAGTGGTATCCCTGATGCTCGGACTGATCGACTATGTCTTGACCCAAACACTCGTCAAACTGGAGTTCCCCAAAGTTGGCTGATGCAGAGATGAACGGCACACCGAAAGAGGCGAAGGGCACCCCCGCCGCGCCGGCGAAAGCGCGCGGTCGCCGGCCCGCCCCGAAAGAAGCGGCCGAGGCCGGTCGTGTCTGGACCGGCGAGCGCGTGAGTGTCGGCGAAGGCCATCCGGCCCCACCCGAAACGCCATCCTCGCCGCCGGTGGCGCTTATCCCCGCCGGTGAGGCCAAGCCGGTCCCCGCTGAGGGCGAAGCGCACTGGTACGTCGTGCATGCTTACTCAGGCCACGAGGAGAAGGTGCGCAACAACCTGATGAAGCGCGTCGACTCGATGGACATGCACGATCGGATCTTCGAGGTGCTGGTGCCCACGGAAGACGTCATCGAGATCAAGGACGGCCAGCGCCGTCACGTCGCCAAGCGAACCTTCCCCGGCTACATCCTGGTCAACATGATCATGTCGGACGAGTCCTGGTACGTCGTGCGCAACACGCCGGGCGTGACCAGCTTCGTCGGTTCCGGCAACAAGCCGGTGCCGCTGCAGGAGAAGGAGATCAAATCGATCCAGAAGCAGATCAAGGCCGAGGCGCCCAAGGTTCGCGTCGAGTACCAGGTGGGCGAGAACGTCCGCGTCATCGACGGGCCCTTCTCGGACTTCCACGGCAAGGTCGACGAGATCAACGCCGACAAGGGCAAGCTCAAGGTGCTGGTCAACATGTTCGGCCGCGAGACGCCGGTCGAGCTGGACCTCCTCCAGGTGGAGCGCTTGAAGTAATGGGCAAGAAGAAAGTCAAGGCCATGGTCAAGATCCAGATGGAGGCGGGCAAAGCCACGCCCGCGCCGCCCGTGGGCACCGCGCTCGGCCCGCACGGCGTCAACATCATGGAGTTCGTCAAGACCTACAACGATCGCACCGCCTCGATGGCCGGGCAGGTGATCCCGGTCGAGATCACGATCTTCGAGGACCGCACCTTCACTTTCGTGACCAAGACCCCGCCCGCCGCCGCGCTCCTGAAGAAGGCGGCCGGCGTGGAGAAGGGCTCGGCCAAGCCGAACAAAGAGAAGGTCGGCAAGGTCAGCACACAGCAGGTGCGTGAGATTGCCCAGCTCAAGCTCAAAGACCTCAATGCCTACGACGTCGAGGCGGCGATGAAGATGATCGAGGGAACGGCGCGATCGCTCGGCATCGAGGTGTCTGCCTGATGCCGCAAGCGCGTGGCAAGAAATACAAGGAAGCCGCCAAGGCGATCGAGCGCACCGAGCAATACGCGCCCGATGATGCGGTGCGGCTGGTGCTGAAGAGCTCGACCTCGAAATTCGACGGCTCGATCGAGGCGCACCTGCGGCTGGGGGTCGACCCGCGGCATGCCGACCAGATGGTCCGCGGCTCGGTGGTGCTGCCACACGGCACCGGCAAGAAGCGCCGCGTGCTGGTGTTCGCCACGGGTGAGAAGGCGCGCGAGGCGACCGAGGCCGGTGCCGACTACGTCGGCGCCGACGACCTGGTCAAGCGGATCCAGGACGGCTGGCTCGACTTCGACGTCGCGCTCGCGACCCCCGACATGATGGGCCAGGTCGGCCGCCTGGGCAAGATTCTGGGGCCGCGCGGACTGATGCCGAACCCGCGCGCGGGCAGCGTCACCTTTGACATCGGCCGCGCCGTCAAGGACATCCAGGGTGGCCGCATCGAGTACCGGGTCGACAAGACCGGCATCATCCACTCCAACATCGGCAAGGCCTCCTACAGCGAGGCGCAGCTGAAGGATAATTTCGTTGCGCTGATGGACGCGGTGGTGCGCGCCAAGCCGAGCTCCGCCAAGGGCCAGTACCTGCGCTCCGTCTACCTCTCGCCGACGATGGGGCCCAGCGTGCCCGTAGACCCGGTCGCCGCCGGTCGAATGAGCTAGCCACAATCCAGGCAGCCGATGGCTAACACGAAAACCGGTGATCCCGCCGTCGATACCTTCCTCAAGGGCTACTCGCCGCAGGTCCGCGAGATCGCCGTCAAGGCCCGCGAAGTGATCCTCTCAGTACTGCCGGAGGCAAGCGAGAAGGTCTATCCCGGTTG
>VBEQ01000072.1 GCA_005881235.1 Chloroflexota bacterium | reverse complement strand
CACCGACGAGAAAGCGAACTTCATCCTCGGGCCATACGGCAGCGCGGCCACCGCCAGCGACGCCATCGTCGTGGAGAGGAACAGCATCCCCATGGTCGAGGCGAACGGTGCCGCCCAGTCGATTTTCAGCAAAGGCTACAAGTTCACCTTCGGGGTCCTCTCTCCGGCCAACAAGTACCTCACGGGCGTCATCGACATGGCGGCGACTCTGAACCCCAAGCCAACCACGATCGCGATGTTGACCGCCAACGATAACTTCTCCGTCGAGGTGGCGAAAGCGGTCGAGGACTACGCGCCTTCGAAGGGCATGCAGGTCGTCTTCACCAAGCAGTACCCGGCGGCGGCGCCCGATGTCAGCGGGCTGATCAGTCAGGCGAAGCAGAAAAACCCCGACATCGTGATGAACTCGGGCCACCTGGCCGAGTCGATCGCGATCAACAAGGCGGCCAAGCAGCTGGGTCTCGACGCCAAGATCTTCGCCTACTCCGTAGGGCCATCCACCCCCGACTTCATCAGCGCGCTCGGTGCGGATGCGAACTACGTCTATGACGGATCGCAATGGACACCCCAGGTCAAATACAAGCCGACGTTCTACCTTTCCGTCGCGGAATACGTCAAGGCGTACAAGGCCAAGTTCAGTAGCAACGAGGATCCCGACTACCACGTTGCCGAGTCGACGGCGGCTTGCCTGGCCTTCCAAAAGGCGATCGAGAACGCCGGGTCCCTCGATCCGAGCAAGGTCCGCGACGCGCTGGCCAGCCTGGACGTCATGACCTTCTTCGGCCAGATCAAGTTCGACAGCCGGGGCATCAACACCTTCAAACCGATGGTCGTCGAGCAGATCCAGAACGGGACCCACTACACCGTTTATCCCGGCGACGTGGCGAACGGCTCGCCGAAGTATCCGACGCCGTCCTGGAGCTCGCGCTAGGACAGAGGTCCTCGACGGCGAACTGATCTCGTGAGCCAATTCACCCAGCAGGTCATCCTCGGCCTCCTGCTCGGGGGAGTCTACGTCGCTGTGGCGCTGGGGTTCAGCCTCGTCTGGGGCATCCTCAACATCGTCAACCTGGCGCACGGCGCCCTGGTGATCGTCGGCTCGTACATCACCTGGGTGCTCTTCACCCGCCTCCACATCGACCCCTTCTTGAGCCTTCCGGTCGACGCGCTGGCGCTCTTCGTCATCGGCTACGCGCTGCAGCGCGGTGTCATCAACCGGGTGATCCGGGCACCCCTCCTCTTCACCTTCCTGCTCACGTTCGGCATCAACCTGGTGATCGTCAGCCTGCTGCTGCTGATCTTCACCGGCGATTTCCGCTCCGTCACTCCCGCCTATTCCGGCAGCGGGCTGCACCTCGGGGGCATCGTCATTCCCTACATCAGGCTCGGCGGTCTTGCCGCGGCCATGGTGCTGGCGGGAATCCTGTGGGTCGTCCTCAACCGCACGAGGAGCGGCGCCGCCATCCTGGCCGTCGGGGCCGACCGCGACGCCGCCCAGTTGGTGGGCATCGACCTTCGTCACATGTACGCGTTGACCTTCGCCATCGGTGCCGCCTTTGCCGGTGTCGCGGGCGGCATCATCAGCACCTTCCAATCGATCACGCCGACGGCCGGCGATCCCTACACCCTGCAGGCCTTTGTGGTGGTTATCCTGGGCGGGCTGGGCAGGGTCAGCGCCACCGTCGTCGGCGGGTTGGCCTTCGGACTCATCGAGGTGCTGGGCCAGAGCGCGCCCAGACTCGGGTCCGGCTACGCCAACGCGATCGCCTTTGTGGTGCTCGTGGTGGTGCTGGTCGTCCGCCCGCGTGGGCTGCTCGGCCGGCTGGCATGAGCGTCCGCCGGGCTGCCTACGCTGTCGCGGGTCTCGCGCTCGCGTTCGTCGTCCTGGCGCCACTAACCTCGATCGACGCCGCACAGCAGGCCGGTCTGCCGCTGCTGACGGACAAGTTGTGGTTCCGCATCGCGACCACCGTGGCCATGTTCGTCGTGATGGCGTCCGCCTGGAACATCATCGGCGGCCTCACCGGCTATGCCAGCTTCGGCAACGTCGCGTTCTTCGGGCTCGGCGCCTACACCGCCGGAGTGGTGGTGACCAACCTCGGCCTACCCTTCGCGCTGGCGCTGGTGCTGGCGCCCCTCGTCGCGGCCGCCTTCGCCGTGATCGTCGGCATCCCGCTGCTGCGGTTGCGGGGTCACTATTTCGCCGTGGCGACACTCGGCGTCGGCGTGGCCGTCGGTGAAGTGGTCAACAACATCGAGCCGCTCGGGGCGGCAACCGGCCTCTTCCTCCCCATCGTCCGCTCCGACCTCCTCTTCTTCTACCTGATGCTCGGCGCCGCGCTCCTGGCGGTGCTGACCACCTGGGTCATCCTCCGCACCCGGTTCGGCTATGGACTGCTGGCGATCCGCGAGAACGAAGAGGCGGCGGCCGTCATCGGGGTCAACACGACTTTCTACAAGGTGGCGGCCTTCTGCATCGCCGCGGCGCTGACCGGGATCGCCGGTGCGATCTTCGCCCAGTGGAACAGCTTCATCAACCAGGACAACGCCTTCGCCATCTCCGACAACGTCCAGATGATCCTGATGGCCGTCATCGGGGGGACGGGCACGGTGCTGGGCCCGGTCGCCGGCGCGATCTCGCTCGAGCTGATCATCCAGACGCTGGCCGGTGGTGGCTCGGGGTCCGTCTTTTCGCAGATCGGCCTGGGCGTCTTGCTCGCCGTCTGCGTCATCTTCATTCCGCGCGGCGTGATCGACTTCTTCGGCGGTCGAAGCAAGCTCTCGCTGCGCTATTTCCGGCAGACCTTGCGCGAGACCAGCGCATGAGTTTGCTCGCGGTACGCGAGGTCAGCAAGCGCTTCGGCGGGGTCAAGGCGCTCGCCGGTGTCAGCTTCGAGGTGGAGCAAGGCGACGTCATGGGCGTCATCGGACCGAACGGCGCGGGCAAGACCACGTTGCTCAACTGCATCAGTGGGCTCTATCGTCCGGATACGGGCGACATCCGCTGGGAGACCACATCGATCCGCGGCCTGGCTCCCTACCGGATCGCGCGACTGGGGATCGGGCGGACCTTCCAGATCGTGCGGCCGTTCCCCTCGATGACGGTGCGCGAGAACACCGCGATGGGCGCGCTCTTCGGCCGGCCCGGCGCTCGGCTGCAGCCCGGCGCGGCGTTGAGCGAGGCCGATACAGTGCTCGACGTCGTCGGGCTGGGCGAGAAGCGCTATTACCCGGTGCTTCGCTTGACGGTCCCCGACCGCAAGCGCCTCGAGGTCGCCCGGGCCCTGGCGATGCGACCCCGGCTCCTGCTGCTCGACGAGGTGATGGCCGGGCTCAACCAGGTCGAGATCGAGCAGGCGCTGGAGATGGTCCGGCGTGTCCGCGACAGCGGCGTCACGATCGTGCTCATCGAGCACGTCATGAAAGTGATCGTGGGCGTCTGCAAGCGGGCGCTCGTGCTCAACTTCGGACGGACCCTGGTCGAGGGGCCACCGGCCGAAGTCCTCAAGGACCGGCGCGTGATCGAGGCGTATCTCGGGCAGCGCTACGCCAGGGATCAGGAGCGATGAGCTCGCTGCTCCAGGTCGACAAACTCACGGCCGGCTTCGGCCTGACGCCCGTTCTCTTCGACGTCGATCTCGAGCTCGCCGCGGGTGAGCTGGTCGCCCTGATCGGCGCCAACGGCGCGGGGAAGTCGACGCTCTTGGGCGCGCTTTCGGGCCTCGTCCGCGTATCCAGCGGGAGCGTGCACCTGGCAGGCCGGCGTTTGACCGGTGTCCGCCCGGAAATGATCGTCGCCAGCGGGATGGTCCACGTGCCGCAGGGCCGCCGCCTCTTCAGCACCATGACCGTCGAGCGCAACCTCCTGCTTGGCGCCTACCGGCGCCACGACCGGCAGGTGCGCGAGGATCTCGAGCGCATCCTCGGCTACTTTCCAACACTGCGCGACAAGCTCGATCGCGAAGCCGGCACGCTATCGGGCGGCGAGCAGCAGATGGTGGCGATCGGGCGCGGCTTGATGGCGCGGCCGACCCTGCTGATGATCGACGAGCCATCGCTCGGTCTCGCGCCCAACATCGTCGACCGCGTGATGGAGATCGTCAAGGCGATCAACCAGGACGGCACGGCCGTGCTGCTCGTGGAACAAGATGTCGTGCTCGCGCTCGACATCGCCGACCGCGGCTATGTGCTGGAAAATGGCCGCATCGCCATGCATGGTCGCGCTTCCGACCTGCGCCGGGATTCGGCCGTCCGCAAGGCGTACCTTGGCGTCTAACGCGCCGGAGAGTCAGCCCGTGGCGCTGAAGGCCCCGCCGTACCGGCTCGAGCGACTCGGCGTCGTGATGGAGCCGCGGCCCGGTGAGCCCCAAGAGGTTGAGGGCGTCCTGAACCCGGCAACCGCGAGGGCTCGCGACGGCGAGCTTTACCTCTTTCCACGGCTCGTCGCGCGCGGCAACTTCTCGCGGATCGGCCGCGCGCGCGTGCGCTTCGACCCCGCCGGCAAGCCCACGGGCGTTGAACGGCTCGGCGTTGCCCTGGAACCTGACGAGGCCTGGGAGCAGAACACGGTCACGGCAGGCGTCGAAGACCCAAGGATCACCTTCGTCGAAAGCCTGGACACCTACGTCATGGCGTATGCCGCGTACGGCCCGCTCGGTCCGCGC
>VBEQ01000071.1 GCA_005881235.1 Chloroflexota bacterium | reverse complement strand
GTAAGCTCGACCCCGTGGCGACGCCATGAAGCCGGTCGTGCGAATCGTGCTGGGAATCGCCCTTATCCTCGTCGGCCTTCTCACTACCGCATTCTTTGGGCTCCTGCTCCTGGTCGCGGATTGCACGCAGCGATGCCAGGCGAACCATGAGCAACTTGTTCCGCTCGCCCTGGTCCTCGTCGGCGTCGCCGTGACTGTCGGCGGTGTGCTTCTGCTAGCGAGGCGTCTCGGCTGACGGCTTGAACGCGGCTCCATGACCAGGGACGATGAGCTGGGCGATCTCCAGCACACGCGCCCGGTTGCGATGGAGGGCGGACGCGTCAGACGCCAGCGGGTCCTCCGCAGGGCCGGTTGCCAACCACCACAGGTGCGTGAACGCCACCGTGCCGCCGCTGGTCGAAACCAGCGTGGTGATGTCTTCTGGCGTGTGCCCCGGAGTTTCGATCAAACGGATCGATGGGCTGAGGGCAAACTCTTCCGCTGGACGTCCCTTCCAGACATCGCCCTGGTAGATCGCCCAGTAGTCGTGAAAGCGGGCCTTGGGAAAGAGCGCCGCGTTGAGCGTGTGGTCCGGATGATGATGGGAAAAGATCACGTCGGTGATCTCTTCCGGTGAATCGACCACCTCCCCGAGCGGACCCAGGATGGCGGCCGCTTCCGGCACCATCCCCGGATCGATGACCACCCGGACATTACCGTCGCGCACGAAGCTGACGGTGCCGGCCACCCGGTCTCCCACATAGCCGGTAAACAGGACGCAAAACTCGGCGGGCACTGGCGGATCGATCTTACGCACCGCCGCAAAAGCAAGCCTGGAGTGAACCGGACCGTTACACGTGGCGTTGATCCGGCCCCGGCTTGCCCCCAGACCCGCGGCGATCCTTTTCACGATCAATGCGTTCGTGATCTCCTGGCTGTGTTGGTTACCGCTGGTCGCTGCCAGCCGCCAGTACGGGCATATTTCGGCGTCAACCGCGGCAGTGCTGATCATTCTCGGGACTTTCGGACCCTTCCTCAGCGCGGTCACAATCATCGCCCGGACATCAGGTTTCCGTGGCCTGGGGGAGTTTCTCGGTCAGGCGTTCCGGTGGCGGGTGGGCATTCGATGGTACGTGGCCGCCCTCGTCGCCCCTGCCGCCATT
This sequence comes from Chloroflexota bacterium, assembly GCA_005881235.1. Lineage (GTDB taxonomy): Bacteria > Chloroflexota > Dormibacteria > CF-121 > CF-121 > CF-13. Next base: position 9,122 of record VBEQ01000071.1, on the reverse strand, counting down.
CGGATCGTGGTCCTATACGTACACGTCCTGAAAGGCGGCACCTTTCCGGACCTGTCCGATGCCTCTCGTTGGCTAGCCATCCCTTCCACATTTCTCCTGGTGCTCCTGATCGGCGGACCAACGGGTGAGGAATTCGGGTGGCGCGGGTTCCTGCTTCAACGGGTGCAGCCGGTGTTCGGTTTGCTGTGGGCGTCCATCGGGATTGGGGTGGTCACGGCACTCTGGCATCTGCCGCTGTTTTGGATCCCCGGCACCGCCCAGAGCCACCTGCCCTTCGCGCTGTTCCTTGTGCGCACGATTGCACTCTCGATCGTTTCGACCTGGCTCTACAACGGCACGCGGAGGAGTCTGCTGTTCGTGCTCCTCTTTCACGCGTCGCTCAACACCTGGCCCAATACGCTCTACATCCTCGAGGCAGAGGGGGCGCTCGGGCCCTATATCAGCACGAGCATCCTCTATTGCGGATGGGCCCTCATTCTGGTGATCCTGGGTCTGACGCGCGGACGGGGTGACCGGCGTGAGACGACGCAGGAATCCCCTGCCGTCGCGGCCTGACCCTCAGCCGCGCGAGTGACCGCCTCATTCGCACGGTGGATTCGCCGCTCGACCAACATGGCTACCCTGTAGCCAGTGGAAACGCCAACCCGCGGGTGGGGCTGGATTGGGCGGCTGCGGCCGCGCACCTTCGACCGCGTGCTGGTTGCGATTCTCTTTCTGCTGGGGCTAACCGGTTTCATCGACCTGCGGTTCGGCGATCGACCGTTGCCCCTCCCTGTGGGCACCCCGGGCGGCGCGGTCACCGTGGTGGTGGTCGGTCTTCTCCTCTTGCTGTTGCAAGTCGTCCCGCTGCTCTGGCGACGCCGGTATCCGAGCCTCGTCCTTCTCCTGGTGGCCGTGGCCTTCGGAGCCAAAGTATTGCTGGGTTTCAACCCGGGCGTCGCCGGGCTCGGACTGCTGGTGGCGATGTACAGCGTCTCGGCGTACGAGGTGGGGGCCCGCCGGCTCGTCTTTCTGATTGTCGCCGGCCTGGGCTTCGTCGCCGGCTTCGTGGTGTTCGGCGTCACGGGCAATCCCCGGTCGTTCGCCATTACCGTCCCCAGCCTGTTCTTTGCTGCCGCCTGGCTGATCGGCGACTACCTTCGGACGCGCCGCGCCTATGTCGCGCAGCTGGAGGAACGCGCCGGGCGGCTCGAACGTGAGCGCGATCAGGACCGGCGGCTCGCGGCCGACGAGGAGCGAACGCGGATTGCCCGCGAGCTGCACGACGTCGTCGCCCACGATGTCAGCGTGATCGCCATCCAGGCCGGCGCGGCCCGGGCCGTCCAGCTGAGTAAGCCCGAAGCGGCTGCGAAGGCGTTGGGGCTGATCGAAACTACGGCGCGAGAGACCCTGATCGAACTGAACCGGCTGCTGGGCGTCCTGCGCAGCGCGAATGGCGCCACCCCGGATCGCAGCCCGCAACCCGGGATTGGCCAGCTGGCGAGCCTCGTCGAGGAGCTTCGTGCCGCCGGCCTCGAGGTCGATGCCCGCGTCGACGGCGAGGCGCAGCCGCTGCCGCCGGCGCTCGATCTCTCCGCGTACCGGATCCTTCAGGAAGCGACGACCAACGTGCTGAAGCACGCCCGGGCACGCCGCGTCGACATCCGCGTCCACTACAGCCCAAACATGCTGGGTCTGGACGTGCGCGATGACGGCGCCGGCGGAGGCGCTGATCCGGCGTTGTCGTCGGGGCATGGGCTGATCGGGATGCGCGAACGCGTGGCGCTCTTCGGTGGCCAGTTGCGCGCCGGGCGCGATCCCGCCGGCGGATTCTCCGTGCACGCCCGCCTACCCATCGAACCCCCCACCTGATGGCCATCAAGGTCCTGATCGTCGACGACCAGGCCCTGGTCCGCGCCGGCTTCCGCATGATCCTCGAGGCGCAGCCCGACCTGGAGGTCGTCGGCGAGGCGGGCGACGGATCCGCCGCGATCGACGCCGTCCGCACCCTTCGCCCGGATGTGGTGCTAATGGACATTCGAATGCCCGGCGTGGACGGCATCGAGGCGACGCGACGCCTGACCGAAGCCGGCGCGGCGGGCAAGATCGTGATCCTCACCACTTATGACCTGGACGAATACGTCTTCGACGCCCTGGCGGCCGGCGCGAGTGGTTTTCTCCTCAAGCACGTCCCGCCCGAGGAGCTCGTGCACGGCGTCCGCGTGGCGGCAAGTGGCGAGGCGCTCCTCGCGCCCTCCATCACGAAACGGCTCATCGAGGAGTTCGCCCGGCAACGCGCACCAGTACGCGCTGGCGGCACCGACCTCAAGACCTTGACCGATCGGGAGCTGGAGGTGCTCAGGCTGCTGGGCCGCGGCCTCTCCAACCCGGAGATCGCCAAGGAGCTGCAGGTCGGCGAGGCGACCGTCAAGACTCACGTCGCCCACGTCCTCGACAAGCTCGAACTGCGCGATCGCGTCCAGGCGGTGATCCTCGCCTACGAGATCGGGCTGATCAAACCGGGCGCCGCCTGACTCACCCGCGGGGTGGAGCTCCCCTCCCCCTCGCAGCGGACCCAAAGATCGGGCGCAGTGGTGACGACTCCCGTCCGTTTCACCTCTACCGTGAACGACACAGTTCGTTTGTGAAGGAGATGCCAATGGCAAATGGAAACGTCATTACGACCCACGGCCTGACAAAGCGATACGGCTCATCGATCACGGCCGTCGACGCGCTCGACCTCGAGGTCCATCGCGGCGAGGTCTTCGGGTTCCTCGGCCCCAACGGCGCGGGAAAAACGACCACGCTGCGCATGCTGCTCGGCCTGATCCGGCCGACGGCAGGCTCGGCCGTCGTCGCCGAGCACCGGCCAGGCGACCCGAAAGGTCTTCGGCGGATCGGCTCGCTCGTCGAGTCGCCGGCGTTTTACCCCTATCTTTCCGGTCGCGAGAATCTCAAGATCATGTCGGACTACGCCGGGGTTTCGCACACCCGCGTCGACGCGGCGCTTGAGGAGGTCGACCTGGCTGACCGGGCGAAGGACCGGTTCGGGACCTACTCGATGGGCATGAAGCAGCGCCTCGCCGTCGCGGCCGCGTTGATCAAGGACCCCGAGGTCATGATCCTCGACGAGCCGACCAACGGCCTCGACCCGCAGGGCGTTGTCGAGATGCGCGCGCTGATCCGCCGCTTGGGCAGCGGCAACCGGACCGTCATGCTTTCCAGCCACCTGCTCAACGAGGTCCAGCAGATCAGTGACCGCGTCGCCATCATCCGCAAGGGCAAGCTCGTGGCACAGGGCACGGTTCAGGAGTTGCGCGGCGAATCCGCGATCGTCGTTAGGGTGACACCCGTCGATGCGGCCCGCCGGCAGCTGGATCGCATGCTGGGTGCGGCGGCCGTGACCGCCGTCGACGGCACGCTGCGGCTCTCGGTGGACCCGAACAAGGCCGCCGACATCAATGAAGCGCTGGTCGGCGCCGGGATCAAAGTCAGCGAGTTGCGCGCGGTCGAACGGACTCTCGAGGAAGTCTTCCTCACGCTCACAGGAGAAGCAGCATGATCAACAGTTTCAAAGCGGATTGGCGCAAACTGCGGCAGCGGCCGGCGGTATGGGTGCTCGGCGGCATCATGCTCACGGCACTCCTTCTCTTCGGCTATGTGATCCCCTGGCTTCAGCTCGCGTTTCCCTCCGCGAACTTTCATCCGGACCCGGGCACGACGCTCCAGCAGATGAAGGCCGCACTCTATCCGATCAATTTCCTTAAGAACTCGCTGACCGGCGTGGGCATCATCGGCGGCATTCTGACGCTGATCCTTGGTGCGCTCGTTGCAGGTGGCGAGTTCAACTGGGGCACGATCAAGACCGTCTATACGCAGCGGCCCGGGCGCCTGCAGACGCTGGCGGGCCAGGTGGGTGTCGTCAGCGTGATCGCCGCCATCTTTGCGGTGGCCTTCTATCTTGTTGCAGCCACCGCCAGCCTGATCATTGCGCTTAGCGATGGGTCAGCGATTACCTGGCCGGCCGTCATCGACGTGTTTAAGGCGCTGGGCGCCACCTGGCTCATCTTCGAGTCATGGAGTCTGTTCGGCATTGCTCTCGCCTATCTCTTCCGGCAGTCGGCGATGGCCATCGGCATCGGACTCGCGTACGTCTTGGCGATCGAGGGTATTCTCTTCCGCCTGCTGAGCGGTTTCAACGCGGGCTGGCTGACGACCGTCGAAAAGTTTTTCCTCGGCCAGAACGCGAACGCTCTGATCCAATCGTTCGGCCACACGGTCGCTCGTGGTGCGGCGACGGCGCCCCTGATATCGGCCGGTCAGGCGGTCACGGTGCTCGCCCTCTACGCCATTGTCTTCGCGGCGATCGCCTCGCTCGTCGTCCGCACCCGCGACGTCACCTAGCCCCGCGCCATTTCACCCTCCCCCGCTTGCGGGGGAGGGCGGGGTGGGGGCAGATAATAGGCGCGGAGGCGAGGCATCATCAAAGACAACCGCGCGGACCTCGTCATCGTGGGCGCCGGCACCGTTGGCGGCTGGGCCTCGTACTTTGCCAGGACGTCAGGTGCGGAACGGGTCATCGTGATCGATCGGGGACGGGTCGGCGATGGCGCGAGCAGTCGTGCAGCCGGCATGGTCCGCGCGCAAGGCGGGACACCGACCGCGGTCGCCCTTGGCCGGTGGAGCATCGACTTTTACCGGCGCCAGGCGGATCTCCTTGGCACCGACTCGGGCTTTCGCGAACTCGGTTACCTCATCCTCGCCGCAACGGAAGACGAAGAGCGAGCGGGTCGCGAACGCGTGGCGATGCAGCGAGGCGCCGGCCTGGACGTCCGCTGGGTCGATCCTGACGAGGCCGTGCGACTCGACCCCGCACTGCGCCCATCCAGCATTCGCGGCGCCAGCTATGCGGCGACCGACGGCTGCATTGATCCCCTGCGCAATGTCCGCGCCTACTCGCTGGCGATGCAGGACACGGGGGTCGAGCTCCGCGAGCACTGCACCTTCACCGGAATCGAAACCAGGCCGGCCAACTCGGGCCAGCGGGTAGCCGCCGTGTTGACCGAACAGGGCCGGATCGAAACCGAGCGCGTCATCCTCACCGGCGGGCCGCAGCTGCGCGAGGTCGGCGCGGTGATCGGTGTGCCGATCCCGGCCGGCGCGGTTCGCCATCAGGTTGCCGTGACCGAGCCACACGAGGCGTTCCAGGCCGAGCGCCGCGCTATGGCCTTCGATCTCTCCGGCGGCCTCTACTGGCGCCTCGAAGATGGAGGCCTGCTCTTTGGCATGAGCAATCCCGATGAAACCCCGGGTCCCGCGCGATCGATCGACTGGCCATACCTCGACGCCATGCGCCGCCGCCTCGCCCACTTCCTGCCGGTGACCGACGGCTTGGAGTTGCGGAAAGTCTGGGCGGCGACCATCGATTACACGCCGGACCACCTGCCCATCCTCGGCCCGGCCATGAAAACCGATCGGTCGATCATCGAAGGGATCACCGTTGCATCGGCGGGCGGACACGGGATGATGTGGGGCCCTGCCGTCGCCCGAATCGCGGCCGACCTGGCGCTCGAGGGCGCGACCACCGTCGTCGACGTCAGCCAGCTCGGGTTGGATCGCTTCGATGCGCAGGGCCACAGCCGGCTCAAAACCGACCCCATCGCCCTGCCCTTTCCCACCGTGCCGCAGACCGCCGGGGGGCAGACACGGCGCTGACGCGCGACCTCCGCGCACTCTTCGATCCCAAAACCCTGGCGATCCTGGGAGCCTCGAGCGATCCGACCAAGTGGGGCTACGCCCTGGCACGCAACGCGCTGAAGGGCGCGCATCGCAGGTCCGTGTTCCTCGTCAATCGTCGCGGCGAGCAGATCCTGGGCGAACCGAGCTACCGCTCCCTCGCCGATGTGCCGCAGCCGCCCGAGCTGGTGGCGATCGTGGTGCGCGCCGCGGGCTTCGAAGCGGCGCTCGACGAGTCACTGCGGGCCGGTGCCCGCGCCATCGTCGCGATCACCGCGGGAATCGGCGAAAAAGATGCCGCCGGGCTGGCGCTGCAGAAGGCGTTTGCTAATCGCGTCCGCGCGGCGGGCGCTTTACTGGTCGGTCCCAACTGCCTCGGCATCGCCGACACCGGGACCGAGCTAAATCTCACCTGGGATCGGTTCCTCCCGGGATCCGTCGGCCTGATCTCGCAAAGCGGCAACCTAGGATTGGAACTGGCCCAACTCGGGCATGACGCCGGCCTCGGTTTCTCGCGTTTCATCTCCGTCGGAAACCAGGCAGACGTCGACGCTGCCGAATGTCTTCAGGCGATGATCGGCCACGCGCCCACGCGCGCGATACCGGTTTACCTCGAGGACTTCGGTGACGGCCGGGCCTTCGCGTCGATCGCCGAGTCAGCCGCCGCGGCAGGCAAGCCCGTCGTCCTGCTCACCATCGGAGCGACCCCGGCGAGCGCGCGCGTCGCACAGTCGCACACGGGAGCGCTGGTCAGTGATTCGATCGCCGTCGATGCGACATGTCGAGCCAGCGGAATGTATCGGGTCGAGACGCCGCAACAGATGATCGACCTCCTCCAGGTGCTGCTGGCGCCACACCAGCCCGCCGGCCGCCGGGTCGCGATCGCGGGGGATGGCGGTGGTCACGTAGCTCTCGCCGCCGACCGCCTAATCGCCCGCGGGCTGCTGGTCGAGCCGTTCAGCGATCGTTTGAGCGCGTCGCTTGCCGGTATCCTGCCGCCGACCGCCACCACCCGCAATCCGGTCGACATCGCCGGCGCTGGCGAAGAAGACGTCTTCAACTTCGAGCGGGTGGTCCGCCTGATGGCGCAATCCGACGAGGCGGATGCCCTCGTCGTCACCGGGTATTTCGGCGGCTACAGCGAGCAGTCCGAGGACTATCGACGCCTCGAGCTCGACGTCGCGACCGCTTTGACCCGCGCGGCGCATGACGCCGGCCGTTTCCTGATGGTCCACTCGATGTATCCGAAGTCGCCCACCTCCCAGCAGCTGCGCCGTGAGAGTGTGCCGGTCTACGCCGACATCGAGGCCGCGGCGCTCGCACTTGGGCGGCGTGCCGACCGCGTTGCGAACCCGCCGCTCGGAGTGCCGTCCCTTCCACCCCCGAGCCGCTCGGCGGCGCCCGTCCCGACCGACTACTTCGGCACCCGCCAACTCCTGGCCGAGGCTGGGATTCCTTTCGCCGAGGCGCGACCGGCCGAGTCGGAGGACGCGGCGATCGCGGCAGCGGCGGCGATCGGATATCCAGTCGTGCTCAAGGCTCTCGGTGCCATGCACAAGAGCGACACTGGCGGCGTACGTCTCGGGATCTCCGGCGAGGCGCCACTCAAAGAGGCCTTTCGCGAGATGCAGCACCGACTGCGCCCAACAAGCTTCTCCGTCGAGAAGGAGGCGCCGCTGGCGCGCGGCCTCGAGCTGTTGATCGGCGTGAAACGCGATCGGAGCTTCGGGCCTGTCGCGCTGGTGGGCCTGGGCGGCATCTCCGCTGAGCTCTTCCACGACGTGGCGGTCGCGCTCGCGCCCGTCACCGTCGACGAGGGCGTCGCGCTGATCCGGTCGCTACGCGGTGCGCAGTTGCTGTTGGGCTACCGCGGCCGTCCCCGTCTCGATGTTGAGGCAGCCGCCCGCGCGTTAGGCGCGTTGTCGCAGCTCGCCGCGGCACGGCCAGAGATCGCCGAGATCGAAATCAATCCACTCCTCGTCCTGGATAGAGGAATCCTGGCGCTCGATGCCCGCTTAACCATTCGACTTGCACCGGCTAAATTGACTGCGCTCGAGGGTCGCTGAGAAGGACTTCTTGAATAGCGCCCCCCGACCACTTTGCGACCCCTGTCACGGTGTTTAACGTTGCTCAAGTTCGCGCAACTCGACGCCTACGTCGAGGTCACCTCGTGCCTGGAGACGGCGCGCCAGTTCAAGGGCTAGGACTACAGAACGTTGTCGGCCTCCAGTGCAGCCAAACGCGAGAGTTAGCTCCATTCGGCCCCGGGCTCGATATGCGGGCAGCAGTGCACCCAGCATCGTGCAGAGAGAGTCCAACAACACCATAGCCTCGCGCTGATCAAGGACAAATTGCGCGATTCTTGGGTCGCGCCCGTCGAGATCACGCAGGTCGTCGACCCAGTAAGGATTGTCGAGGCAGCGAGCGTCGACCACAAAAGCGCTGTCCTTGGGGATTCCTTCTTTGAATGCGAAGGCGACACATGTGACCAACATCTTTTGGTTTGCGCCTAGCCTTCGTGCCAGCTCAATCAGTTCGGGCGCCTCAACCCGGTGATGTGCTCGCGCGTAGGTTCCGTCCTTGATGCGATCGTCGGGCCCGTGATGGACGAGGGCGTACAAAATGCCCCTGTCGTCGGCCTGCTTGAGAATCTCAGCCGCTCCGACTCGTAGCGGCACCACGATATTTCCCTGCTTGAGGTCCTCGGCGATGGCGCTAGCTCGTCGAAAGCCCGCCGCTTCGAAGGCCCGAACAGCATTCTCAACTCGCTCCTCCGTCGGCCCGCCGATGACAACGAGGGTCACACCGCCGTTGTACCAACACTGAGAGTGTTTCTCGTACGCCGCCCCACGCGCCTTCCATGCTATGGACGTCGTTCTGACAGATCCGCAGGCCGCCAGCCGGACTCTGACCTCGCCGTGTTGCGGCGCATCGAGGTAGCGTCCTCGATAACCAGCGGCCTTCCGAACTCGCGACACACCGCGGCTTTCACGAGCAGGACCAGTCAAGCAGACCGATAGACTGGGCCCGTGCCCCAGACGGAATGGATCCGGTCGCTGCGCGCCGTGCGCCAGTTTTCGGATCGCGAGATTCCATCCGACGTGCTGCGGGACATCCTCGATACAGGCCGGTGGACCGGTTCCTCCAAGAACACGCAGCCCTGGGACCTGGTCGTCGTGCGTAACCGGGATACGCTACGGGCGCTGTCGAAATGCGGCGCCTTCGCCGGTCATATCGCGAGTGCCACGCTCGGGATTGCACTCGTCATGCATGGCGACGATGCCTGGACCTGCATGGACGAAGGCCGACTGATGCAGAACCTGATGCTGGCGGCCTGGGCCCACGGGGTCGGCACCTGCATCGGCTCCATCTACCCGGCTGATAATGAACAGCACGCCCGCGACCTG
>VBEQ01000070.1 GCA_005881235.1 Chloroflexota bacterium | reverse complement strand
AGCTTGGTGATGCTGGCAAACTTGTCGTTTTCCGCATCGTAGACGCCGCCCAGCAGCGCACCGAGGCCAAAGTCAGCGCGCTTCCCCTTTCCAAAGTAGTAGCCGAGCAGCACCAGGTCGATGGTGTCGTTGAGCTCTCCGCTGGTGTGCCGCTTGAGCTTGACCCAGTTGAAGTTGCGGGCGCCCGCCTGGTATTTCGAGTCCGGTCGCTTGACGACCACGCCCTCAAGTCCCTGGCTGATGGAATCCAGAAGCGTCTTGGTGAGGACGTCGACCGAGTCGGTCTTGATGATGGGCGCCGGGAGCAGCACCGTCGACCCGGCGATCACCTCGTCGACCATGGCGAGCCGCTCCTCGTAGGGTAGCTCGGTGAGATCGCGGCCGTTTCGGTAGAGGATGTCGAAGACGAAGGCGACCAGCGGCAGCTCCTGCGCCGCCTGCTCGATGCCATGCTGCCGCCGGCGGCTCGCCGTCAGCTGGAAGGGCAGGTACTCCTCCAATTCCTTGCTGTACGCGATCGCCTCGCCGTCGAGGATGAGGGTGTCGTCTTTCAGCCCCTGGGCGGCCGAGGTGAGCTCCGAGAACATCAGCGTGTAGTCCTCGAGGTTGCGCGAGAAAACGCGGACCGTCGAGCCGTTCTTGTGGATCTGAACCCGGATGCCGTCGTATTTCGGTTGGACGGCGACCAGTCCCAGCCGCTTGATCACGGCCTCCGGGTTGGGCAGGCGCTCGGCAAGCTGACTCCGGATCGGCCTTCCGACGGTGATCTTGAGCGCGTTGACCTCGCTCTCCCCACCGGACCAGAAGGTCTTCGCGATCAGGCCGAGGTCAGATACCCGGTTGTAAGCGGCTTCAAGCACCGGCCGAAGCGACTTATCGCCCTTCCTCGCAAACGACATGGCATCGAGCACGGTGGGATCGCCGATGCCGAGCCGCAACCGACCGAGCGCCATGCGAACCAGGTGTTTGGCTGATGCGGGATCGGCCTCTTTGAGCAGGGCCGCAAATAGCGAACGTTTCTTTTCAACCGAACCGGCGCCGGCGGCGACCGCGATTGCCATCAACCTGGCGTGGACGTCGGTCACCGGCAGCGAGGAGCTCGGCGTCTGTCCGGCGAGCTGGGCCGCTACCTGGCCCAGGTCACCAACGCGCCCGAACATTTTGGCGACCTCCGGGCCTGCCATTGCGAAGGCCTGGGCAATCGCCGCAATCACCAGCTTTTCGCCGAGGCCGATCTCGACCGGCTCGAAGAACGGGACGAGCCGGCCCTGGATCAGATATGTCAGCGGCTGGATCTCGTCAGGCGAGCTCTTGGTGTAGAGCTCGGCAAGCGTCTTCACCAGCTCGTTCCTACTGCTGGTCGACTCCAGCCGGTCGAGGTAACCGCTCAGCTCCGCGAACGTCATCGCTGCTCTTCGAGGCGATCGATGAATGCCCGCTGGGCGGGGAGGAGCTTGCGACGCGCGGTGTCAAGGTCGAACCACTCGGCCCGATCGACCTCGGGGAACGTCTGCATCCTTCCCGACCGCGGCGGCCACTCGAGCTCGAAGCTATTGCTGGTCATCCGCGAGACGTCGAGGTCACCTGGCACGGCCCACGCATGGACGAGCTTGCCGCCCGCCTGCCGCACCTCGCCCAGCGGCGTGGCGCCGCCATCGGGCGCCGCCGTTCCGAGCTCCTCGTGAAATTCGCGCCGTGCCACCTCGATTCCGATCTCATTCTCGGCGATCTCACCCTTGGGGATCGACCAGGCGCCCTCATCCCGTTTCTGCCAGAACGGACCGCCGGGATGGACGAGCAGCACTTCCAGCTTTCCGTCGCGCCGCCGGTAGAGGACGAGCCCGGCACTCTGGGCGGAGCGCTTAGGAGATCGCCCCATGCCCGGCAGCAAACGTCTTCTCGCCGGCGCGAATCGGGACCTTGAGCCAGTTTTCTGTCGGCGGTAGCGGACAGCTCCAACTCGGGTCGTATGCGCAGTTGGGGTTGTAGGCGTAGTTGAAGTCGATGGTCAGGTCGTCGCCGTGTGCGTGCACCTCCAGGTACCGTCCGGCTCCGTACGTCTCGTGCCCTGAGGTGGCGTCACGGAACGGAATGAAGAGCTCGTCGGAGTCTTCGGACGAATACAGCATCAACTGCGCCGGCTGATCATCCACCCGGAAGCGAACGAGACCGTAGCGATGGTAAACCTGTTCCTCGCCACTACTCGTCCCCATACGCACCTCTTCAGGATCGACCTCGCGGTCGATGCCCGCATGGATGACCAGTTGTGGATTTTCGTCGAAGTAGGCCAGTCCCTGGAAGTTGTGGCGTTGATCGGCGGTCAGCGGCGAGTGCGGGTCGCTGGCAAATACGTGGTCCTTCTCGGCGCGAAACCGCTTGAGCTCAGAAGCTGTCACGTTCATGTACAGCGAAACGGTCCTGGAGGCCCGTCTATTCCCATCCCGTCCCGCCGGTCAACGGCGTTCGGTGGCAAGGCGTAGCCCCAGGCCGATGAGAACGAGCCCGGTAAATGCCCCCATACTGCGACGCACGCGATCGCGCCGCAGCACGTCGCCGACTCGCGCCACCACCAGCGCGTAGCCGGTCAGCCAGGTGAGGGTCATGACATTGAACAGCAGACCGAGCATCAGCAGTGTCGCGAATGATGCGTGCCCGGGAGCGATGAACTGCGGCAGGAGGCTCGAGAAGAAGACCGCCATCTTCGGGTTCCCGAGGTTACTCAGCACGCCTTGCCGGTAGGCGGCGACGCGACCGGGCCCATGATGCACCTTGACGGTCGCACTCGCATGACCATCTCGGGGCCGTAACGCGGCGTAGAGCGCCTGCGCGCCGAGAAAGACGAGATAGGCGGCGCCGGCCAATTTCAGCGCGGTGAACACCGGTTCCGAGGCGACGATGAGCGCCGCCAGGCCGGCACTGGTGGCGACGGTCCAGACGAACTGACCGCTCGCCACGCCCGTGGCGGTCAGCACCCCCGATCGACGGCCGCCGAGGAGCGTGTTGCGGATCGTCAACGCGGTGTCCTGGCCGGGCGTGACGATGACCAGGATGGAGACGCCGAGGAACGCGGCAAGATTGACCGCCATCACGTCACGATACGATGGACCGATCGCGAAGTCCAACGACAGTGGCGCCCCGATCCCCATGACCGCCGTCGGCTTCCAGGCCCTCAAGGCCGAGTTGTCGGAGCTGCGCGCGCGCCGTCCTGCCCTGGTCGATGAAGTCGCGGCGGCACGCTCCCAGGGAGACCTGAGCGAGAACTTCGCCTATCACGACGCCCGCCAGCACCTGGGCATGCTCGACGGCCGCATCCAGACCATCGAGGCCACCCTCGCTCGTGCCCAGGTCGTCGAGGAACGCAATAGCGAGGGTGTCGCCCGGATCGGTTCCACCGTGGTGGTGCGCGACGAGTTTGGCGAGTCGACCTATCAGCTCGTCGGCCCCACCGAGGGGAACATGGCGCGCGGTCTGATCTCGACGGTTTCCCCGCTCGGCAGCGCTCTGCTCGACCGCCGGGCAGGCGAGACCGTGACCTTTCCAACCCCGGGCGGGGAGCGGAAGGCCATGGTCGTCAGCATCAGCTAATTTGGGCTGAGCCCGACGTGCGAACGGTTGCCACGGTGGGCGTCTACCAGTCCAACCTCGAGGATTTCCTCGACACGCTCCGGCGCCATCAGGCTGCGATGGTGGTGGACGTGCGGCAGCGGCGGGGCGTCCGCGGCCGCGAATACGCCTGGGCCAATTCGCTCCGCTTGCAGGCGGCCCTGGCGCAGGCCGGGATCCTCTACCGGCACGATCCGGAGCTAGCGCCCCCTACTGAGTTGCGCCAGCTGCAATACCGGGAGGACGACCGGCTCAGAGTCGGAAAGCGCTCACGAGTCGAGCTGGCCGATGAGTACAGGCGGCGCTACCTCCACGAGGTGCTCGACCAGGTCGACCTTGGAGCCATCCTCGGGTCACTGCCGGAGGACGCGACCTCGGCGCTCCTGTGCGTCGAGCGAGACGCTCGCGCCTGCCATCGCTCCCTGATCGCGGCTCGCCTGCAGGACCAGTACGGCGTGCCCACCATCAATCTCGTCCCAGGGCCACCTCTCCGACGGTGACCAGCAGGTCCCAGGTATTGCGCAAGGAGACGAGCAGCAGGACCACGGTCGCCACTACCAGCCAGGTAAACGCCTGGGTCGATGAGAAGAGCAGCGCGCCCGCCACGGTGATGGCGAGGTAGCTGGCAACGCTCAATCCGAACCGCAGGAGCAGCCGGGCACGATCACGCGGTCGCATTTGCAGGGTCCGGTCCTGGCTTTGCAATGCCCCGACCAGGCTCGGCGCCGTGATGACGAGGCTGGCGAGACCCGAGGCGATCAGCTCGACGGCCGCCGTCGAGCGGTCCTGAGGAATGACCATGAAAAGGGCGACGAAGAGCATCGCGCCGAAGTTCGCCAGTGTCACGCGGGCGAGGCTGCGGACCTCGGAACTCGCGATCACGACCCGCAGGTGCAACGACAGCCCGACGAACAGAAGGCCCACCAGAGTGGCGGCGGCCGTGCCGGCAAGGATGTAGAAATCGTGCCAGCCACTCACCGCCGTCTGAAATGACACGCACGCCTAGTCTGGCAGGTTTACTATGACGCCAAATAACTCGGACGGAGGACATATGGCCGCACTCGACACGCTCGTCAACCCGCCATTCGCTAACGATCCACCGGTAAAGGTCAACTTCGATGCCAAGGTGGTTGGCCTGGTGGTCGCTATTCTCGCAGGCATCGGCGCGCTTTTCTCTCTCCTGGCACTGCTGGGCCTGTTAGGAGCCGGCGCCGTCACCGGATCTGCGTTTGCCGGAATCTTCTTC